>CAYNSL010000255.1:0-1548 GCA_964399755.1 uncultured Chitinophaga sp. | reverse complement strand
CGCGCCATTTCGACGACCTCAGCCGGCTGGCCGCGCTGCCCATCCATTTCCGCCTCGATTACCCTCGGCGCTACCAAGCGCTGCCGGCCGTGCGCGGCGCCATCGTGCGGCAGGCACTTGACCAACCAGAAAGTGGGGCACCATGAACCTGTCAAAGACCGTCAGCATTCCCGCCGACGTCATGGCCCGCTCCGTCGGTGACGAAGCCGTTCTGCTCGACCTGGCCAGGGGCACGTACTTCGGGCTGGACCCGGTGGGCGCGCGCATCTGGGCGCTGATGAGCGAGGGGAAGTCCCTGCTCGCTATTTGTGACGTGATCCAGGGCGAATACGACGTGAGGCGTGATGCGCTCGAGGCTGATGTGCTGCGCCTGATCGGCGAACTGCGGGCCAAAGGCCTGGTCCGCGTCGGCTGACCCCGCAGGCAGGCTTGACAGCATGAGCGGCATCGCCGGCATCCTCCACTTCGACGGCAGGCCGGTGGCACCCGGCGAGATCGAGGCCATGACTGCTCCCCTGCGCCATCGCGGAGCCGACGGCATCCGGCACTGGCGTCTGGGCAGCGTGGCGCTGGGCCACTGCATGCTGCGCACCACCCCGGAGTCGCTGGAGGAGACGCAGCCATGGGCCAACGAGGATGAAAGCCTGGTGCTGGTGATGGACGGTCGGGTGGACAACTGGGAAGAACTGCGCCGCGAGCTGTTGGGCTCAGGGGCGGTATTGCGCAGCCGTGCCGACGCGGAGCTGGTTCTGCGTGCTTACGAAGTGTGGGGCACCGGCTTTCTGCCACACGTCGACGGTGATTTCGCCCTGGTGATCTGGGATGCGCGGCGGCGCCAGGCGTTCTGTGCGCGCGATCGCCTGGGCAACAAGCCCTTTTTCTACCACCGGGATGCGAACACCTTGGTATTCGCTTCCGAGCTCAGGCCCATTCTCGAAAGGCCCTGGGTCGAGGCCGTTCCCAACGAGTCCAAGCTGGTGGAGATGCTGGCGGACCAATGGCCATCGCGTGACCAGACACTCTGGACCGGCGTCTTGCGGCTCGATGCTGCCCATGTCTTGAACATCGGGTCGGCGGGCGCCAAGGTGCTGAAGTACTGGGACCCCGATCTGTCCGAAGCGCAGGACTGCCGCACCGACCAGGACCATGTGGACCGTTATCGATCGCTTCTTGTCGATACGGTGCGGCGGCTGTCCAGGTCGCACCGGCCGCTGGCCTGTGAAGTCAGCGGCGGCCTCGATTCGTCCGCCCTGATGTGCGTCGCGGCCCGCCTGCACGCATCAGGGGTGCTGCCAGCGCCCGATGTGCGCGGCTACACCCTGCGTTTTCCGGCGGGCGGCCGCGCGGACGAAATCGGGTATGCGCGGGCCGTCGGCGAATTCCTCGGCAGGCCGATTCGGGAACGGCCGCCCACGCACCGCAGTCCCTCGTGGTATCGGGACGAGGGGCATCGCCTGCGGGATTTCCCCGGTTATCCCAATGGCGTGATGCACCAGGGCTTGTGGCAGTCGGCGGTCGAAGACGGCGCCGTGGTGCTGCTCACCGGCG
>CAYNSL010000254.1:0-1565 GCA_964399755.1 uncultured Chitinophaga sp. | reverse complement strand
ATCGTGCCCGCCCTTTCGATGGGTTGGGCGGCGATGAGTTTTCCCTGCTCTTTCAATCGCCCGATATAGGTTTCGCATCCTTTCAGGAATTTTTCATGCACTTCGGGTGAGAGCGTTTTGGCGCTTTCGGTTTGCTTGCGGATAAAGAACATATATGCCGGCATGTCTTTATTTTTTTGTCAATAAAGCTGAATCACCGGTTAAGATACTTAATCTATTATTAAAGGGGGATTGAATGCGGTGTTAGGGCTGTGATGTCCGGGATCATGCCTGCGGCAACCCTTACAGGCAGCGGAGAACTTTCCGGCCATCCGGATCATCCGGGCGAAGCGGCATCAATTTTTTCCGGCGGTTTCTTCCAGCCCCGGTTTTTTGCCGGGCTGATAGTTACAGGCGCCGCCAGCGCAACCAAAGGCGAAGATGCCCATCGAGGCGAAATAGCTTCCGAAGAGGATCCCGGCCCATTGGCGGAGCTGGATCGACTGGACAATCACCAGGATGCCCAATACGAGGTACAGGATACGGAGCAGGTTCCAGCCGCGGAGCAATCTTTCTTTCACGGTTTATTAATTAGCGGTAAGTGATACGGAATAATTTACGTCCAGCCAGGAACCGCCGTTTATGCAGTCGATTCCCATTTTTTTGAGGTAGAGCGCGGCCTGGCCGCTGCGGTTTCCGCTGGCGCAGCAGAGCACAAGGGGTTGCGCCAGTGATTTAATCTCATCCAGCCGGACGGGCAATTCCTGCAGGGGGATATTAATGCTCCCGGCCACATGTCCGCCCTGGAATTCAGCGGGCGTGCGTACATCGATGATCGCAGTTGTTTTATTCATGGGTATGCTCATTTTTATTTTTGTCTTTATTTTTTCCCGGGCCGAACATGCTGAACAGCAAACCGCCCATCAGCGCGCCGTAGACCGTGCTGTTAAGCGGTTTCGAGGTGATCGCGCAGTTGCCGCTGCAACCCCTGTAATGAAAATAGAGGTAGCCGGCAATGGCGCCAACCAGTATTCCCGACAGTGGTAATAAGTATTTTTTAAGCATGTTTGATATGGCCGGTTACCGGTGACCGGTCTGTGTGCAAATTTCGTCCGGCAGTCCCGGAAGGGCGGTTACATAAGTTACATTTCTTATCCAGATGGGAGTGAAGCCGCGGCATCAAAGCGCGGGTGATCAGCATTTGAGATTTTCTTTTTTCGTTTTCAGGGCATTGGTCACCATTTTCCGCAGCACGGGAATGCTGATGTCCTCCAGTTTTTTAACATAGATACAGGCTTTGCTGCTGGTATGTTTCCCGAAACTTTTAAGAAGGGCTTCCCTTCCTGTGAAATTGGATGGCAGGTATAAAACGATCGCGGCCTTGCGCGGTGAAAAGCCGATCAGCGGGGCGTCGCCCTCGTGCCCGCTTTCGTATTTGTAATGGTAGGAGCCAAAGCCCACGATGGCGGGTCCCCACATTTTCGGCTCGAACCCCGATATTTCCTGCATGATGGCGGCCACCCGGATGCAGCCGGCCCTTTTTACCGGATCGGGAATCGATTTGAGAAAAGCCGATACGCTTTTAG
>CAYNSL010000253.1:0-1590 GCA_964399755.1 uncultured Chitinophaga sp. | reverse complement strand
GCATCGAACCGCTGTGATCGCTTTGCGACGAATTAATTAGTGAAAGTTTATAAACCGATGAAAACCGGTCCGCAAAAAAATCAGGGAATTCTCTCTGAATGATGCTAAGCGTTGAATCAGGAAGATGATATTACTACCGGGAATGAAAAAGATTAGGTGTTGCGGGTCAACCCGCCTGCTGTTCCAGTTCCATGATTCTTTCAAACAGTTTTTCATATTCGGCGTTCTGGCGGGCCAGGTCATCGCCGGCTTTGTGATAGTCCGCTTCCGCCTGCAGGAATTTGGTCTTGTCCGAATAGGTGGCCGGATCTGCAAGGGCGGCTTCCAGTTCAGCTACCCGTTTGTTCAGCGCGGCCAGCTTTTCCTCGAGCTGAAGGAACTGCTTCTGCATCCGCTGCAGTTCTTTTTTCACTTCCTTATTGATCCCTCCCGCCGGTTTATTTCCCTCAGTTGACTTCTCTGACTTATTTGACTTCTCTGACTCATTTGACTCTTTTGACTTACTTGCCCCATCCGCCTTCTCTGACCCATTTGACTTATATGACCTATTTGACCTATCTGACCTATCTGACCTATCTGACTTTTCTGACTGCTCTTCCTCTCTCTTCTTCATCCTTTCCTTCCATAACACCCACTCTTCGTAACCGCCCTTGAATTCCTTGACCTCATGATCTACGATCTCCCAGATCTTATTGGCAGTTTTGGAAATGAAATGCCGGTCGTGGCTAACGAGGATATAACTGCCGGGATATTTGTTCAGCGCTTCGATCATCAGGTCGCAACTGTGCATGTCGAGGTGGTTGGTGGGTTCGTCGAGCAGCAGGAAATTGGCCTTGCTCACGATCACTTTGGCCAGGGCCACCCGCGCTTTTTCGCCCCCGCTCAGGATCCTGATCTTTTTATCGGCGTCATCGCCGCTGAACAGGAAACAGCCCAGTAGTCCCCGCAGTTCCAGTTCTGTCATCTGGCTCCCGCATTCCTTCATTTCATCGAGGATGCTGTTGTTCAGGTTCAGCGCTTCCAGCTGGTGCTGGGCGTAAAAGCTGGCATCCACATTATGTCCCCATTTTCTTTCCCCTTCAAACGGTTCGGTGCCCGCGATCATCCGTAGCAGGGTCGACTTTCCCTTTCCGTTGGCGCCGATCAGGGCGATCTTGTCGCCCCGGTCGATCTCGGCCGAAGTATTTTTTACGATCACGTTATCGCCGAAGGATTTGGTCGCGTGTTTCAGTTCCACCAGCACGCGGCCGGGAGTTTTGTCCACACGGAAATTGATCCGGATATTCGGTCTTTCGAGTTCGGCATCTTCGATCCTTTCGAGCCGGTCCAGTTTCTTGATCAGGCTCTGCGCCATGGCTGCCTTACTGGCCTTGGCCCTGAACCGGTCGATCAGTCTTTCCTGCTGCCGGATAAAATCCTGCTGGTTCTCGTAGGCTTTCTGCTGCTGCTCGATGCGGATGGCTTTTTCCTTTTCGTAATAATCGAAATTGCCGCTATAGATATGCAGTTGCTGCTGGTACAACTCCACGATTTTGGTCACCATCCGGTTCAGGAAATATTTATCGTGGCTCACGATCACCACCGATCCCT
>CAYNSL010000252.1:0-1620 GCA_964399755.1 uncultured Chitinophaga sp. | reverse complement strand
TCCAGCTTGCAACCGGCCTATTGGTGGGTGGTTGGGGTCGGAGCCGTCTTCACGCTTGCCCGATTCAGTGAAGCCTTTCTGGTCCTTCGCGCCCACCAGGTCGGGATTCCTCTTGCGCTGACCCCTCTCATCATGGTCGCCATGAACGTGGTCTACGCCGGCGCAGCCTACCCATTTGGCAGACTCTCTGACCGCATGAGCCATACGAAATTGCTCGTGCTTGGGCTGGTCGTCTTGATCGGGGCTGACCTGGTGTTGGCCATGCACGACCATTGGGGTGTCATGCTCTTCGGTATATGTCTGTGGGGACTGCACATGGGGATCACACAAGGCCTGCTCGCCACGATGGTCGCCGACACGGCGCCGGCGGACTTGCGTGGGACGGCCTACGGCCTGTTCAACCTAGCGAGCGGAATCGCCGTGCTCGTCGCCAGTGTTCTCGCAGGCCTTCTGTGGGATCGACTCGGCGCACCAGCGACCTTCTATGCCGGTGCAGTTTTCTGTGGGCTCGCGATATTCGGACTGGCCCTCCGCCCGGCGAGCGTTCGAACCGTTAGCTCTCGCTGACCAACAATTACGAAGAGTTCTGCTTCCCCCTCCTCTCAAAACCACATTCTCACACCGACCACGAATCGTACTTGGCTCGGATCTCCGCCTTGCCGACGCACCAATGTTGCAGTCTCACCGAAGCTACGGTCGAACGACAGGCCGATGTACGGGGCAAACTCCCGACGGATTTCGTACCGCACGCGTCCGCCGAATTCCAGGTTGTTCAAACCGGATCCAGTTGTGAACTCTTCTACTCGCTGGATGGCCAGATTGGTTTCAAATCGCCCTTGAAGGATCAGTCGTTGGGTGAGGAGAAAATCTTTTGTATAGGACAGTCGCGCTGAAACAGCACCGCGCTGATCAATGAACAGCGCCGATTCGAACTCATAATTATAGGGCACAATTCCCTGTAGCCCGATCACTCCCATACCACGCGCCACATTCCCGCCACGAAACGATTGCGTTTCCATTCGGCCACCGACCTGAATGTCATAATGCTTCCAGAGGAATCGGCCGTAGAGCAATTGGAAGTCCACATCATAGTCCGCCTTGAATGCAGTATCACGCTGTCCTTCGCTCTTGAACCAGAGTCGATTGTGATCGCCGCCGTACCAGCCTTCGAGATCCCAACGGTAGTCACTATTACTTCCTTCTTCCCCGGTGCGTGGTCGATATTCGAGAACATCCACTAATGTGAAGAGCCGGCGTTCCTGGTCGTTCACCGGACTGGGCCAATCCGGTCGTAAGAGTCCATGCACCTGTGGTTCGGCTTGTGCCTGGGACGGCTGAACCAGCATAGTGCGTTCCAAACCGGAAGATCCGTGCCCATGCTCAGATTCCGCCGCGACGCTCCCCACGCCCACACCCATGCTCAGCGCACAGACGACGAACCTCCCCCAACACTGTTGGATCGTAGTACCCACTAGCAGTTTGCGGAACAATTCATGTTGACCTCTGTAGTCGTTTCAGAGATCGAGGTGTGGGACGAGGCTCACCAGCCAAGCAGGATGGGCAAAAAGGCTGTCCAGCAAGGCCGCAGCGAGTGAAGAGGCGAAGCGTACTCTGGGCCGT
>CAYNSL010000251.1:0-1658 GCA_964399755.1 uncultured Chitinophaga sp. | reverse complement strand
TCCAGCGATTTTTCCACCTGCTTCAGCGCGTGGTAGTGCCGGGCATTGGTGATGATGGTATCTTCGGTCTGCACCCGCCCTTTCAATACAGTGTCCACCATTTTTTCCTTCAATACTTCCGTATGCAGGCGCTGTTTGGCGGAAATGAACACGATATTGGGAAGATCGCCGAATTTTTCTTTCGCTTCGTTCTCCCCCAACCTGTCTATCTTATTTCCAACAAGAATAAAATTTGTTTGCCGCCGCTGCAGCCCGGAAATCAGACTTCCGACTTCCGACTTCAGACTTCCGACCTCAGACCTCAGACTTCCCGCCTCCGACCTCGGGCCTCCGGCCTCTTCATTCACATCAAACAACAGCAGCACCAGGTCGGCCCCCCTCATCTTCTCGCGGCTTCGTTCCATACCCGCGTTTTCGATTGTATCGGCCGTATGTTCCCGGATCCCGGCCGTATCAATGAGCCGGAACAGGATGCCGTCGATATTGATCAGTTCCTCGATCGTATCGCGGGTGGTACCGGGAATTTCGCTCACGATGGCGCGGTTCTCGTTGAGCAAACTGTTTAAGAGGGTTGACTTTCCCGCGTTGGGCCGGCCGATGATGGCCACGCTGACGCCGTTCTTAATGACGTTTCCCAGTTGAAAAGAATCCGCCAGCCTGCGGGTAGACAGGCTCAGTTCTTCAATCAATGCATAAAATTCTTTCCGGTCGGCGAACTCCACATCTTCCTGCGAGAAATCCAGTTCGAGTTCGATCAGCGCCGAAAAACGGATCAGTCTTTCCCGGAGCGCGCGCAGGTTTTCGGCAAAACCGCCGCGGATATTATGAAGCGCCGCCTTCTGCGAGGCGGCCGAATTAGATGCGATCAGGTCGGCCACCGCCTCGGCCTGCGTGAGATCCATTTTCCCGTGCAGGAATGCCCGCTGGGTGAATTCCCCCGGGCGGGCAGGGCGGGCGCCGCTCTTCAAACAGGCTTCGATCACCTGGCTCAGTACAAAGGGGGAACCGTGGCAACTGATTTCCACCACATCTTCACCCGTATAGGATTTGGGAGCCCTGTACAAAGAGATCACGGCTTCATCAAGTATTTTATCACCCTCTTTTATGAACCCGACATGGAGGGTATGCGTTGGTTGCAGCGAAAGATCTTTGGAAGGGAAAAGCGTATTGGCGATACCGATAGCGGCATTCCCGCTAAGCCGGATCACGCCGATGGCGCCGATCCCCGGCGGCGTGGCCAGGGCCACAATCGTATCATCCCAGCCTGTATATTTATCCGGCATGCACCAAAATTAACCCGAAACTGTAAGATTAAAGCTGTGAGCATTGAGCTTTGAGCTGCGAGCCGTGGTACCTGAGTTTGCGGTAGTAACTCCTTTTGTAAAAGATACCGGATGCCGGATACTGGATGCTTACGTTGATAGCAAAAAGGAAATGCTTAATTCTCTCTTTGGGGGGAAGGGGGTTCGTTTCGCTACATTCACAACCCGTAGCCGCAAATGGTACAAAAAAGCCCGTTCATAAAGTCTGAACGGGCTTTTCAATAAAAAACAATCGTTATTATTCTCCCGTCACCTGGAAAGTGATGGGCTGCTTGCGGTAAGCTTTTACCTGGCGGCCGTTCTGGATGGCGGGCGTCCATTTGGGTCCTTTTTTAA
>CAYNSL010000250.1:0-1661 GCA_964399755.1 uncultured Chitinophaga sp. | reverse complement strand
CCTGAAAGGCAGGGCCTTATTACATGTGCGTGGTATCACCCATATGCTGGGTGGTATCCGGGGCCATGTTGTTGGTGGTATCACCCATGTTGTTCGTGGTTTGGGTGGTGGTATCACCTTCAGGCTTTTTTTCTTCTTTCTTTTTGTTGTTGCAGGCTACCATCAGACCGGCGATAGCCAGCACAGCGAATAACTTTTTCATTGTACTTTTTTGTTTTTGGTTTAGCAATCCGTCCCTCCTTCGGGGATTTCATCCGGCGGGCAAAGGTAATTTTCCGCCCCAATTATCCAAAAACCGGGCAGGCTTATTTTAGCCTTTTCCCAAATTCCTTTACTGAAAATCAAGCACCTGCCTATTTCTTGCGGAAATAAATGCGGACCGGCACCCCCGTCAGGTCGAACTGCTCCCTTAACTGGTTCTCCAGGTAGTTCCGGTAGGGCATTTTGATATCGTCGGGGAAATTGCAGAAAAACGCGAAAGAGGGCACCGCCGTGGGCAGCTGGGTAACGAATTTGATCTTGACGGGGTGCCCCCGCACCACGGGGGGATGATAGGAGGCGATGGCCTTCAGCATGATGTCGTTCAGCTCCGAAGTGGGGATCTTCCGCTCCCGGTTGGCATAAACCTGCAGGGCGGTTTCGATGGCTTTGAAGATCCGGGTCTTTTCCTTCGCCGACACAAAAAGAACGGGCACGTCGGTAAAGGGCGCCAGTTTTTCTTTCAGCTGTTTTTCATAATCGCGGGAAGTCATCGTTGATTTTTCCACCAGGTCCCATTTGTTCACCAGCAGCACGATGCCCTTTCCCTTGCGGGCGGCGAGGCTGAAAATATTCACGTCCTGCGCCGTCATCCCCTTTTCGGCGTCGATCAGCAGGAGGCATACATCCGCTTCGTCCATGGCCTTGATGGCCCGGATCACCGAATAGAATTCGAGGTCTTCGTGCACTTTCGATTTGCGGCGGATCCCCGCGGTGTCGATCAGGATGAATTCCTTTTTAAAAAGATTGTAATGGGTATGGATCGTGTCGCGGGTGGTGCCGGCGATATCGCTCACGATGGTGCGTTCCTCCCCTACCAGCGCGTTCAGCAGGGAGGATTTACCGGTATTGGGTTGTCCGATAATGGCGAATTTGGGCAGGGCCGCCATATCCTTCGTCTCCGCCGATTCTTCCGGCGAAATCAATTCCGTGATCGCATCCAGCAATTCACCCGTGCCGCTGCCGCTGGCCGACGCGATGAAAAATATCCTGTCAAAACCCAGGCTGTAAAATTCAGCGGCTTCGAGCAGGCGGGTGTTATTGTCCACCTTGTTTACCACCAGGAATACCGGTTTGGGGCTCCTGCGCAGCACCGCCGCCATCGAATCGTCGAGGTCGGTGAGACCGGTGGCCGCGTCCACCATAAAGATCACGGCATTGGCTTCCTCGAGCGCCACCATTACCTGGACCGCGATGGCTTTTTCAAAAACGTCCTCGCTTCCCGCCACGAAACCGCCCGTGTCGATCACGTTAAAGGTTTTGCCGTTCCAGTCGGTCATGCCGTACTGCCGGTCGCGCGTCACCCCGCTCACATCGTCCACAATGGCCTTGCGCTGTTCCAGCAGGCGGTTAAACAGCGTGCTCTTGCCCACATTGGGGCGACCTACGATGGCAACGGTGAA
>CAYNSL010000249.1:0-1705 GCA_964399755.1 uncultured Chitinophaga sp. | reverse complement strand
CTGAACGCGGGCCGGGAGCAGTTGAATGGTTTCTTTGACCGGATGAACAACCCGGCGCATTGATTAACATTTATACGTTATGCCGGGTCCTCACACTGAAATCATCCTGCTTTTCAATTGATCAAAAAACGCAGTGCAGATTTATAAGTCCCTTATATGATCCGGTAATTCAGAACTGCAAAAAAGTATGAAAATAACCCAACTGTTTAAAGAGTTTTTTGACAGCGAAAAAGCAGGCGGGCTGCTGTTAATCGGCTGCACCGCATTGTCCGTCGCAGTTACCAATTCAAATTGGGGAACCGGCTATCACCAGTTTTGGCACATACCGCTGGCGGGACACGGCCTGGGACACTGGGTGAATGACGGGCTCATGACGATCTTCTTTTTGTTAATCGGCCTGGAACTCGAACGGGAAATTTACCGGGGGGAACTGTCTAATATAAAAGATGCCTTATTGCCGGTTTTCGCAGCATTGGGAGGCATCATTATCCCGGCAGGCATTTATATGTTGTTCAACTTTGGAACACCCACGCAATCCGGGGCCGGGATCCCCATGGCGACAGACATCGCCTTTGCCCTGGGAATTTTATCGCTGCTGGGCAACCGGGTCCCGGTTTCGCTGAAAATATTTTTGACGGCATTAGCGGTAATCGATGACCTGGGAGCCATTTTAATCATTGCCATTTTCTACACGAAGACGCTTCTTTGGACAAACCTTTTTATCGCCCTGGGGATTTTTGTTCTGCTGCTGGTTTTAAACCGGATGAAAGTGAGAAGTTTAATCCCCTACCTGATTGGCGGCATCGTCATGTGGTATTTCATGCTCCATTCCGGTGTTCACGCCACCATTACGGGCGTATTACTGGCCTTTACCATTCCCTTTGGCAACGGGGAAAAAAAATCACCTTCGTATATTTTACAGCACTTTTTACACAAACCGGTCGCCTTTGTCATTTTGCCCGTTTTTGCTTTGGCCAATACCGCTATTATACTGAGCCCGGATATCGGGCAGACCCTGACACAGGATTACAGCCTGGGCATCGCTTTGGGACTTATTGCCGGCAAACCCCTGGGCATTTTTCTTTTTACTTTATTGGCGGTGACAGCCGGCGTTTGCAAACTACAGGAAGATATAAACTGGAAAGCAATCGCCGGGGTCGGGTTTTTAGGCGGTATCGGGTTTACCATGTCTATCTTTATTACCCTGCTTGCTTTTGACAATGAAACCATCATCAACAACGCAAAGTTTGTCATTTTAATTTCGTCCCTGCTGGCCGGGCTGATCGGGTATCTCTGTTTGAATTTATCCCTGAAAAAGGTAATACCTGAAAACAACGGAAAGGAGGTGATCCGGTAACAGGGTATTCGTTGGCAAAATGAAACAGGCCGGAAACCGTTTCCCCCGTTCCGGCAAACATTATTCGTTAACCTCCGCTTCAAAATGCAATTGTTCGGCCCTGCCCGAACGCGTACGTCGCGCTCCGGCTCCCGAAATCAATAGTTCCTATATTTACCCGTAGTAATCGAATAAAAATGAAAAACATTCCGATACGATCCATCCATGTACCCCTGAAAGAGACGGCTTTTACCGAAAGCTTCAGCATCCGGGTTATCCAGGATCTGTTGAACGGAAAAGATATGGTACAGGACCCGCACCGGCATGATTTCTTTTTCATGTTGGTTGTAAAAAAGGGTACGGGGCAGC
>CAYNSL010000248.1:0-1832 GCA_964399755.1 uncultured Chitinophaga sp. | reverse complement strand
CGCTGCATCGTGGGCCAAGCGAGTTGTGGTGTACGTCGTCACGTTGGTGACAGCCAATGCAAAGCTGCGCGAGGCCCTGAAGCACGCGACCGCTCGGATGACACTCTTTGCAGAACAGTCGATCGTGCGCGCCGCCGAACCGAGCCGGGAAGATGTCGTGGCCAGTGTGGACCTTCTTCCACGTCGCAGGCTCGTGGCAGCCTTGGCAGCGGATGCCCAGCTCGTTTTTGTGCGCTTCCGGATCTGCGTGGCAGTCCTGACACTGGGTCGGCGTCGGCTTGTACTTCTGCGACGAGTGGCAGCCTTGGCATCGTACCGCGTTGTGCTTGCCCTCTAGCTTCCAGCGGCCTTTGGCCTTGGGGTCGTTGTGGTCAAAGCTGACCTGCCCCGTCGGGTTGTGGCAGTCTTCGCACTTGAGTCCGAGGCTGCGCTGGTGCGTGTCGTCCTTGAGGTGGCAGCTTGAGTCCGCACACTGCATCGCCGTCGGCTTGTAGCGTCGGCTTGGGTGGCAGCCTTCGCAGCGCGCGTCCTTGTGCTTGCCGATGAGCGGGTAGTTGGTCTTGTCGTGGTTGAATCGCGTCGCTGCCCAGCGTGCGCCTTCGTGGCAGTTGTTGCAGGTGTCCTTGCCGAGCGAGCCTTTGTGCAGCCGGTCTTCGTGGCATGCGCCGCACATCCCTGGGGTGTCGCGATACTGGTCATTCTTGTGGCAGGTCCGACAGTCCTTGATGCGGATGCCATCAATCACGTGCCCATCGATGAGCTGGAACGGCTTGCCGGGGCCATGGCCGATCTTGACGCGTTCATTGATCGCCTTCGGATCGATGCTCTGCTTTACCTCACCGGGCTTTTGATGGCACTGCAAGCACTGGTCCGACGTGAACTGCTTCTTGTGGACCTGGCTGTGCTGGTGACAGCCCATGCAGTCGATGGCCGTCGTGGTGTTCTTCTTGCCCTTGCCGGTGGTGGTCGTCTTGACCAGCGCGTCGAAGTTCTCAAACTCTGCCTGGGTCTTGCCGCGGTGGCACGCTCGGCACGAGACAGCCGCGTGTCGGCCCAGCAGCGGGAATCGAGTCTTGTTGTGTTCGAACTTTAGCTCGGGGCCCCACGTCGAGGACAGGTGGCACGTCGTGCAGTCGCCGGTCTTGGTGAAGCGGCCTTCGTGCGCATCCTTGTGGCAAGCGTCGCAGTTTCTTCCAGGAGACTTGCTCGCCGTTGCCGGGTGACATGAAGCGCAAGGCTTTTTGTGCGGCCCTTCCAGGGCAAACTTCGTCTTGTGGTTGTGGTCGTAGTCGATCACTTTCCACTCGACTTTGGCGCTGTGGCACTGGGTGCACTTCGTCTGTCCAAACAGCGACTCGCCGTGGACGTTCTTATGGCACGGCGTGCAATCGGTGGCCCAGTTGGTCAAGCGGAACGTGGTGCGTGGGTGGCAGCTGTTACAGGGAACACCGGCGTGCTTGGTCTCAATCGGGAAGCGCGTGTCGGTGTTGTGGTCAAACTTCATGGGCTCAAGCTGCCGCCAGTTCTTCGCGTCGTGGCAGCGCTCGCAGTTGGCGACCTGTTCGTGTAGATCTCCGTGCGGTGACTTGTGGCAGCCGACACAGGCCATCGGTGCGAGCAAGAAACTTGGACGCCCGCTGTTGGTCTTCTGCTTGTGGCAGTCTTTGCATTCGACGACAGAGTGCCGTCCTTGCAGGGGAAAGCGCGTGGTCGTGTCGTGGTTGAACTTTTGCTGTCCACCCATCGACACCCAGCCAAAAAGATCTGCTTCGACGCCACGGTGTTCCTTGTGACACAGCACGCAGGGGCGCCCTTGGGCTTTCGGCGAGGCG
>CAYNSL010000247.1:0-1837 GCA_964399755.1 uncultured Chitinophaga sp. | reverse complement strand
GGCGCCGGGTTTATCGGCTCCAACCTGGTAGCGGCTTTGTTAAATGACGAACGCGTTACCTATGTACGGGTAATGGATAATTTATCGACAGGGTCCCTGAAGAACATCGAAGCATTCAGAGAACATCCCCGTTTTGAATTTCTGCAACAGGATATCCGGCATTTCCCCGAATGCCTCGAAGCCTGCGATGGGATCGACCGTATCTGTCACCAGGCGGCCCTTGGTTCGGTACCCCGTTCGATTGACGACCCGCTGACCACCAATGATGTGAACATCACCGGTACGCTGAATATTTTTACGGCGGCGCACCGGATGAAGATCAAAAGAGTGGTGTACGCGGCCAGTTCCTCCACCTATGGCGATCATACCGGCCTTCCGAAAGTGGAAGATAAGATCGGGCTTCCCCTTTCGCCCTATGCGGTAACCAAATACGTAAATGAATTGTACGCAAAAGTTTATGCCGACCTTTTCGGTATGGAACTGATCGGGCTCCGGTACTTTAATATTTTCGGGCCGCGGCAAAATCCCAAAGGGCCCTATGCCGCCGTCATACCGCTTTTCGCGGAAGCCCTGCTCACAGGAAGGCCGCCGGTGATCAACGGCGACGGTCAGCATAGCCGTGACTTTACCTATGTTGATAACGCGGTAGCCGCCAACCTGCTTTCCCTGTTCACGGAAAGCAAGGAAGCGGTAAACCAGGTTTATAATATCGCCTGCGGCAGGCAGACCTCTCTGCTTGCATTGTTTGAACATCTGCGTGATGAAGCCGGAAGCGATCTACAACCGGTATTCGGTCCCGAACGCAAGGGCGATGTGCGGCATAGCCTGGCGGATATTTCCAGGGCCCAAAAACTGCTCGGGTATCATGTAAACGTTTCGGTAGAGGAAGGTTTACGAAAAACATTTAACTGGTACAGGGAACAGGCATGAGTAAAACAATCATCATTACGGGCGGCGCGGGTTTTATCGGCTCGCACCTGGTGCGGCGCCTGGTAACCGGCTACCCGGATTATAAAATTATCAATCTCGATGCGCTGACCTATGCGGGGAACCTCGAAAACCTGCGCGACGTTGAACAGGCCCCGAATTATTTTTTTGAAAAAGCCGATATCCTGGATACGGCCGCGCTGGAAAGAATTTTTTCTGCATACCAGCCCGAAGGCATCATCCACCTGGCGGCGGAATCGCATGTGGACCGGTCGATCCTCTCCCCGCTGGATTTTGTGTATACCAATGTGATCGGAACGGTGAACCTGCTGAACGCGGCCAGGAAAGCCTGGTCCGGAAATACGGAAGGCAAACGGTTTCACCATGTGTCCACCGATGAAGTGTTCGGGGCGCTGGGCGAAACGGGATTCTTCACGGAAGAAACGCGGTATGATCCCCATTCACCCTACAGCGCTTCCAAAGCATCCAGCGACCATTTTGTACGGGCCTACCATGATACTTATGGGCTCCCCGTCGTGATCACGAATTGTTCGAACAATTACGGGCCTTATCATTTCCCGGAAAAGCTGATACCCCTGTTCATCAATAATATCATTCAGAAAAGATCACTGCCGGTTTACGGCGACGGTCAATATACGCGCGACTGGCTTTTTGTAAAAGATCATGCCGCCGCGATCGACCTGGTATTCCATAAGGGAAAAACCGGCGATACCTATTGTATCGGCGGGTTCAACGAATGGAAAAATATCGACCTGGTAAAATTACTGTGCCGGCTGATGGATGAAAAGCTCGGCCGTAACCCGGGAGAAAGTGAAGAGCTCATCACATTTGTAAAAGACCGACCGGGACATGACCGCCGTTACGCCATCGATGCGGGAAAGATCAGCCG
>CAYNSL010000246.1:0-1863 GCA_964399755.1 uncultured Chitinophaga sp. | reverse complement strand
CAGACCCGAGTTCGAACTCAGCGGCTTCCTACACCACTTCCCGGGACGCGACCACGCCGACCGAAGCGAGCGGAGCGCGGCGTGCGACCGGCACAACGCAAGCGCGCCGCGAATCGCTGATCGGAGGCAGGAGCGGCAGCATGAGGTGCGTGAGGTTCAGGCCTAACGTTCCAGCTAACCGGCGCGTGCCAGCGGCTGCCGAAGGACAGCCGCGCGGACACGCGTCCGGTTAAGCGCGGAGTTAGGCTGCAGCGGCACATTAAGCTCCTGTACGCGCAGCAACGCAGCCGTGCTGGTGGAGGACCCCACTTGGCGAAATAGTGGACCAGCAGACAAGCTGTTCGTCAGCGAGGAATGCAAGAAGGTCTATTCCATCCTTTGAGCCTCGGCGCCAATGAAAGACCCTGCCAGCGAATATCGCACCAGAAGCGTCAGGGCCGACGAACTGTGTGAGGTCCAGGTCTAAGTCGCGCGCTGCCGATTGGACTGCAAATTGGGCTTCCTCGGACTGACGTGCACGAAGGTCGACCGCCCAATGGAAGAGAAGCGCGGCGGCAGGAGCCAGTATCGCGACACCGAGGAGAAGGCGACGGCTTAGCACGGAGTGCAGCCTAACGTGCAAGGTAACCGGCCGCCGAGGCCGGCGAAGCCGCGCCGAAGGCGGTCCGGTTGACCGCCCGGTTAGGCCGGTGTGCGGCGGCGAGCGCGATGTGCGAACGACCACTGACCGAGCGCGCGCGGCTCCGCCTCCCTTGGCAGGTCGCCCGATCCGCCACCGGCGCCCGGACGAACCTGCGCGGAGACTCCATTGCCTGCAACGCTATGGCACATGCGCGGCGCGCGCAACGACCTCGACGCTTCCCGCGCGACGCGCCCGACGTTCGGTCGAGGGCTGAGGCTGCTGGCTTGACGGCAACAGGCAGGACGCAGCGAACGCTGACCGAAGCGGATGGGGCGCGGCGTGCGACCGGCACAACGCAAGCGCGCCGCGAATCGCTGACCGGAGGCACGAGCGGCAGCATGAGGTGCGTGAGGTTCAGGCCTAACGTCGAAGCTGAGCGGCCGGCCGCCACCGCTGCTCGCCAGCGAGAAGGTACTTGCCGGCGGGTCCGCTCCAGCGCATGGTTGGGCGTTATGAGGCCGTCACCCATCGGGCATCAGGGCGAAGTACAACCAATGGTCGCCTGAGCCACAATAGATCATCGCTCCAACCGCTCCACAGGACTGCCGCACCAAACAGCGATATCGGATTTCGCGCGGTTACGGCGGAAACGAGGTCACCTTGGTGGGTATGAAAGTACATCGCAGCGGTTCGAGCGTCGTCGGCGTGACTTCCATGCGCGACTCCAGAAACGAAGGCCTCCCAACAGAAGATGACAGGGCGGCGTCGCGCGCGGCCATACCAAGCGTCTGGGTCAACATCAATGTCACATCGCGACGCGCATTCGCCGAAAAGTGTGCGCAGCAGCCACGCACACTGATGTACGGCCAGAGCAGCAACATAGCCACCTGCCGGGGCAGCCCAAGACCGACTTCGTTCGTTCTCCCTTCCCTTACTCAGATCAGCTTCATCAGGCGGAACAGGAATGAACAGCGGTGCCTCAATACCAAGTGCGACGCTTTCCCCATTCTTGATTCGTGACGCTATTTCCCCCGCGAGAGTTCCCGGGGACGACCCGGTGCGCACTTCGCGTCCGGCGTCGTCGACACCACTCCACGCAAATGCAACGCCGCCGTGTTTCGGAATCGTGGACCCAACGTCAACTGCGTAGATCATGAGGTCACCACGGGTCGGTCGTGTGACGCCCAACGTGCCAGCTAACCGGCGGGCCGCGCAGACGCGCGATTGGCCGAAGTCGCATG
>CAYNSL010000245.1:0-1864 GCA_964399755.1 uncultured Chitinophaga sp. | reverse complement strand
ATAAGTATAATCTTTTTCATAACAATTATTTTAGGGTGAGGAATGAGATGGGTCCGGGTGATGAGGCTGTTCTACGATTACCGGGGAACGGTTGCAAAGCGGTTGAGCGATACCGTGAGCAGGATCAATATGATATTTGTATTTGCATTGCCGGAAGATTTTCAGGTCATTGGCAAGATACTCAGGGAAGGGTCCGTGTAAAATGATGCGTGTAACAGTCAGGAATGACTTTACTCATTAACCGGGATCAAGAATAAATAACTACTTCCGGGTCTTTTGTTTTACCCATTCCAGGGCCTTCTGATACTGCTCCTGCTCGGTGAGGTTTGTATTGTCCAGTACCAGCGCGTCTTTGGCCTGCCGGAGCGGGCTGACCTTCCTGTTGGAGTCGATATAATCTCGCATTTCGAGGTTGTTCTTAACTTCCTCGATCGTGATATTGGGATTCTTCGCGTATAATTCCTTAAACCGGCGTTCCACGCGCACCGCGTTATCGGCCGTCATGAAGATTTTAAGTTCCGCGTCGGGAAAGACCACGGTGCCGATATCACGCCCGTCCATCACGATCCCCTTTTTGGCGCCCATTTTCTTTTGCTGGGCTACGGCAAAGGCCCGCACTTCCCTGATCGCGGCCACATCGCTCACTTTTTCGGCGATCACGAGGTCGCGGATCAGGTATTCCACGTTCTCCCCGTTGAGGTAGATTTCGCTGGCGACATTCTTTTCGTTGAAAATAAACTCGAGGTTGATGCTTTTCAGGGCGGCTTTCACCTCTTTTGTGTCGGTCCAGTCCACATGGTTGCGCAGGAAATAAAGCGTGATGGCGCGGTACATGGCGCCGCTGTCCACATACACATATCCCAGTTCTTTGGCCAGTTGTCTGGCCAGGGTGCTTTTCCCGCAGCTCGACCAGCCGTCGATGGTGATGATGATCTTTTTCGCCATGTTGTCCGGCAAAAATAGAGAAGCCCGGCGGAATGTCCACCGGGCTTTTATCTGTAAATTGTTTCAGGCGATGAATCCTTGATTCAATTATGCCTTCGACTTCTGTTCTGCTTTCTTTTTAAAGGAAAACACGAGTTGTCCTTTTTCCGTATCGGCATCCGCTTCGAGCGAATCGCCGGCCTTTACATTCAGGTTCAGGATCTCCTCGGCCAGCGGGTCTTCCAGGTATTTCTGGATCGCCCGGTGCAGGGGCCGCGCACCGAACTGCTGATCGTAGCCTTTGTCGGCCAGGAATGATTTGGCCGCTTCGGTCAGTTCGAGACTGAATCCCAGGTTGGCCAGTCTTTTCATCACACCCTTCATCAGGATATCGATGATGCTGAAGATATTTTCCTTGGTCAGGCTGTTAAAGATCACGATATCGTCGATCCGGTTCAGGAATTCGGGCGAAAAAGTTTTCTTCAGCGCCTTTTCGATCACGGCTTTATTGGCCTCATCCTGGTTTTCTACCCTCGAAGCGGTGGCAAAACCCACCCCCGCGCCGAAATCCTTGAGCTGTCTTACCCCGATATTGGAAGTCATGATGATCAGGGTATTCTTAAAGTCCACTTTCCGGCCCAGGCCATCGGTCAGTTGCCCGTCATCGAGCACCTGTAACAATATATTGTATATATCAGGGTGCGCTTTCTCGATCTCATCGAGCAGGATCACGCTGTAAGGTTTGCGGCGGACCCTTTCGGTAAGTTGGCCGCCTTCTTCGTAACCCACATAGCCCGGAGGCGCGCCGATCAGCCGGCTTACGGTAAATTTCTCCATGTATTCGCTCATGTCGATACGGATCAGCGATTCTTCCGAGTCGAACATATAACGGGCCAGCGCGCGGGCCAGTTCCGTTTTGCCCACACCGGTGGGACCCAGG
>CAYNSL010000244.1:0-1953 GCA_964399755.1 uncultured Chitinophaga sp. | reverse complement strand
GCGCGGTGGAATACCGCCGCATCGAAAAAATTCCCGACGAATGGGGCACGGCCGTCAATGTGCAGGCCATGGTATTCGGGAATATGGGTAACGACTGCGCCACCGGCGTGGCTTTTACCCGCAACCCCGGCAGCGGTGAAAATAAATTCTACGGCGAATATCTTATCAATGCCCAGGGCGAAGACGTGGTGGCCGGCATCCGCACGCCTGCTCCCGTGAATGAATATTCGAAGAATGAGCAGAGCAAACAGTTTACCACGCTGGAAAAAGGAATGCCCAAACTATATAAGGAATTATTCGATTACCAGCGCCGCCTCGAAAAACATTACAAAGACATGCAGGATATCGAGTTTACCATCGAGAAGGGAAAACTTTATATGCTGCAGTGCCGCGTGGGCAAGCGCAATGGCGTGGCCGCCGTGCGCATGGCTACCGAAATGTACGCGGAAAAAATGATCGACGCGAAGACCGCAGTGAAACGCGTGGCCCCCAACCAGCTCGTGGAATTATTGCTGCCAATGCTGGATCCCAAAGTGGAACTCATCACACCCGTTATTGCCAAAGGATTGCCCGCCGGTCCCGGTGGCGCCAAAGGCCGCGTGGTCTTTTCCTCGCAGGACGCGGTGGAATGGGCGCGTAAAGGAGAAAAAGTGATACTGGTACGGGAAGAGACTTCTCCGGAAGACGTGGACGGCATGCATAAAGCACAGGCCATCCTCACCACTAAAGGGGGCATGACCTCGCACGCGGCCCTGGTGGCGCGGGGCTGGGGCAAATGCTGTATCGTGGGATGCGGGGATGTGGATATTCATGAAGACACGAAAACTCTCCATGCAAAGAGAGGAGTAGTGATCAAAGAAGGCGACTGGATCAGCCTGAATGGCACCAAGGGACAGGTATATGAAGGAAGCCTTCCCCTGGTAGACATCGATATCAACAAGAACAAATCGTATAAGGACCTGATGATATTGGTGGACAAGATCAAAGTGATGGGCGTGCGCACCAATGCCGAAACGCCGGAAGACGCGAAGAACGGTCTTCGTTTCGGCGCCGAGGGAATTGGTCTGTTCCGCACCGAACACATGTTCTATGGCGAAGGCAGTGAACAGCCGCTGTTCCTGCTCCGGAAAATGATCGTCAGCAAAACCGAAGAAGAAAGGAGAACGGCTCTGGATGAACTTTATATCTATGTAAAAAAAGATATCAAGGACACCCTGCTGGTGATGAACGGGTTCCCGGTTACCGTCAGGCTGCTCGATCCGCCGCTGCATGAATTCGTGCCGCATGATAAAGAGAAATTGCAGCAATTGAGCAAAGAACTGGGCATCAGCATGAGCGTGCTGCGCAGAAGAGTGTTGTCCCTGCACGAGAACAACCCCATGCTGGGTCACCGCGGCGTCCGGCTCGGGGTCAGTTATCCCGAGATCACCGAAATGCAGGTGCGGGCCATTCTCGAAGCCGCGGCAGAACTGATCAAAGCAGGGAAAAAAGCGCTGCCCGAGATCATGGTGCCGGTAACCTGTACGGTGAATGAATTATCGCACCAGAAAATCATTGTCGACCGTGTTTACAAAGAAGTCTGCGAGAAGATGAAGATGAAAAGTATTCCTTATTTATACGGCACAATGATCGAAACGCCCCGGGCGGCGATCCGCGCGGGCCTGATGGCGAACGTGGCCGATTTCTTCAGCTATGGCACCAACGATCTTACCCAGATGAGTTTTGGTTTCAGCCGGGATGATATCGGTGGTTTCCTGCCCAAATACCTCGACCTGAAAATCCTGCCTTACGATCCCTTCCAGACCATCGACCAGGACGGGGTGGGCGAACTGGTGAAGGAAGGCGTGCAAAGAGGCCGGAAAATAAAATCAAAATTAAAAGTGGGTATCTGCGGCGAACACGGCGGCGACCCCGACAGCGTGGTCTTTTTCCACAAACTGGGACTGAACTATG
>CAYNSL010000243.1:0-1956 GCA_964399755.1 uncultured Chitinophaga sp. | reverse complement strand
CAATCGGAAGAAACCGTGCATCTGAATGGTGTGCTGGAAAAAGAGGAGAATTTCAAAAAGCTGGAATCCTGCCTCGGCACCCTGGCTGAGAAGCAAAGGGAAGCGATCCGGCTCTTTTACCTGGAAGGCAAGTGCTACAATGAAATCGTGGAGATCACCGGTGAGGAATGGAACCAGGTACGGAGTTTGATCCAGAACGGGAGGAGGAACCTGAAGATATGTATGGACGGGAAAGTGGCCGGCAGCCGGGAGATGTGAGCCGGGAGTTCGGAGACGGGAGTCAAAAAATAATTAAGACCTTTGTAAAGCCCCATGGCAACAGATAATAACATAAAAAAAATCAGCGCGGCGGATATTGAAAAATACCACCGGGGCCTGCTTTCCGCGAAGGAAAAGCATGAGCTGGAAAAAGCCGCGCTCGACGATCCCTTCCTCGCGGATGCGCTGGAAGGATATGCTGTTGCCGGGGTTGACCTGCCCTCCGACCTGGCCGAACTGGAGAACAGGCTGGGCGAAAGGGTGAATAAAACGCAGTTGATCCCCATCGAAACGGGCCGTCGCCGCTACGCCCCTTTCCTGCGCGTGGCAGCGATGTTCATGCTCTTCGCCGGGGCCGGGATATTAATTTACCAGCTTAGTTTCCGGCATAAGAACCCGGAACTTGCCGTTATAAAAACCGATTCGATAAAACCCGGTACGATACAGGATTCTTCGCTGCATGCGATCAACACCCCAACAGCTACAACGGGCGACAATTCTTTCATAGCGGCGGAAACCACCAAAACGAATAACCAGAAAGCGGTTACGGCCGGGAAAAACAATGAAGGGAATGCTGCGCCCGTTACCAGCAACAAGATATCCGGTGAAATGGTGAAAACAGAAACAGATGAAACCGTAAAAGAAAATAAACCGGTAAGTACCGTGACACCCGTAACGATCGCCCCGGCCAAAGAAGCCGAAACGAAGACAGATATTGTTACTGCCAGTGGCAAAGCCACGGAGAAAAACCTGGCAAGGGAAGAAAATACGGATAAGGTATCCGCCATGAGTAAAAGAAAAGCCGATTCCGGCGGCGTAAAAGACCAGGTGGCCCAGCCCGTAGACGATAATACCCGGAACAAGCAAATAACTGCCAGCCGCGGGGCTATCGATAATAAGGATTACAAAAAGGAGATGAACACTTTCCGGGGTCGCGTAACCGACCCGGCGAATGTAGGGCTGCCCTTTGCCAATGTGACCAACGTGCAGGATAATGTGGGCACTTATACCGATGCCAAGGGGAACTTCACCCTTACTTCCACCGATTCGGTGCTGAATGTACAGGTCCGTTCCATCGGTTTTGAGAACAATAACCTGCAGTTGCGCAATAACGTGCCCTCCAACCAGGTGGTGATGCAGGAAGACCGCCGGGGTCTTTCCGAAGTAGTGATCAGCAACCAGAAACCCAATGCGGCCGCCCGCAGCCGCGATGCCAACCGGGTGGTGACTGAACCCGAACCTGCCGACGGCTGGGTGGCCTATGACAGCTATCTCGCTAACAACCTCAATGTACCCGATGATTTCAAACCCCAGCAAACGGAAGGGAATGCCGTACAGGTTTCCTTTGAAGTGGATAAGAACGGCGAACCCGTGAATATCCGCGTCGAAAAATCGCTTTGCTCCTCCTGTGATAAAGAGGCCATCCGCCTGATCAAGGACGGTCCGAAATGGAAAAGAAACGCCAATAAGAAGGGAAGGACAACGGTGACGATAAACTTTTAGGAGTAAGCGGGTGCATGATTCAGGATTGATTTAACTACAGTGCACAAAGGAAAAAGCGCTATTACGGAAACTGTTTTTCCCAACTCTTTTTTACTTACCGGGTTTTTCTACTATTTTTTTTCACCGCAGAGGGGCGAAGAGCGCGGAGTTTGCGCAGAGATGATGTTTCACCTCTCTATAAAACCAGTTGCATAT
>CAYNSL010000242.1:0-2053 GCA_964399755.1 uncultured Chitinophaga sp. | reverse complement strand
GCCGTACCCGAGGCTACCGCGTTGGCAACCGTACGCATACGCGATGTATTGTCGCCACAGGCATAAATACCGGGAACCGTGGTCTGCTGAAATGCGTTTACCGTAATGTACCCTTCTTCTGAAAGTTCGCAGCCCAGGTCTTGCGGGAGCGTACAATGTTGCGCAAAAGCGATACTGGCATAAAGCACTTTCAGGGCGGCCCTTGTTTCATCTTTGAATACGATGTGTTGAAGAATTCCGTCCTGTTGACTGAGCCCTTCAATTTCTGTTTCCACGATACTTATATGATGACGATCAAGCCTGGCCATCTGTTCCGCGGTTAATGTTGATTTTCCATTGGTAAACAAGCTGAGGTCCTTCGTCCAGTTTGAAATGAGCATGGCGAATTCAAATCCCTTGTCACCATTGGCCAGCACGCCGGTTTTTTCATTTTTTACTTCGTAACCGTGACAATACGGACAATGAAGAACCGATATACCCCAGCAATCGGCAAATCCGTTTATGCCGGGCATGATGTCTTTGATACCGGAAGCAAAAACCAGTTTTTTTGCCGTAAAATTATCACCCGATTCTATCCTGATTTCAAAGCCCTGCCCGGTTTTAATGCCCTGCGTCACGCGGCCATTGAAAAAACTGACGGAGTTATATTTTTCCACCTGCTTTTTTGCCAGTGAGGCGATGGCATGCGGGGTTTCCCCGTCCCGCGTAAGAAAATTATGTGAATAGGGTGTTTGCCGGTTACAGGGCCTGCCGCTGTCGATGATCAAAACCCGTCTCAGGGCCCTGCCCAGGGCCATGCCCGCGGCAAGACCCGCATAACTTCCGCCAACGATGATTACATCATAATGTACCGGCACTTTCATTCGGTAATGTATTGAAAATACTTTAATGAGAATAGTAAAGCGGGGTTAGATACCGTAACCCCGCTATTCTTCAGGGATGCATGGACCCTGATCAGCATAGTGATTTTATGGCCGGTTCATATTTGCTTTACCTGTTGCCCGTTTTCCCGACAGCCGGTTAAGCACCAGGTTCACCAAAGGAACGCCCGCGAAAACAATCCAGGGAACAAGGGAAAGCGTGAGGATAAGCGTCCTTTGATACAAAGGCAGCGCGGCCAGCGATCCGCCGAACAGGTAGAGAAATAAAGTGATGGAAGGGTAGATCACTACCCAGATCTTCAGGGAAGCGATCAATTTAGTTTTTGTGTTCATACAAATCAGTTTTTAATGATCAGATTATTTAATAGCAAAACTAACGGGAGGGATGATTTGTATGGTAAGACAAAAATCGGGTTTGACAGGACTTATCTGAAATGCTGCCTGAATTGATCCGGCGTATACCCGGTATGTTTTTTAAAGAACCGGATAAAATAGGAATTATCCTCATAGCCCAGTTGCCAGGCTATTTCCTTTACCTGTTTGGAGGTGGCAAGAAGGGCCCGTTTCGCTTCCATAATAATTTGCTCATCGATAAGTTTTGAGCAGGTTTTGCCCAACGTAGCTTTCGTAACGGCATTAAGCTGGTAAGGAGAGAGGTTCATCATTTCCGCATAGGCCGGCACCTGTTTTTGGGTATAAACGTGTTTTTCCAAAAGTTCCAGCAATTCTTCAAGGCGTTCCTGCATATACGGGTTAGTATTCCCCGGCTGGTTTTTATGGTTTTGCCTTTGCCTGATCAGTTCAATAAAAAAAATACCCAGGTTGGCTTTGATAATCTCCCTGTATCCTTCCTGTTTGACGCTATACTCCCTGAAAATGCCGGTCAGCAAGGCGAACAGCTTTTTGAAACCGGCAGAGCCGGGACGGCATAATTGTTTGTTACTCGAACGCCGTAATAGCTGGTGTGATGCTTTGTTGTCAGGATAATAGAATTCAGTATTGAATTGCAATACATACCCCGTACTGCCCGCTTTCAGGCTGAGCCGGTGCACCTGGCCGGGACGCAGAAAGAAAATGCAGCGATCTGAAATTTTGTAGGTTGTAAAGTCTATTACATGCTGCCCCGTACCCTTTTTTACAACCAACATGAAAAAGAAATCATGCCGGTGCGG
>CAYNSL010000241.1:0-2134 GCA_964399755.1 uncultured Chitinophaga sp. | reverse complement strand
ATTAGTTTGGTTCCGGAAGGCACAAATATAGATATGTTTTTGAATCAACCAAACCTAGTTTCAGGGGCCTTTAATTGCCGCCTCCCCCCTGTTTTTGATCCTGCTCCTGCTGTCGGGCATATAGCCCGGCATAGTACCCCTTTTTCGACAATAACTGGAAATGGGTGCCCTCTTCCACTACCGCCCCTTCTTCGAGCACGATCACCTTGTCAAAGTGAAAAAGGGAGAATACCCGGTGGGTAATAAAAATCCCCGTTTTCCCGGCCAGGTATTCCTCGAGATGACCGGTAATTTCCCGCTCGGTCCGGGCATCAACGGCGCTCAGGCAATCGTCGAAAACCACGATGGGCGCGTCTTTCACCAGGGCCCGGGCGATGGAGATCCTTTGTTTCTGCCCCCCGCTGAGGGTCACCCCCCGCTCCCCTACCATGGTTTCATACTGCTGCCCGAAACCGGCTATTTCCCGGTCGACGCTGGCCCTCGCGGCTGCTTTTTCGATGGTTTCCCGGGTTGTTTCCTCCACCCCGAAACTAATATTCCCGGCCACCGTATCACTGAACAAAAAAACGTCCTGGGGCACATAACTGATCTGTTCCCGCAACGAAGTCAAAGCCAGCTTCCGGATATCGGTACCATCCAGCAGGATATTTCCCGAGCCGGTGTCATACATCCGCAGGAGCAACTGGGCAATGGTGGTTTTACCGCTGCCGGTTCGTCCCACGATCGCCACTTTTTCACCTTTCCGGATATGCAGGCTGAAATTTTTAAGGGCATGTATCCCCGTATTGGGATAGGTGAAATCAACCCGGTCGAAGCGGATATCGCCCTCCAGTTTTTGCCGGAGTGGCCGGCTGTCGTTCCGGATGGCGGGCCCGGTTTGCAGGAATTCATTGATCCTTTTTTGCGAAGCGGCCGCCCGCTGGATCATGCTGGCGGTTAGCCCGATGGCGCTGACGGGAAATGTGAGCATATTAATATACATCACAAATTCCACGATCGTATTGATCCCGATATGGTGCCCGCCGCGTATATAATATAACCCGCCGATCATGATCGTCAGCAATGTGCTCAGCCCGATGAGCAGGGTGATGGAAGGAAAATAGATCGCTTCCACCCGCGCCAATCCAATGGCGTTTTGTTTATAGGCCTCGCTGTTGCGGGTAAAAAATCCCAGCATGGCTTTTTCCTGCACAAAGGATTTGATTACGCGGATACCCGAATAGGATTCCTGCGCATTGGTGGTGAGATCGGACAACGATTCCTGAATCCTTTCGCTTTTGCGGTTGATGGTATTATTTACATAATAAATGGTAAGGGCCAGGATCGGCAGGGGTGCCAGCACATAGATTGTCAGTTCCGCGTCGCGTTTCAGCATGAAGAATACGCTTAGTGAAATCACCGTAACCAGGTTGGCCAGGTACATGATGGCGGGACCCGTGAACATGCGCACCCGGCTTACGTCTTCCGTGATCCGGTTCATGAGGTCGCCCGTGCTGTGGGTTTTATAAAAAGCCATGTCCAGTTGCTGGTAATGGCTGAAGATCTCATTTTTCTGATCGTATTCGATGAACCGGCTCATCACGATGATGGTTTGACGCATCAGGAAAAGGAAAAAGGCCCGCAGCAGGGCCAGTGCCAGGATCGTGATACCGCAGAGTGCCACCACGCGTGCGATGGAATAATCATGCCCCTCCACTCTTTGAATAAAGGCGTTCACCATCCGGTCGTAGCCCGGCGGGCGCGAAGCGGCTTTATAACCGGGAAGCTGTAAGGAACGCTGAACAAAATCGATGATAAAGCCTGTAACCTGGGGTGAGAGGACATTGAAATAATTGGACAGGGTAACAAAGAGCAGGCCCGCCCCGAGACGAACCCTGTACTTCCAGAAATATTTATTAAGTGCCCGGAGCTGCTTCATCAGCGCCGAAGATAGTTAATAAAAAAACGCGTGTTCCCGGATGGTATGAACGGCGGGAACGGCAGGATATACGAATTGGAAACGACATCATTTCATAAAAAAAATAAACCTGCCGTTGCTGTTCAAATGAACGGTTTGATTTTGCTGATCGCCTTTCCCCTGCTATTTTTGCGCCGGAGAGATGGCAGAGCGGTCTAATGCGGCGGTCTTGAAAAC
>CAYNSL010000240.1:0-2173 GCA_964399755.1 uncultured Chitinophaga sp. | reverse complement strand
TATCGGATGCCACCTGGCCGTTACAGTTTGTTTCGAGGTAGCGGCGCCATTTGGCATCGCCGCCGGGGAAGCTGGCTTCGATCTCCACTTTATCAAAAATGTGGTTCTCGTCTTCTTCTTTCTTTTCTTCCACGATTTTTTTGCCTTCGTCGATCTGCACGGGTGTCACGATCTGTTCATCTTTCACACCTTCCTGGTTCACTTCGGCGATCTTCACTTCTTTCAGTTCTTCCTGGGGCGGAGGCGGTTTTTCCACTTCCTCATCCTTCTTGATCACCGGGGGCGTGAACTGCTTCATCTCCACTTTGGGCGGCTCCTGCTTGGGCGGGGGCGGCGGGGGCGGCGGGGGCGGTTCTTTTTTATCTTCCTGTTTCAGGTCCTGTATGGTGATCTCCTGTATCTTGTTCTTTTGTCTTTTCTGGGTTTCACTGGCCAGCAGGGATCCGCCCAGGGCCAGCAGGGCCACGGCGGCGGTGATCAGCAGGGCGCGGCCGATACGCCGGTTATAGGTTTTTCTCAGCTCATATGCCCCATAATCCTTGTTCCGGCCCTCAAAGACCAGGTCAAGGATATCGGCAGATAAGATTTTGTTAGCTTCCATAATTCAGTTTTTAGTTAGATGCGGAATAAATAGGAATCCACACGATCCGGTCTTTATTTAATCCCGTTTTGTTCCTCCGTGGCCTTGATCAGCTTCAGCTCATCATCCAGAATTTTAACCATCGCATAACGTTTCACCTGGTTGATGGTCATTTCATCCAGGATATCCACCGTATTCTTATAGGTAGCGTCTGCGTCGGGTTTGATGATGACCACGAAGTCCACGTCCTTGCAGGCGTCCTGCCAGTTGGGGTCTCCCTTCTTTTTGGCGGCTTCCTGTTCGGGTTTGCAGATCTCGTCGTTATGCACGTGCTTGGCAATGACATCGTTTCTTTTCTTGATGATCACGTCACGAATCTGTTTGAAGGTGCTTTGCTGGAAATTATTTTTTCCTTCCGATACTTCCAGCTGACCCTCGTAATAATAAACCTGGTTGCCCTTCCCGAGCATGATGGTGAGCGCGCCGGATTGTTTCACTTCCGTTTTCTTATTCGGGTCGTCCACATCTTTGGGCATGTTCAGGTCAAGCGCCGTAGGGGTTTGCATGGTAGCGGTAAAAACGAAAAACGTGATCAGGAGAAATCCAAGGTCCACCATAGGTGTCATGTCCACCCGTGTAGAGAGTTTTTTCGCTTTTTTAACGCCACGGCCTTTTTTATGACCGCCATCGCCACCACCGGTATCTATACTAGCCATAGTAAAGCTTTTTTTTAATTATTTATTCATGTATTTCTGCGCCTTCTCCAACTCGCTCCCGGACGGAACGTCCTCGAGCGCGGTGACAAGGTTATACTTGAACTGGTCGTTCTTTTTCAGGGCGGCAATCACCGCTTCAAAGGCCGGGTACTTGGCATTTCCGTCTCCCTTGATCAGGAAGTTCAGGCGTTGTCCCCGGAACGCTTCGATGGCCACTTTCACCCACCAGGTGAGTTGGTTGTTCAGGGTATCCATGACCGGGATGCCCGGTTGCTGGATCTTGCCCTGTTCGTTGGGGTCTACATCCAGCAGTTGTTTCAACCCGCTGAAGGGAACGCCCACCATATAAGTTTTCCGGAAATTTTTGAACTCGGCGGGGGTCAGTCCCAGGTTCTGGCTGGTATTGATCCCTGTAAGGATATCATCAAATTTTGTCGGGTCTTTTTCCGATAAAATACTGAAATACACCTTATTGCTTGAGTCGATGGAAATGAGTACCGCGTTGTCGGTCGGCAATTCCTTTGACAAAACCGAACCTGGGGTCTTGATCTCAACCGCCTCGGGTGGCTTGAACTTGGTTGCCATGATAAAGAAAGAGAGGATCAGGAAGGCGACATCCACAAAGGGGGTCATATCCGTATCCGTGCTCTTCCTCGGTAATTTAACACTCGGCATGATTTCAACGATTTAAGTATGAGATGAATAAGTTTGATTTTTCCATACCCCGGGAGCCCTTATTTATAAAGGGAAGCAAAGCTTTGGGTAAGGGTGAAACCAGACTCATCAATCCCGTAGGTAATCGAGTCGATCCGGGTGGTGAATACATTGTACATGATCAGGGCCAGGGCCGATGTACCGATACCCAGGGCCGTGTTAT
>CAYNSL010000239.1:0-2184 GCA_964399755.1 uncultured Chitinophaga sp. | reverse complement strand
TCAGCAGGTCTTCCAGCGTGGCATTGGGTTGCGTTTTGAAACCGCTGGCATTGAACTGCACCGTATCATTTTTCACCTGTATGGGTGCTTCGCTGGTAACGGTCACTCCTTCCAGTACTTTGAAGTCTTTCTGGAGGGGAAGACTGCCCAGGTCAATGGCCTTGCCGGCATCGCCGATAGTGATCAGTTTTTTAAATTCAACATAGCCCTTACTGGAAACGATTACCCGGTAATCCCCGGCTACCAGTCCCTTAACCTCAAAAGAACCCTGCTTATTGGAAAGGGTAAATGTGGCCAGGGAAGAATCTTTAGCGTTTAGAACTGAGACAGTTGCATCGGCAATGGGTTGCTTTGCCGCCGTATCGACGAGTTTTCCTTTGATGCTGCCGTCGGCTTTTTGGGCCCGGGCTGAAATAATAAATACCAGTAAAAGCGTGGATAAGGTAAAAATCTTCTTCATAATCAGTGAAATAAGTGTACGAAAATAGACGTAAGATTGGGAAACAACCTTCGCCGGAATGTTAATTTTTTAAGGGGTAAATGGATGAACAGGCCCTTTCAGGCGATGAGTGGCTTAACTGAACAGGTATTCCACATCTTCCCGGGTCAGGGTCTTCACGAAGGAACTGTCGTCCGAAATAATGTCCTTGGCCAGCGCCCGTTTCTTTTCCTGCAGCTGGAGGATCTTATCTTCAATGGTATCCTTGCAGATCATCCGGTAAGCGAATATGTTCTTGGTCTGCCCGATCCGGTGGGTACGGTCGATCGCCTGTTGCTCCACGGCCGGGTTCCACCAGGGATCAACGATATATACATAATCCGCTGCGGTGAGGTTGAGTCCCACCCCGCCGGCTTTTAAAGAAATCAGGAATACCCTAACCTCGTCATTATTCTGGAATGATTGAATCGCTTTTTCCCGGTCGGGGGCGGAAGTGCTGCCGTCGAAATATTCATATTTGATCCCCAGTTCTTCCATTTTCGCTTTGATCAGCGCCAGCATTCCCAGGAACTGTGAAAACACGAGGGCCTTGTGGTCCCCGATATTTTCAACGATCTCGCGTGACAGTTCATCGAGTTTGATCGAATGGTTTTCAAATTTCTCGGCCTCGTTCAGGATTGCCGGCGAATCGCAGATCTGCCGCAGCTTCATCAATCCCTGCAGGATGGTGAGCTGGGATTTCTGGATACCCTGTGTTTCAATGGTGCCGAGGATCTGGTTACGGTAATCATTCCGGTACGCGTCGTAAATATTGCGCTGCTCGTCTTCCATCTCGCAGAACAGGATCATCTCCTGTTTTTCGGGGAGGTCGCGCGCCACCTGCTCCTTGGTACGGCGCAGGATAAAGGGGTAGAGAATTTTTTTCAGGTGTTCCTTGCGGTCCTGTTCTCCGAACTTGTCGATCGGCACGGCGAACTCCTGGCGGAAGAATTCCATCGTACCCAGCATCCCGGGGTTCAGGAAATTCATCTGGGCGAAGATGTCGAACGTATTATTCTGCAGCGGGGTACCGCTCATGCATAAGCGATTTTTGGCGTTCAGCAGGCAGGAAGCCCTTGCCACCTTGCTCGACGGGTTCTTGATCGCCTGCGATTCGTCGAGGATCACGTAATCGAATTCTACCCCCATCAGCAGTTTGATATCGCTGCGAAGCGTACCATACGTCGTGATCGTTACATCGTGGTCCGTGAGTTCTTCTTTCACGCGGGTCCGCGTCGCCCCGTGATGGATGCGGTAGGTAAGCGAGGGGGTGAATTTTTTTATTTCGTTCTCCCAGTTATAGATCAGGGTAGTGGGACAAACGACAAGGGCTTTTAATTTCCCCGTTTCTGTTTTATAATGTTCCAGGAAGGAAAGGGCCTGTACGGTTTTTCCCAATCCCATGTCATCGGCCAGGATCCCGCCCCATTTGATATCGCGCAGGTAATTGAGCCATTGAAAGCCCGCCACCTGGTAGGGCCGCAGGATTTTATCGAGGTGTTGCGGCGGTTCGATCTCTTTAATTTTATTAAAATCCCGCAGCCGCTCATATTTTTCCTCGAGCTGCACGACCAGTTCTTCTTCATCCCGCGCTTCGTACAGTTCATCCACCACGCTTAAATGGTACCGGGAAAGTTTCAGCGAGTTGGTCTTGCCTTCGCCCACCCGGAACAGCAATGAATATTTTTTCAGCCACTCTTCGGGCA
>CAYNSL010000238.1:0-2239 GCA_964399755.1 uncultured Chitinophaga sp. | reverse complement strand
CGAATTCGCGCATCCGGAAAATAAACTGCCGGGCCACGATCTCGTTGCGGAAGGCCTTGCCGATCTGGGCGATGCCGAAGGGTATCTTCATCCTTCCTGTTTTCTGCACATTCAGGAAATTCACGAATATGCCCTGCGCGGTCTCGGGGCGCAGGTATATGGTATTGTCTTCCTCACCGGCGGAAGCGGTGGATCCGAATTCTGTGGAGAACATCAGGTTGAACTGACGGATTTCTGTCCAGTTCGAACTGCCGCTGACCGCGCATTTGATCTGGTGATCCTCGATTAATTTTTTCAATCCCGCGAAATCGTCTTTCGCCAGCAGGGCTTCCATGGCCGCAATAATGGCGTCGGCCTTTGCAATATCACCCGCCGCGCGCAGTTCGTCGCTGTACCCTTCGATCAGGTGGTCAACCCGGTACCGTTTCTTGCTGTCCTTGTTGTCGATCATCGGGTCGTTGAAATTATCCACGTGCCCCGATGCTTTCCAGGTGGTGGGATGCATAAAGATCGCGGCGTCGATGCCTACGATATTGTCGTGCAATTGCACCATGCTTTTCCACCAGTAATCCCTGATATTTTTCTTCAGTTCGCTGCCCCACTGGCCATAATCATATACCGCCTGCAGCCCGTCGTAGATCTCGCTGCTCGGGAAAACAAAACCGTATTCTTTGCAATGGGAAATTATCGCCTGGAATTTGTTCGCGTCGTTTGCCATGGGCGCAAAAGTAAGGCAGAACGGGGATTTAAGGGATTTTATACGGGGTGTAATTGTTCCTGTTGCCCGGAACTTCTTTTACGGTATACCGGTTCGAAGGGCTCCGATGGAGTAAGTCGATAAGCCGGATAGAAATTAGTAATTGCAACGGTGCCCTTCCCGTCTTCCCGGCTTACCGGCCGTAATTGCATTTTTCATTTGAGATCATTGCAAGCGGGGATCGCAGGGTCATGTAGCCGGAGGATTTAATTTTGGATTCTGCCGGTGCCGTTCCGCGTCCCGGGTGCTCTTCTTTTCAAAATTTTTCCGCAGGGCTTCGGTAAGATCCACACCCGTCTGGTTGGCCAGGCAGATCAGCACCCAAAGTACATCGGCCATTTCATCGGCGAGGTTTTTATTTTTATCCGATTCCCTGAAACTCTGGTCGCCGTAAGTGCGTGCCATGATCCGCGCCAGTTCCCCGACCTCCTCGGTAAGAATGGCCATATTGGTGAGTTCGCTGAAATAACGGACGCCGGTGGTTTTGATCCATCCGTCTACCTCTTGCTGGGCTTGCTGAATAGTCATAACATATTTTTTTGATCCTGCGCTGCAATTTAGCATGATTCTTGCCGTTTACCGATTCCCCGGATTTTATCCGGGTAATCCGCACCCCTGAAACCGGCTCCAATTCCTTAAAAAGATTATGTATTCTATGCAATCAGCTACCCGGCGGCTCCTGGCCATCCTGTCCCTGTCATTTTCCCTGTACGCGCAGGCGCAGCCTGCGGGCGAAGGCCCGGTGAAAAAAGAAGCGCGGCCCTACAAAGTATATACATCGGGTAAACAAATCACGCTGAAAAGCAGTAAAAATATCCAAAGCCTGATGCTCTGGACCAGCGGCGGGCACCGCGTGATCGAACAGCGGGATATCAATGCCGCTGCCTGTTCATTCACGATCCCGGTAAACGAAAAAATATTCTTCCTGATGGTGGGTATGGAGGGGGGAAGGGTTTACACCGAAAAGATCGGCGTACGCTGAACTCATTCCTTATTCTTCGTATCAATGACAATGGTAACGGGCCCGTCATTCAGCAATTCCACTTTCATGTCGGCGGCGAACACGCCTGTTTTAATCTCTCTTCCCAGGTCGGCTGATAATTGCCGGATCATTTTTTCATACAGGGGAATGGCGACCCCGGGTTTACTCGCTTTAATATAGGAAGGCCGGTTGCCTTTTTTGGTGGAAGCGTGCAGGGTGAACTGGCTCACCAGCAGGATCTCACCGTTCTTGTCCTTCACCGATTCATTCATTACCGACGCCGCGTCATCAAAGATCCGCAGGTTGACGATCTTATTGCTCAGCCATTCGATATCCTCCTCCCCGTCCGCATCTTCAATGCCCAGCAGGACCAGCAGCCCCGTGCTGATCTGCGAATAAATTTTGCCTTCAATCGTGACGCTGGCCCGGGTAACACGCTGGATGACCGCTTTCATATGGGATAAAATTACATTCCAGGGGCGGAATTTGCAGAGGAAAGG
>CAYNSL010000237.1:0-2295 GCA_964399755.1 uncultured Chitinophaga sp. | reverse complement strand
AATTACTGATCGGGCATTTCAGCAGCAAGTATGATACGCTGGAAGAATTTGAAAAAGAAGCGCGGGAAGTATTCCCGAATACCGAATTGGCGCTGGAAGGGGTGGCCTACAATATTTAATTTACTCAGGCCGGGTTACGTTGCTGAGGATATCCGTCATGACCGGCCCCTTTGTATTCCCATACATCAGCCATTCGTAAAAAAGCGGAAATTCCCGGCGCCAGGTTTGTTCATTATGCCTGCCCGCATCCCTTATCACCGTGGTCATTTTTGTTTTTTTTGAAACTGCCGCCATTCCGGTCATGGCTTTCAGCATATCCGGCACCATCGATTCGCTTTCCGATTTGCCGGCGTAGAAATAGATCCGCGCCTTTACTTTACATCCTTTCCTTTTAATATCCCGGAAGATCCCGGGACCCACCCAGAAGGCGGGTGAAAAGATACCGGCTCCCCCGAATATTTTCGGGTACTTCAACAGCGCGTACATCGATATCAGCCCGCCCATCGAACTGCCCCCGATAAAAGTGTGGTCGCGGTCGCGGAGCGGGAAGTAGGTCCTGTCGATATAAGGTTTCAGGGTGCGGACGATAAATTCCAGGTAGCGGTCCCCCTCTCCTTTTCCGAATCGTTCCATATCATAGGGACAGTATTCATTGGTTCGCCTGGCGCCGCCGTGATCGATACCCACCACGATGCAATCTTTCATCCTGGCGGTATCCAGGAATTCATCGATACCCCATTCGCCCGCGTAGGAACTGCTGTCCTCAAACAGGTTCTGCCCGTCGTGCATATATATTACCGGGCAAGTTGATTTTTTATAGTCCGGGGGAAGATAGATCCAGACCCGGCGGTAACGGTTCAGTTGCGGCATAAAAAACGCGGTATCGATGATCCGTACATTCCGGCTGGCCGTAGTTTTTTTTACCGGCGCGCCAAACCTATCCTGCCAACCCGAAACGGAAAGGCTGATCAACGTGTCGGATTCGACCTGTAAAGACCTGTTGCCGGTACCGGTTCCGTCCTTATTGCATTCCACTTTCGCCCAGTTGCCGCGGGTGAGTTTGAATTCATAACGACCGGCTGGCAGGGACAGGCTGAGCGTATCATTGCCGTTATCGTTTTTCATGAACCGGTATGCCGGCAACCCGGGGTTCCACCCGTTAAAATTTCCTGCGATGTATATGGAATCAGGCGCCGATGGCCGATCCGGAAGCGAGGTAACAGCGAATCGTACCGTGAACTGCGCGGAGACGGAACAAGCGAGCAGCACCAACCCAACGGTGATGAATAGACGAGGTACTGGCATCGGATAGATTTAATTCCGGACCGACTGCATCAGTTCGCGGATTTTCTGCTGCTGTTTATCGCTGACTTTCCAAACCGGGAGCCGGAACGTGTTTTTGCAGAGACCCATTTCATGGAGATAGGCTTTCACCCCGCTTGGACTTCCTTCGGCGAACATGGATGCGATGATATCGATATACCTGTTATGGATGGGTTTGGCCATTTCGAAATTCCCCTGCAGGCAAAGACGCACCATATTTGAATACGCCAGCGGGTAGGCATTCGCCACCACGGAGATCAGGCCTTCGGCGCCGGCGGCGATCATTTGCAGCGTGATGGGATCATCGCCGCTGATCACCATGAAACCGGCCGGTTTATTCTTGATGATCTGGTTGATCAGGTCGAAATTGCCGCTGGCCTCCTTGGTGGCAAAAATATTTTTACAATCATGCGCGATGCGGAGCTGGGTTTCTGCGGTAACAGATTGTCCCGTGCGACCCGGCACATTATACATGATAACGGGAAGCGGCGTCGCTGCGTCCAGCGCACGGTAATGCCGGTACAATCCTTCCTGGTTGGGTTTATTGTAATAAGGGCTTACGGAAAGGATGGCGTCGTATCCCTTCAGGTCAAATTTTTTGAAAGCCTCCGTTACTTCCCTGGTATCATTGCCCCCGATCCCGGCCACAAGGGGTTTACGCCCCGCTACTTCCCGTTGTACAAATGAAAATACTTCCTGTTTTTCCGAACCATGGATAGTGGCGCTTTCACCGGTGGTGCCGAGTACCACCAGGTATTCCACCTGTCCCTTTATCCAGTATTCGATCAGGTTGCTGAAACTTGCCCAGTCGATACTCCCGTCTTCGTTAAACGGTGTGACGATGGCAATCCCGGTACCGGTGAATTTATCCCTTAAAGTCATATTTATGTTAAGCTAATAGGCATTATCCGCAATAATATAAATGAACCAGCTAACGGAAGAATTCTCTTTGTGATACCGACCTCTGACCTC
>CAYNSL010000236.1:0-2318 GCA_964399755.1 uncultured Chitinophaga sp. | reverse complement strand
ACTTGTTATTATTGGCTTATTCAGCTTTTTTTTCTTCGGCGGCGCCTGTATCAGCGGCTGCTTCGGCTTTCTTCTTCGCGGAACCGGCACGGCGGGTCTTTTTGGCGGGAGCCTTGGCTTCGCCTGTACCCTTACCGTAGATCTCGTTAAAGTCCACCAGTTCGATCAGGGCTTTTTCCGCATTATCGCCCGGGCGCGCGCCCAGTTTGATGATGCGGGTATAACCACCGGGACGACCGGCAATTTTTTCGGCAACAGGTCCGAACAATTCCGTGATGGCTTCCTTATCCTGCAGGTAGCTGAACACCACCCGGCGCTGGTGCGTGGTGTTGGTTTTTCCTTTGGTGATCAGGGGCTCTACGTAAACGCGAAGGGCCTTGGCCTTGGTGATCGTAGTGATGATCCGCTTATGCCGGATCAGTTGACAGGCCAGGTTGGCCAGCAATGCATCCCTGTGCGCTTTGGTGCGGCTCAGGTTTTTTACTTTGTCTCCGTGACGCATGACGTTTAAGTTTTATCCGGTTGTACCGTGTCAGGAATTACAACCTACATTTAAAAAAAAGCGACCCGCCTTCAGCCGGTCGCTGTGAATTAATTTTCGTTCAGGTCGATACCCAGTTTCGCGAGGTCCATTCCGAAATGCAGGCCGCGCTCGGTGAGCACCTGCTCGATCTCGGCCAGTGATTTCTGCCCGAAATTGCGGAATTTCATCAGGTCTTCCTGTTCGTACTGTACCAGTTCGCTCAGCGAATTGATCTTGGCGGCCTTGAGGCAGTTGAAGGCCCGTACGGAAAGATCCAGGTCTTCCAGCGGGGTCTTCAGCACCTTGCGCAGCTGCAGGGTTTGTTCGTCAACCAGGTCTTCTTTCTTCTCTTCCTTATTGTCGAAAGTGATATTCTCATCGGTGATGATCATGAGATGCTGGATCAGGATCCGGGAAGCCTGCTTCACCGCTTCTTCGGGGTGGATCGTGCCGTCGGTGGAAACCTCCATGATCAGTTTTTCAAAGTCGGTACGCTGCTCCACGCGGGTATTCTCGATCGTGTACTTCACGTTTTTGATCGGGGTAAAGATGGCGTCGATGGGAATATAACCCAGGGGCGCGTCTTTCGGCTTATTGTCTTCGGCCGGAACATAACCGCGGCCCTTGCCGATGGTGAGTTCGATATCCATGCGCGCCGATGAATCCAGCGTGCAGATCAGCAGGTCGGGGTTCATCACCTGGAAGGAATGGGTGCCTTCACCGATCATCCCGGCCGTAAACTCCGTTTTGTTCTTGATGGAGAGCATGATCCGCTCATTGGTGACCTCGTGATCGGCGATCTTCTTGAAGCGAACCTGTTTCAGGTTCAGGAAAATCTCCACCACGTCTTCGCTGATGCCTTTCATCGTGGCGAATTCATGGTCCACTCCTTCGATCTTCACGCCAATGATGGCATAACCTTCCAGTGAACTCAGCAATACGCGGCGCAGCGCGTTGCCGATGGTGACGCCATACCCGGGCTCCAGCGGGCGAAACTCAAACTGGGCTTCGAAATCAGTTGCTTTCTGCAAAATGATCTTATCGGGCTTCTGGAAATTTAAAATGGCCATATTGAAATTTTAAATTTTAAATGTTAGATGTTAAATGGGGTTCTCGCCAACTCGCTACTCGCCACTAGCTACTCGCCCCAAACGTTATTTCGAGTACAATTCCACGATCAGCTGTTCCTTGATGTTCTCCGGAACGCTTTCCCTTTCGGGATAAGTGATAAACGTGCCTTTAAGGTCCGTTTCGTTCCAGTCGAGCCAGCTGAACTTGGGATTCTTGCCGCGCACCACGCTGGTGATGGAAGTTCTTCCCCTGCTGCTTTCCTTGATAGTGATCACATCACCGGGTTTGAGCTGGAAGGAAGGAACATTCACCACTTCGCCGTTTACTTCAACGTGCTTGTGGCTTACCAGCTGGCGGGCAGCCGGGCGGCTCGGGGCGATACCCATACGGAAAACCGTATTGTCGAGACGCGCTTCGAGCAGCTTGATCAGGTTCTCACCCGTAACGCCCTTGCGGCGTGCGGCTTCTTCAAATGTTTTGCGGAATTGTTTCTCCAGTACGCCGTAGGTGTACTTGGCTTTTTGTTTTTCGCGGAGCTGCAGCGCGTATTCGCCCAGCGTTTTGCGCTTGCGTTTGTCGCCATGCATCCCCGGGGGGTTGCTGTTTTTATTCAGCCATTTGCCATTGCCTAAGATAGGCTCACCGAAAATGCGGGAAATCTTGGTCTTTGGACCATTGTACCTTGCCATAGTTTTTTTTCATTTACGCTTTTTTGTAACGGTGC
>CAYNSL010000235.1:0-2359 GCA_964399755.1 uncultured Chitinophaga sp. | reverse complement strand
TGGGGGCGGTTTCCTGCGTAAAAGACAAATCAAAGGAAGTGGCGCAGGAGAACACTGAACTGGGCAACAATTCATACGTACAAGTATATAACGGTATCGTCAACAGCAACCGGGTGTACATGTACGTAGACGCTACCGCCGTCAACGGCGCTACGATTGGCTACGGAACCACATTCCCCGCTACGCCCTCGAGTTTTTCCATCACATCGGGTTTCAGGGAATTCCTGGTAAAGGATACTTCTTCTACCGCCGTGCAACCCCAGGTTGAATTCGGGCAGAACCTGCAGCCCAGCGCCAATTATACCATCTTCCTGTACGACACGATGACCTCGCCGAAAACCAAAACGGTTTACAATAGTATCATCAAACCGACGGATACCACGGCGCGCCTGCGTTTCGCCAATTTCATTTACAATCCGGGCGCGCTCACTTCCGGGTTTGATATATTTTCCAAAAAAAGGAATGCGGTCATCTTCAGTAACGTGAAGGAAACAGAAGTTACGGATTTCATTCCTTATGCTTCCGCAGTGACCGACACCTTCTATATCAGGCTGAACGGAAGCAGCGTGAACCTGCAAAACGTGGACCCTTCCACATCGGGTGGCCCTACTATCACAGATGTCTTTGCAGTGCTGACACCTACGCGCCTGAGAAGTTATACGCTGATCTGGAGAGGCGGTTACCGCAGCTACGCCAGCAAAACAGCGGGCGGTACGGCGATCGCCATGGTGAGGACCCTGTCGGCCTTTACGACTTATTGATTAAAAAAGATGCATTGTTTAAGCGGCCGTTGTACAAACGGCCGCTTTTTTTATCCAAAGAATATATAGGCAAGCGCGATCGACGTGATGATGCCCGCGAGATCGGCCAGCAGCATCGATCCGATCGCATACCGGGTATTCTTGATATTGACGGCGCCGAAATAAACGGCGATCACATAGAACGTGGTATCGGAAGATCCCTGTAATATGCAGGAAAGACGGCCTGCAAATGAATCCGCCCCGAAAGTAGTCATGGTGTCCGCCATCATTCCCCGGGCGGCGCCGCCGCTGAAGGGCTTGACGAGGGCGGTGGGAAGACCATCCACGAAACGCGTATCGGTACCCGCGGCCGCAAAAAGCTGTTTCATGCCTTCAATGATATAATCAAAAGTACCGCTGGTGCGCAGCAGGCTGATGGCCACAAGCATCCCCACGAGGTAGGGAATGATCCGCACAGCCGTTTCAAAGCCGCCCTTTGCGCCGTCGATAAAAGCGCTGAAGATGTCTATCTTCTTGTAAAGGCCTCCCAGCACGATCAGGAAAAGTATCAGTAATAATAGCCCGTTGCCAAAGGCGCCCGAAAAAAATTCGAGCGAGGTTTTATCAAGGGTCGTGAGGTACCAGACTAATAAGCCTACCAACGCGGACAGCCCTGCGATCCAGAGCAGGATCACCGGCTGGAACAGCCGGATACGCTGCCGGATGGAAACGATCAGCAGGGCGGCCAGGGTGGCGCCAAAGGTGGCGATCATGCAGGGCACGAAAATATCCGTGGCATTCTTCGCGCCCGCACCCGCCCGCAGGGCGATAATGCTGACGGGGATCAGCGTAAGACCGGACGCATGCAGGCATAGAAACATGATCTGCGCATCGGAGGCCCGCTCCTTGCTGGGATTCAGTTCCTGCAGGCTTTCCATCGCCTTCAGTCCAAATGGGGTGGCGGCATTATCGAGCCCCAGCAGGTTGGCCGAAAAATTCATCATCATATGCCCGTGGGCCGGGTGGTCTTTCGGCACGCCGGGAAAAATCCGGGTGAAAAATGGCGCAATGATCCGCGATAAAAAACGTACCCCGCCCGCCCTTTCGGCAATGCTCATGAAACCCATAAAAAGTGTCATGATCCCGATCAGCCCGATACATAGATTAACCGCGTCGCGGCAGGTTTCTATAATACCATTTACCTTCTGTGCTTTGAATGCGACCAGCTTCTCCCCCTCTTTTTTATAGGTCAGGGATCCCTGCGTTACCCGCGGCAGCGAGTCGAGCGCAGCAGCGAGGGCGGGATCGGCCCGGGACAGTCCGGTTTCCTTTACTTTGATGGAATCACCGCTTTTACCGATGACCATCTGGGTAAAAATCTGCTGGTTGCCGTCGACTGCCAGGAATTTGTATCCCGCCACCAGGATGGCGATAATGATAAAAGCCGACCAGATGCGTGTAAGCGCCATAATTCAAAAAATGCTGTTGATCAGATAAAAGTTGAGAACACCCTGAAAGTTAAGGTAATCTTCTATACACTGGGCCATCAGGCCATAATCACCTACCTTTGCGCCTCGAAAAAAGGAAGTAAATGTGTCATATCAGTCATATCAGTCATA
>CAYNSL010000234.1:0-2392 GCA_964399755.1 uncultured Chitinophaga sp. | reverse complement strand
CGCGTTCGTCATTTAACAAAGCCGCTACCAGGTTGGAGCCGATAAACCCGGCGCCGCCGGTCACCAGTATGCGCATGCCATCACTTGATTAATGATTATTTTTTCGCGAACCAGTTTCGCGGGTTCATCCGGTCGATGAACCTTTCGGCCGCTGATTTGGGCGGTTGTTCTTCCTCGTAATAATTGCCGTATCCGTATCCGTATCCATACCCGTAGCCGTAGCGGCCGTAACCGTAATATCCGTAACCCGGTTTTATTTTTACATCGTTAATAATGATAGCCACGGATGGCAACCGGTTCTCCCGGTAAAACTCATCAATCAGGGTCACCTGTTTCTTGAATGTGTAACCCTGGCGTACCAGGTAAAGGGTGCAGTTGGCGTACTTGCTGAGCGTTTGCGCATCACTGACCATGCCAACGGGCGCGGTATCGATGATCACGACGTCAAATTCCTGCTTGAGGTAGGTGAATATTTCATCCACGCGTTGATCCAGCAATAATTCGGAGGGATTGGGCGGAATCGGTCCGCATCCTAGCACAAAAAGGTTTTCATTCCCGGGAACAGGTTTGATCAGGTCAGGTAACTGGGCCTTGCCGATCAAATAATTGGTGATCCCGGGCCCCTTGGGCAATCCCAGGCCGGAAAGGATTTTCGGTTTGCGGATATCAAATTCCAGAATGATCGTCTTCTTACCAGCCAGTGCCAGCACACCACCCATGTTTACACTGACAAATGATTTTCCTTCACCGCTGAAAGAAGAAGTGACCAGTATCACGGACTTGTCCGTTTTGCCGATGATGTATTGCAGGTTGGAGCGGATGATCCGGAACTGTTCGGCCACCATGCTCCGGGTCGTTTTGTTAACGATCAGGGTTTTATCGGAGTAGGAATGTCCTACTTCTCCCATGATCGGGGCGGAGGTGATTTTCTCCACATCAAAGCGGGTGCTTACTTTATCATTCAGCACTTCGCTGCCGAAAATGAACAAGGCGGGAATAGCCAGTCCGATCAGTATCGCCATGATCTGTATGGAACGGCGTTTGGGTTTGATGGGTTTCGAAGGAGGAAAAGCCCGCTCCACGATCTGCGAGTTTTCGATCGTGGATGCTTTTGAAATGGCGACTTCTTCCCTTTTTTGCTGCAGCAGGTTGAAGATGGCCTGTTTATTGTCCACCTGTCGCTTGATCTCGTAAAACCCGCGTTCCTTATATGGCAGTGTCTTCAGTTGTTCCTGCGTTTGACCGCTGTTGGCCTGCAGGGCGCTGATCGTTTTATTATAAGAGCGTTTGATATTGGAAAGATTTTCCAGCAAACTGACTTTCAGTTTTTCGATCTGACCATTGGTTTCCATTACGGATGGGTTATCGGGAGGCACGTTGCCATCGAGCAACTCCTGTCTTTCGATCTGCAGGCGGTTATAGCCATTCACCAGTTCATTTAGGGTCACATCGTTTAATCCCAGCGAGGAAGGAACCACAACGGGACCATACACATTTTTCTTATCCCGCAGGTAAGTCTCAATAAAATCGGCGGTAGTCAGTTTCAGTTGAACTTCATTGATCGATTTATCGGCATCGCTGATATTGCCGAAATAAGCCGAAGACTGCTTGTCCATATCGATCAGGTTATTCTCCTGAGAATACCTGAGGAGTTTGTCCTGCACACTGTCCAGTTCCTTTTTCAATACGCCGAGACGGCTGTCGATAAAGGCGAGGGTGGAATCCGATGTACGGTTTTTCAGTTCGCGGGTGTACCCTGCGTATTCTTCCATCAGCTGGTTGATGATATCGGCCCCGAGAATGGGATTGGGACTTTGCATACTGATATTCAGGATACCGGTCCCCATTGACTTGGGTACTACCTGGATGCCTGCCGCGTAAATAGCGGCCGCATAGGTCAGTGGTTTATAATCTACGCTGTAATCTTTCGATACGGATCCGAAGGGGTTGCGGGTCAGCCGGAAAACACCGTATTGGTTTTCGAATATTTGGTCGAATGCGATCGTGGTACTGCTATTATTGACTTTAAAAGCGTGGTCGCTGATAAATTTTATTTTCAGGCTGAATGCATGCGCGGAATCCTTAATCCGGTATACATCCACATGAAAAGGTCCGGATTTGTAGATATTCAGTGTTCGGATCTTTCCCTTCGCATAATAACTGAACTGCAGGTTTTGTTTCTGCACGGCACGGGCCATCAGGGCCCTTGATTTCAGGACCTCGATCTCGCTCTGTATGTTCTGGGATTTTCCACCGCCGAAGATATCATCGAACTTATCGCTGCGTCCTCCCTGTTGTTCGTATTTGATCACCAGTGTGGCTGATGTACTGTAAATAGGTGTCGCGTACCGCAGGTAGGCGAAAGCGGCGAACAGGGCCAGGGCTACGGAGA
>CAYNSL010000233.1:0-2455 GCA_964399755.1 uncultured Chitinophaga sp. | reverse complement strand
AAACTGGTTTAAAGGTATAATAATTTTTTAATTACGGCAAAGTAATTTGGCGGGTTACGCCATTGATGGTGATCGTGGCCTGATTGTCGCAATTTCCCGCACCGAAATCCAGTACGGCCACCCAGGGACTGCTTACAGGATTCGGCAGGTTTGCCCGCACGGTCCTGACCCTTCCCTTAACAATCCAGCGGCAGGTGAAACGCCGGATCAGGGGATCAGTTATTGTTGATTCCCAACGCACGAGCAGGGTACCCCTTCTTACCAGCCCATTGGCCGAACCTTCGATACGGAAAGCATCATCGCGGGGGTTGTCGAACGTGCCGATACCCTCGATCTGTACCACGGTACGCAGGCTGTTCCATTCAATATAATTTCCGTTGGGCTTGGTCAGTTTTCCATTGATCACCTCCACTTTATATTTCCGTGTCAGCGAACTGGGCGGTGTGATCACCGACATATTGGTGACCTTGTGTGTGCCTTCCACATGGACATCATCCACATAAAATCCGTCGAAAGTAGTGGTGGCAATAGCGCCGGGATAAACCAGGCGGTCGGTATAATCTATGATCATTTTTCCGCGGCGAACATGTCCGTCGGGTCCGGGGCAACCGGTCCCGAAATCAATCACCACGTGCGCGGGGAAGGGAGTGTTATTGGGATGGGTTACCGTAACCGTAAAACAACGCGGCACCGGGGTCAGGGTATCGGGACGGCCATAAAAAACGCCCGAACCCGCCACGGCAACATCGTTGTTTGTGCCCATGGCATCATCGAAGAATTCATTGAAAGTGCTTTCGGCTTCGGCATCGGATTCACCCGAAGCGGTGGAAACTTCCTGTTCCTGTGCATCCGTGCCCGACTGGCTTTTCTCCTTGCCGCAGGAAACAAAGAGCAACATGCTGAAAATGAAAGCATAAGCTGCCAGCTGGAGCGAACTGAACCGGAGTTTCATAAACGATGGTTTTTGGAGTTGATTGATTAACGGGAATAGGATGGCTTTTATTGGTTGAGGTTTAACGCTTTCTTAAAGTTTTTGCGGAGTTTTGCCTCTAAAATTAAGACTTTAATGCGCCTGGTCGACACCCACACACATATTTACCTGCAGGAATTTGCGGGTGACCGGGAAGCCGTATTTGAACGGGCTGAAAAAGAGGGCATTAAACAAATATTATTGCCGGCCATCGATTCCGGCACCCATGCAGAAATGCTGGAACTGGAAAAATCCCGGCCGGCGCTTTGCCGGGCCATGATCGGCCTGCATCCCTGTTCGGTCGGGGATAATTTCAAAGACGAATTGAAAATCGCGCGCGATTACCTGGAAGGCAGGGCTTTTGCGGCAGTGGGGGAGACCGGCCTTGATTTTTACTGGGATAAGACATTTACCAGTCAGCAATACGCCGCTTTTCATGAACAGACCGAATGGGCCCTGCAATATGATATCCCGATCGTTATTCATTCCCGTAATTCCATCGATGAGTGTATCTCCGTTGTGCGTGAACATCAAAAGGGAAAATTAAAAGGCGTGTTTCATTGCTTTTCCGGGAATGCGGAGCAGGCGCAGCAGATCATTGATCTTGGTTTCTACCTCGGGATCGGGGGCGTGCTTACCTTTAAAAATTCGGGACTGGATAAAGTGATGGAAGCCGTGCCGCTGGATGCGGTGGTGCTGGAAACAGATGCGCCTTACCTGGCACCGGTTCCCTTTCGCGGGAAGAGAAACGAACCCGCTTATCTGAAATATGTGGTGGAAAAACTCAGTGAAATAAAACAAACCCCTGTGGCGGATACAGGGGCCGTAACTTCTGCTAATGCAGCCGTATTATTTGGCGCTTTTAATGCCGGCAACCATTTATTACCGTTGGGTTAATCCGCTTTCAGGGAGCGGGCTTCAAAGGGGTTTCAACCCGGAAAAATCTACCCGCCTAAACCCACGCCGCCCATACTAAAGGAAGTGGATGAAGCCACAATGATGACGATAACCAGTACGGCAACAACGATGAGTATGATCAGCACCCCGGTCTCCATTTTTTTATGGTTGGATGTGAGGTAATCCCTTACCGTGAGGTTGGGATTCTTTTTCATCACGTGCTTCATATTTTTTTTCATGACGAAAAAGGCAAACTTTTCCTTCAGGTTCAGTTTCTTCCCGGTTATCTTACTGAAGTCTTTGACGGAAAGTTTTACAAAATCGCTGGCTTTCATATCCAGCCAGTTAATGACAGGGTTAACCGGGCCAGGTGAAATAGCGGTGGCGCTGTAACCGGTATTCCACCCGCCGTATCCCAGTATAAAAGCGATGGCAAGAAGTCCTTTTTTCATTTTAAACAGTTTAAGAGAAATTTTTCCAGTCTTTATTAAACCACGCGGGGTTATTTTCAATCCTGTGCCCGAACACGGAAATTCCGCCCCGAAAAATAAATTCCCGGTCCTAATTGGTCATTGCTACATATTGATG
>CAYNSL010000232.1:0-2473 GCA_964399755.1 uncultured Chitinophaga sp. | reverse complement strand
AATGTTAGATGTTGAATGCTAAATGTTAAATGCTAAATGATAAATACTGCGGCCAACCGGTATTAGTCCCCTTCCCATGAACAAAATCAACAAGCAATCCATCAGCGCCCTTGGTTACGGGTTTATTCCGAAAGAATTTATCCCGAAGGGAAAAGACGAATACTACCTCCGCAATATCCAGAACCGCAGCGGCATCCGCTACCGCGCACTCCGCCCCGAGGAAATAAAAATATTGGAAAAGAATGCCAACAGCTCCGATAACTGGAAAAATGTGCGGGTGGCCGATGCCTTTGATCCGCGGCTGGTGAAGAACTGTTCTTTTTTCGGGCTGGTGCGTATCGGCAAACTGGAACCTTATTTCCATGAATTCAACAACCTGCGGATGCCGGTGGGATTATACCACAGCACCATTATCAGTTGCGATATCGGCGACAACAACGTTATCGATAACGTGAATTTCATGAGTCATTACATCACCGGCAACGATGTGATGCTTGTCAACATCAACGAGCTGGCCACCACCGATCATTCCAAGTTCGGGAACGGGGTGCTCAAGCAAGGCGAAAAGGAGTCCGTACGCATCTGGCTGGAGATCTGCAATGAGAACGCGGGCCGGAGCGTGCTCCCCTTTAACGGCATGCTTGCCGGCGATGCCTGGCTCTGGTCGAAATACCGGGATGACGATACCCTGCTTGAGAAACTGAAAAATTTCACGGATAAAAAATACGATACACGCCGCGGTTATTACGGCAAGATAGGCGACCGCAGCGTGATCAAGAACTGCCGGATCATCAAAGACGTCTGGATCGGGAGCGACGCCTACCTGAAGGGCGCCAATAAACTGAAAAACCTTACCATCAATTCCCTTCCCGAAGCCCCTTCACAGATCGGCGAGGGCTGCGAACTGGTGAACGGGATCATCGGACCCGGATGCCGCGCTTTTTACGGGGTGAAAGCCGTGCGTTTCGTGATGGGCGCTCATTCGCAACTTAAATACGGGGCCAGGCTGATCAACTCCTTCCTGGGCGACAATTCCACCATCTCCTGCTGCGAAGTGCTGAACTCGCTGATCTTCCCCGCGCACGAACAGCACCACAACAATTCATTTTTATGCGCGGCCACGGTACTGGGACAAAGTAATATGGCGGCCGGCGCCACCATCGGGTCGAACCATAATTCAAGGGGAGCCGACGGAGAACTGGTGGCCGGGCGGGGGTTCTGGCCCGGGCTCTGCGTAAGCCTGAAACATAATTCCCGTTTCGCCAGTTTTACCCTGATCGCCAAAGGCGATTTTCAGTCGGAGCTCAATATTCCCATTCCCTTCTCGCTGGTGAGCAATGATGTGAGCCGCGACCGTTTACTGGTGATGCCCGGTTATTGGTTCATGCACAATATGTACGCGCTGGCGCGTAATGCGGGTAAATATGTGAGCCGCGACAGGCGCACCGACCGCTCGCAGGAAATAGAATATGATTACCTCGCGCCCGACAGCGTGAACGAACTCTTCGAGGCCCTGCAGCTGATGAAGACCTATACCGCCATGGCCTGGGCGAAAAAAAATAAAAAGCTGGTGGCCGCGAAAGACCTGCTGAAAAAAGGCGAAGAACTCCTGGAAAACAATCCCGGGGAAGCGGAACAACTGGACATTAGGGCCGAAGGTTTCGAGAACAGCGACAGGCCGGTTATCCTGCAGAAAGTTCCGCAGGCATACCGGATTTTTAAGGAACTGATCGTTTATTACGGCACCCTGCAACTGATCCGTCGTATTGAAGATAAACGCATCGGCGGCTGGAATAAATTACAATCCTCCCTGCCCCTGAAGCCCGAACGCAATGGCTGGAAAAATATCGGCGGGCAACTGATGCCGGAAAAAGCGCTGCGCGGCCTGATCCGCGATATCCGTACGGGCAAGACCGGCAACTGGGACGAAGTACATGATTTTTACAGGCAGAAAAGCGGGCAGTACACCGCAGATAAATTCCGGCATGCCTGGGCTTCCCTGCTGGAGATCAAAAAACTGAGCCCCAAAAAATTCACCCGTAAAATATTCGGGCAATGCCTGCAGGAGGCCGCGGCCACCCGCGCCTGGATGGTGGAAGGCATCTATGGTTCGCGCGCAAAAGACTACAGCAACCCCTTCCGGCAGATGCTCTACGATACGCAGCTGGAAATGGAAAAAGTGATCGGTACGCTGAAGGATAATGTGTTTATCCGGCAGCAACAGGAAGAACTCGAATCTTTCCGGAAGAAAATTTCGGAACTGGCGGAGCGGTTTAGATAAACAGGGCAGGGAAAATAACCCGGGAGAAAATCCAGTGAACGTTATTTGTCTTTATTGACCGGTCCTTTTACAAAAATTGCAGTTTTTTTTCACCGCAGAGAAGCAGAGAGCGCGGAGTTTTCGCGGAGTTTTTTCCCTGTTTCTTAGATTTCTTTAATCATTTACGGTTTCCTTAATCCCGGAGAACGGAGA
>CAYNSL010000231.1:0-2495 GCA_964399755.1 uncultured Chitinophaga sp. | reverse complement strand
GTTGCTTTAGATAGTTGCAGTCATTTTATAGGGTAGTGTTCGGACCTCCTACTTCAGACCTCCGACATCAGACATCCGACTTCATACTTCCGACCTCCGACCTCTTTTTTTCCCGGGTCATAGTCTTGTATTGTCAAACTTTTTTATATTCGGCTTACAAAACGATCTGCTATGCTAAAAATCGGAGGTTTGAAATCAGGCGATATTATTATGGTGAACGACGAAGGGATTATGCGGGAGGGGACGGTAGTAAGTGTGAGTCATGAAGAAAACCAGGCCCTCGTTGATAACGGGGTGCAGGAATTCTGGTACAGTCCCGAAGACATGCAGGCCATCCCCCTCGATGAAGGCCAGTTGCTGAAGCTGGGATTCAGCCGGGAAGAAGTGGATGGGGCCGTGAAGTACAAAAAGGACTCCTTCCGGCTGGTGACCCCTAAAAAAGGCGATTTTTCCAATATCGAGATGTGGTGGCGGGAGGACAGGCGCCATTTCAGCTTCCCGTTGGGGGTGCATGAATTCCAGAATCTCTTCCACGATATGACCAAGATTCACCTGGAAAAGGCCTGATTCCCTGAATTTTAGCTTGTTTTAGTCCCGCGGGCGGGGGTTTTCCACATTCCCCCCAAATTATGCCCGTGTTTTTTCTTTTTTCCCCCTGATACACTTACCTTTGCCCGCCCGAACCAGAAGGGTCGGAAATGGGCCTTTTTAAACCGGTCGGGCGGGGCGCTCCCCTAAAAAATAGTATGTCAAAACAGCCGTTGATCAAACAGGATGGTACAATCATCGAGGCGCTGTCGAATGCTATGTTCAGGGTAAAGCTGGAAAACGGTCATGAGATACTGGCCACGATCTCGGGAAAGATGCGGATGCATTATATCCGTATCCTGCCGGGCGATAAAGTGGGGGTGGAGTTATCACCCTACGACCTGACAAGGGGAAGGATCAATTTCCGGTATAAATGACCCCGTAGAGACGCAATATTTTGCGTCTCACAGGTAAAACGAAATCACCCCGTAGAGACGCAATATTTTGCGTCTCAAGGGTTAAATAAAAATGTCTCACAGGTTAAATAAAAATGTCTCACAGGTTAAATAAAAACGTCTCGCAGGTTAAAAAAGAAAAAGACCGATATAGAAACGATTCAAACATTGAATTATGAAAGTAAGGGCATCCATTAAGAAAAGAAGCGCAGATTGCAAGATTGTCCGCCGCAAGGGCAAGCTGTACGTGATCAACAAAAAAAATCCCCGCTTCAAGCAGCGCCAGGGATAAGCGATTGACAATTGCCGATTGCAGATTGCCGATTTATTAACCAAAAAAGCCGGTGGCCTGCTATCAAACTGAAATCTGAAATCTAAAATCTGAAATCTAAAATCTAAAATTAGAATATGGCTCGTATCGCCGGTGTTGACTTACCCAAAAACAAAAGAGGAGAAATTGGCCTTACCTATATCTATGGTATCGGTCCTTCCACTGCCAAGTATATTCTTGACAAGAACAGCATTGACCGCAACAAGAAAGTGCAGCAGTGGAATGATGATGAGCTGAACGCCATCCGGAACACGATCACCGAGGAGCTGAAGGTGGAAGGCCAGCTGCGTTCCGAAGTGCAGATGAGCATCAAGCGTTTGCTGGATATCGCCTGTTACCGCGGTCTCCGTCACCGGAAAGGATTGCCGGTTCGCGGACAGCGCACCCGCACCAACAGCCGTACACGGAAAGGAAAAAGGAAAACGGTGGCCGGTAAGAAGAAGGCGCCGAAGAAATAATATTGTTTCTGTTGCTGCGACGCAAAATCAGAATAGGATGTCGCGCAGCAGAAACCGAAAATGCACCATTTCACTGAATCGATCGCGGATACCGGGTGCAGGAGGAGGGTCGGTTCGGGTTCTTTCGCGGAAGCGGAAGGATATATTTAAAAAGAAAGAAAGATTACCTCAGTATTATTATGGCAAAAGCACAGGAAAAACAACCGGTCAGCGCCAAAGCGGCCGCGAAGAAAAGAGTGGTAAAAGTGGATGCGTACGGAGACGCGCATATTTCCGCCACCTTCAACAACATCATCATCAGCCTTACCAACAAGAACGGCCAGGTCATTTCCTGGAGCAGTGCCGGTAAAATGGGTTTCAAGGGTTCTAAGAAGAACACGCCCTATGCCGCGCAAACCGCTGCCGCCGATGCCGCCAAGACCGCTTTCGACGCCGGTCTGAAAAGGGTGGATGTGTATGTAAAAGGACCCGGCGCCGGTCGCGAAAGCTCGATCCGTTCCCTGGCCCAGTCGGGTATCGAGATCGTGATGATCAAGGACGTAACGCCGCTGCCGCACAACGGCTGCCGTCCGCCGAAGAAAAGAAGAGTGTAAGAGAATTTTGGAAAGGACAATTTCGAGATTTCGAAATTTCACATCCCGGTATTTACCGGGTCCAGAATTTCAACATAGCAACATATTGGAAGCCCACGGTTTTCATTTAAAAAAGGGTGCCTGATTGATT
>CAYNSL010000230.1:0-2538 GCA_964399755.1 uncultured Chitinophaga sp. | reverse complement strand
CCTTATATACCGAGCTTTAAAAGTCTGGTTCGAAAGAGCCGGACTTTTTTTATGTTTATGAATGGATGACGCGGTTAATTCTCCGTAATCTTCACAGTCACCGCACCCCCATTGTCAGCCCTCGCCTCATCATTTATTTGCAGGAAAAGGTCCCCTTCTATCGTAAAGACCGTTTCATAGTTGCCGCCCACTTTAAAAACAGTATTTCCAACTTTACCCAGCAAGGCGCCGAAAAAAGTATTCCCCAATGTTTTCAAATTTCCGTAACCCGCAAGCGGTGTCTGGGCTTCATTGGTATGACCATCTGCGCTTACAAAAGGATAATGGACCGAATCAACGGACCACCCCCCGCCCGTTTGCTGAATATGAATTTTCGTCCCCGCTTTTACATGAATCCCGGTATTCAACCAGGAAACTTTTGCGCTGACGGATATCGAATTGACCTCCTCGAATCTCAATATCTTGTAATCCGTACCCCAATAACTTTTTTTAGGATCCGGGTTTGTGGAAATCGCCGTTGTTAATTTAATCGGATGAACACCACGTTCTACTCCGAGGTTTTTTAGCTGCGCTGCTTCATCAGCAGGAGTCCCGGTGCCATTCGACTGGTACACTATTTTTTCCTGTAACGAGTTCGTGGCAATGATGCCCATGTGATTACCATCCGGTTTAAACCAAAGAATATAATCCCCGCTTTGTAATTCATTCAGGGGCAGATGACCCAGATTTTTTACGGTTAACCCGCTATAAGGTCCATTCTGCAATGCTTTACGTAAACTGGCTTCAAAAGTGGAAACATCATTATCTACAGAAATATTTATTCCTGCATGGATCAGTAAATTGATCTGAAGACCCGAACAATCCGTTCCGAATACCGCGTACGTCCTGTGTATCGCATTCCCATAGGGAGGAATAAGACGGCTGTTGTAATTTCGCTGTCCCTTACTGTAGGCAATTCCCATATGGGCCGGCTTATTGGTGCCTTCATCAGGATGGTTGATTATTTTCTCCCCGCTACGCGCCTGCGCGTCTTTTAAAAGTTTATCGATTAATTCCTTTTTCAATGCCCCCTGGATCTGGCCACCCCGTTGAAGCGGCTGACCATCATAACCAAGAATATCATGCAAAGTCGGGTTAGGCGTACTTAAGGTTTCCAGAAAGGCATTATCTTCTTCTGTCAGCGAATCACCGTACTCGTGATTATCTGTTACGCTTTTTTTACAGGAATTAAATACTGCAAGGACCGAAATGGCCGCCAAAACGAAATACAGCTTTTTCATAAAAAAGGTTTTATGGTGGTGTTTAACATTTAAATTGATGTATTTCCGTGAATGTGGCAATAACCTTTTCAGGGTATATTTTCACGGCCTTACTTGCCCGCAACTGCGGCGGAGGTTCACTCCCAGCTGCAGCAGTAAACCTCCTGCTTTGCCATACATGAAGCTGTATTCCAAGCGATTCGGCACGGATTGCCTGAGAAATATTAAGAAGATTGATCCAAAAAAGGTTCATGGAAAAGTAAGATGGCCACCCTTTAATACCGGAAGTATAAGGTTGCCGGTATTATCCTGATTTCAAGTTTACCCGATTCAGCATATTCCCCGTCGAGGTGGTATTGCAGGGTACGATCCGTTTCGATGATGATACTTTTAACGCGGCTTGTCATGATAAATGGAAGGCCAGGGTGTTTTCCTTTTTCAATGACGGGCAAATAGCGCAGCCGCTGTAAGGGCGTAAGGGCCTCTGCGATCACAAGGTCCAGCCACCCGTCGTCGGCACGGGCCTGTGGCGCAATATGAAAACCGCCACCGGCCCTTCGCCCATTGCTGATATCCACCAATAATTTTTTCCCGGTGATCAACTGGCCGTTGAACCGTATTGAATAATTCTTCGAACGATAGGTGAATATCTTCCTGAGGATTGTAAAAAGGAAAGATGTTTTGCCGGGAAGTTTCTTTTTTCCTGTCAGCGCCCTCGCTACTTCCCCTTCAAACCCGATGCCCACGCCGTTGATGAAATAACGTTCATTGCACCGGCCGATATCAACCGGCCGGGGCGAAGCTTCCAGCGCCAGTTGCAGTTGTTCGTCAAATGTTTTTTTTCCATAGAGCAGCCAATGAAAATCGTTGCCTGTTCCTCCTTTGAAAATAACCAGGGGTAGCCCGGTACCAGGAAAATGATTGATAAAATAATTGAGGGTGCCATCTCCGCCCACGATCCAGACATCGGTGAAGGTATTGAAGCCCGGAGGCCATTTTTCCGAAAAAACGACATGCGGAATATTTCTTTTCGTTAGCTCCTGCGCAATCGCTGCGGCCAGCGTTTTAGCCCTGCCGGCTCCCGCCAGCGGGTTGCTGCAAACGGCGATATGTCTTTCAGCTACAGCTTGCACCAGCTAAAACTACAGGAATTACCGAATGTGTACCGGCTCCCGGTAATCAAAATAGTCGCTTTACAATAACCCGGCTTCAGTATTTTTGCGGCCCCGGAGAGTTGCCAGAGCGGCCGAATGGGGCGGTCTCGAAAACCGTTATACGA
>CAYNSL010000229.1:0-2546 GCA_964399755.1 uncultured Chitinophaga sp. | reverse complement strand
CAAACTACAAGCTCCAACAGTGAAAATACCGACCAACAGAGTCACCGCCGCGGGTTTACTGATAGCCCTGGGTATCATTTATGGAGACATTGGCACTTCCCCCCTCTATGTATTAAATGCCATTACCAACGGCAAAATTATCAGTGAAGAATTAATCCTGGGAGCTTTATCCTGCATTATCTGGACGCTTACCCTGCAAACTACCATTAAATATGTCATCCTTACGCTGAAAGCTGATAACCGGGGAGAAGGCGGAATTTTTTCCTTGTTTGCCCTGGTCCGGCGCCGCAAAAAATGGTTGGTTGTTCCGGCCATGATCGGAGGGGCTGCCCTGATTGCCGATGGAATGATTACTCCGCCCATTTCGGTTACTTCGGCAGTGGAGGGGTTGCGCCAGATCCCTTCGCTGAGCAATATCGAATCATGGACCATAGTGTATATCGTGCTGGGAATACTCGCAGTCCTTTTTTTTATGCAGCAATTCGGAACCGCTTCGATTGGCAAAATGTTCGGGCCAATAATGTTCATCTGGTTTACCATGCTGGCGGTGCTTGGGTTTGCGCATATCTCCGACGACCTGGGAATTTTCCGGGCATTAAGCCCGCATTACGCTATTCAATTGCTAACGCATTATCCTAAAGGATTCTGGATCCTGGGGGCTGTCTTTCTGTGTACCACGGGTGCCGAGGCCTTATACAGCGACCTGGGTCACTGCGGAAAATGGAATATCCGGTATTCCTGGATCTTCGTGAAAACTTGTCTGATCATAAATTACCTGGGGCAGGGAGCCTGGTTACTGGCCCATCACCAGGGGACCATCTTTGACGTTTCAACCAGCAACCCGTTTTACGGTATCATGCCCGATTGGTTCCGGCTGGTAGGGATTCTTATTGCCACTTCCGCAGCCATTATCGCGAGCCAGGCATTGATCAGCGGTTCTTTTACCCTGGTGAGTGAAGCGATGAGGTTGAACCTGTGGCCCAAAATGAAGATTAACTATCCCACAGAAGAAAGGGGTCAATTATATATCGGTGGCGTGAACCTGTTATTGTTCGTGGGTTGTGTCGGTATCGTGCTATTTTTCAGGAAATCCACAAATATGGAAGCCGCCTATGGTTTGGCGATTACACTGTGTATGATCGCCACTTCCATCCTGTTTGCAAACTTTTTGGTGCTGCACCGCGTACGATCCTATTGGATATACCTCTACCTGTTCGTTTATTTTTCCATAGAGTTCAGTTTTTTATTCGCCAACCTGGAAAAATTCCCGCATGGCGGTTATGTGACACTGGTGGTGGGCGGTTTATTATTCCTGGTCATGTATGTTTGGTACCGGGCCCGAAAAATCAAAAACCGGTATGTTGAGTTTGTCAGGATGGAACATTATATACCAAAGATCCAGGAATTGAGTAATGATAAATCTGTACCGAAATATGCCACCCACCTGGTATACCTGACAAGCGCCAATAATCCCAAGGAGATCGAACACAAAATCATCTATTCCATCCTGAACCGTAAGCCCAAACGGGCCGATATCTACTGGTTCGTGCATGTGGATACGCTGGACGATCCCTATACCTGCGATTACAAAGTAGAACATATCATCCCCAACGATATCATCCGGGTGGATTTCCGGCTGGGTTTCCGGATGGAGCCGCGGATCAACCTGATGTTCCGCAAGGTGGTGGAAGACCTGGTAGCCAATAAGGAAGTGAATATTATCAGCCGTTATGAAAGCCTGGCCAGCAGTAATACAGTCGGTGATTTCCAGTTTATGGTAATGGAAAAATACCTGAGCCAGGATAATGAGCTGCCCTTTATAGAACGCATCATCATGAAATTCCATTTCTGGCTTAAGGAACACAGTCTTTCCGAAGAAAAAGGTTTCGGGCTTGATGCGGCCAACGTGACCGTCGAAAAATTCCCGCTGATCGTGGCGCCGGTTACGACGTTAAAGCTTAAACGCGTGGAAGAATAACCGGATCGAAACGTGCTCCGATACCTTCGGTTTTCAGCGAATAAAACTTACCTTTTCATTTCAAATCAAAACTTGCCTGCTTTTATCTGGTATATCGCCGGGGGTATCGTCGTACTGTCGCTACTGGCCTATTTCTTCCAGGAAAAACTCATTTTCAAACCCGAAAAACTGAAACAGGATTTTCAGTTCAAATATGATGTGCCTTTCCGTGAATATTTTTTCGACATCGCGCCGGGAGTCCGCATCAACGGGCTGCATTTCCACCGTGAGAATCCCCGGGGACTGATCCTTTATTTCCACGGCAATACCCGGAGCATCAAGGGCTGGGCGCGTTATGCAAAGGATTTTTACCGTTATGATTACGATGTGGTGCTGGTGGACTACCGGGGTTTTGGGAAAAGCACGGGTAAGCGCAGCGAGAAAGAGATGCTCAGTGATATGCAGTTTGTGTACGACCGGCTCAAAGAACAATACCGGGAAGACCACCTGATCGTGTACGGGCGGAGCATGGGAAGCGGGTTCGCCACCAAGCTGGCTTCGGATAACCGTCCCCGTTACCTGATCCTCG
>CAYNSL010000228.1:0-2562 GCA_964399755.1 uncultured Chitinophaga sp. | reverse complement strand
TTTTCAAATTCTTCCAGCGTATCATACTTGCTGCTGAAATGCCCGATCAGTAATTTTTTCACTTCCGCTTTTTGCGCGATCAGCGCGGCCTGTTTGCTCGTGGAATGAAAACGGCTTTCTGCCCTTTCCCGGAGGTTGTCGAGATAAGTGGTTTCGTGGTAGATCATATCGGCTTTCCGGATATGCGGGATCAGTGATTCGTCGTATTTGGTATCGGCGCAGAAAGCGTAAGTCCTGCCGGGATCGGCGGCTTCGGTCACCGTTTCATTTTTCACGACAACACCGTCTTTGCGCGTATAGTCTTCCCCGTCTTTCAGCCGTTCATAAAATGAAAGCGGCACATCCTGTTCCCGCGCCAATTCGGGAAGCAGCCTGCGGGGCTGTTTCTTCTCCGAAAAAATAAACCCGTAACACTCGATCCGGTGGTTGGTGCGGAAACATTTTACCATGAGCTTTTCCGTCTCCAGCAGGGTGGCCGGCCGGGTGATGGTATGCAGGTGCAGGGCATAGGGCAGTTTGGTGTCGGCCACTTTGAGCTGCAGTTCAAGGATCTCCTTCAATGGGGCGGGACCAAATACATGCAGGTCCTGCTGGTGGTTCAGCAAACCAAAACTGTTGATCAGCCCGATCAGCCCGAAATAATGGTCGCCGTGCAGGTGAGAAATAAAGATATGCGAGATCTTTCCCCGGCGGATCTTGTAATTGATCATCTGGATCTGTGTGCCCTCTCCGCAATCCACCAGGTAATTATTGCCGTCATGCGTCACCACCTGGCTGGTGGGATGACGGTCAAATGCCGGGACGGCTGAATTATTACCGAGAATCGTGACAGCGAACATGAACGGCCGGTGTTTGGTGTGTGAATCGGAAACGGTATGCTGTAAAGACCGGAGGGGTTGTTAAAATGCTGCTTTTATTCAGTCTGCAACCGGCAGTACCAGTCTGCATTTCACAGCTTCCGGAAAACTACAAGCAATCATCAATAAAAAAGTTCTTAATTTAACATTTAGCATTCAACATTTAACATCCAACATCCCTATTCTCCCCCCAGCATCTCCCTTTCAATCTCTTCCATCTGCACGATATCCCAGGCCTCGCTTTGGGTAGGAGTGACATTCATCATTTCCAGCAATTCGCTCCGGTCGAGAAAATCTTCCACAGCGGGCTGCAGCTCGCAAATGACGAAAGAAGCGCCATTTTCATAAAATTTTTGCTGGATATACACCAGTTTTTCAGCCGCGGCAACGTCAATGGATTGAACGGGGGAAAGTGAGAGTACAAGGCTTTTAACGTCATTTTGGAGCCAGGGAAGTAAACAAGCGGCCAAATCGTCTGTCATAGTGGCCAAAAGCGCAGGTTCCGCAACCGTGATGACATGAAATTTTTCTTTGGTATCCGATTTGAACTGCATAGACATATTTTAGTTGCCGTGTCGCCTTTTTTGCCCGCGCCGCTGTTTGTGGAACAGGTCCTGAAAACTGGTAAAATAGCCCGCCCCGCACAACTTAAATTATCAACATTCCGTTTATAATTACGGGAGAACCGGAACCAAATTTATTTGTTAATATTGTATCACAACCAATTATCTTAAATGGATAACAATTTTTCAGCACAGGTTAAAGAGATCATCTCCTTCAGCAGGGAAGAGGCGTTGCGGCTGGGCAATGATTTTATCGGCACGGAACATCTCCTGCTCGGCCTGATCCGGGAAGGGGATAATACGGCGGTCAGGATCCTGAAGAGTTTCAACGTTGACCTCTATGAACTCCGCAAGGAGATCGAACTGGCGGTAAAGGACAAGACCGGTAAGAATATCGCCAATATCAACAGCCTGCCCCTGACCAAGCAGGCCGAAAAAGTGATCCGGGTCACGGTGCTCGAGGCCAAGGCCCTGAAAAGCGCCACCGTGGAAACCGAGCACCTCATGCTGTCGATCCTGAAGAACAAAGAAAATATTGCTACACAGATTTTAAACCAATTTGACGTGGACTACGATCTTTTCAGGCAGGAACTGGGCATTGTAAAATCCAATGACCCCCGCGCCGAATACACCGACGAGAACGACGACGATTTCGACGAAGAAAAAAAATATTCGCAGTCAAAAGGCGGCGCCAAGCAGGGCGCAACCAAGAGCAAAACCCCCGTGCTTGATAATTTCGGGCGCGATATTACCAAGATGGCCGAACTCGGCGCCCTGGATCCCATCGTGGGACGTGATTCGGAGATCGAGCGGGTATCGCAGATCCTGTCGCGCCGCAAAAAGAACAACCCCATCCTGATCGGCGAACCCGGTGTGGGCAAAACCGCCATCGTGGAAGGCCTGGCCCTGCGGATCGTACAGCGCAAGGTATCGCGGGTGTTGTTCGACAAACGGGTGATCTCCCTCGACCTGGCCGCCCTGGTGGCCGGTACCAAGTACAGGGGCCAATTCGAAGAAAGGATGAAGGCGATCATGAACGAACTTGAAAAGAACCGCGATGTGATCCTTTTCATCGATGAATTGCATACGATCGTGGGTGCCGGCGGCGCCAGCGGATCGCTGGATGCCAGCAATATCTTCAA
>CAYNSL010000227.1:0-2584 GCA_964399755.1 uncultured Chitinophaga sp. | reverse complement strand
TATGACTGATATGACTGATATGACTGAATTAAAGTCCGCAAAGGTAACACAAAAACAGGAGTTGAACGGGAGAAAGCACCGCTTCGTACCTTTGTGGTATGTTTCGCCGTTCCGTTGAAATCGTGGCCAGCAGCTTTATGATGGCGGTGCAGGAACTGTGGAAGAACAAACTCCGCACTTTCCTGTCGCTGTTCGGCATTACAATTGGCATATTCTGTATCATCGGCGTACTGGCTACGGTCAACAGCCTGGAGCAAAATATCCAGAACGAAGTAAAATCGCTTGGTACCAACACCATTTATATCGACAAATGGGATTACACCGCCGGGGGCGGACCCGATTATCCCTGGTGGAAATATGTAAATCGGCCCGTTCCCAAATACGCCGAGCTGAAACAGATCAAGGAAAGGACTCCCGGCGCCAAGTACGCGGCCTTCAAGATCAGCGTCGCGGGTGATGTGGATGTGGAAAGCAACCGGCTCTCGGGTGTTAATATTTACGGCATCAGCGAAGAGTTTAAGGAAATACAGCCCATCGATATCGAATACGGGCGTTACCTCACCGACGCCGAATTCACACAGGGCAGCCCGGTTTGCGTGATCGGTAATGAAGTAGCCGAAAAATTATTCGGCTCGCCCGAAAGAGCCGTGGGCCGGCTGATCAGCTGTAAGGGAAAAAAGATCATCGTGGCGGGCGTGATCAAAAAACAGGGCAAGACCATGATCGGGGGCTGGCAGTTTGACCAGAGCGTAGTTTGTTCCTACCGTTTCGCGCGCAATATCATGGATGAAAAAAGGGCCGACCCGCTGATCCTGGTACAGGGGCTCGACAACATGAGCAGCAAGGAGCTCAAAAATGATCTTACCGGCACCATGCGTGCCATCCATAAACTACCGCCCACCAAGGAAGAGGATTTCGCGTTGAACGACGTTAATGATTTCAGCGAAGCGATCAGTTCGGCTTTTGTCAGCCTGAATATCGGCGGCTGGGCCATCGCCGCGCTCTCGCTGATCGTAGGCATGTTTGGTGTGGCGAATATTATGTTTGTTACGGTCAGGGAAAGAACTAATCAGATCGGTCTGAAAAAAGCAGTGGGCGCAAAGAACCGGGTCATCCTTGCCGAATTTTTGCTCGAGTCGGCCTTCCTCTGCATCATCGGCGGGCTGATCGGGCTTACGCTGGTCTGGCTGCTCACCCGTTTGCTAACCAGCGCCCTCGATTTTCCCGTGTATATTTCCACTTCAAACATGGCCATGGCCATCATCATCTGCATCATTGTTGGGGTGCTGGCGGGTTTTATACCGGCCCGGCAGGCGGCGAAGATGGATCCGGTGGCGGCGATTAGAAGTAAGTAGGGAAGTCGAATAAGTAAATAAGTAAATAAGTATATAGGTAAATAAGTTAATTCAATAAAATAAATTAATCAGACAAGTCATACTGGTCAGATGAGTCAGAGGGCAACCATTTTAGCAATTGAATCTTCCTGCGATGAAACATCGGCGGCGGTTTGTACCGATGGAAAAATTCTTTCCAACGTGATCGCCAATCAAACCGTGCACGAAAAATACGGCGGCGTGGTTCCCGAACTGGCATCCAGGGCGCATATACAGCATATCGTTCCCGTGGTGGATGCCGCGCTGCAGGAAGCGGGTTGCGCGAAAAACGGGATCGATGCGATCGCGTTTACCCAATCACCCGGCCTGATCGGTTCCCTGCTGGTGGGTTGCCAGTTTGCCAAGTCGATGGCGCTCTCGCTGGGTAAACCACTGATCGCCGTTCACCATATGCAGGCGCATGTGCTGGCCAACCTGATCGCGGAACCACGGCCCGGATTTCCTTTTCTTTGTCTTACGGTTAGCGGCGGGCATACGCAAATAGTCGTTTGCGAGTCGCCCACAAAGCTGCGCGTGATCGGGGAAACCATTGATGACGCGGCTGGGGAAGCTTTTGACAAATCTGCCAAATTACTGGGACTCCCCTATCCCGGCGGGCCGCTGATCGACCGTTATGCAAAAGCAGGTAACCCTCACCGGTTCCGGTTTCCGGAACCGCAGGTGCCCGGGCTCGATTTCAGTTTCAGCGGTCTCAAGACATCGATCCTTTATTTTCTTCAAAACGCCGGGAAAAGTAATTTATATAAGGAAGAGCCCGGTGTGACCGAAGCGGAGCGCATTGAATTTATCAACAATAACCTGGCCGATATCTGCGCATCCATCCAACAGCGGATCATCAGCATCCTGCTGCATAAACTGATCAGGGCCTCCGCCGCTACCGGTATCAGCAGGGTCTGCCTGGCCGGCGGCGTATCCGCCAACAGCGGATTACGCAGCGCTTTTGAAGAAACGGGAAGAAAATATAACTGGGAGACCTATATCCCGGCTTTCCAATATTGCACCGATAACGCCGGCATGATCGCCATTACCGGTTATTATAAATTCCTTGCGGGTGAATTTTCCGATTTATCCGTCAACGCGTCTGCCAGGGCAGCATGGTAATCCCGCTTCAAACTGTTTATTGTTTATTGTTTACTGTTTATTGTTTACTGTTTATTGTTTACTGTTTATTGTTTACTGTTTATTGTTTA
>CAYNSL010000226.1:0-2639 GCA_964399755.1 uncultured Chitinophaga sp. | reverse complement strand
CAATAGGCAATAGACAATAGGCAATAGTTCCCGAAAGTTGTAAAATTCCTTTAGTGTATTATAGCTTCTTAGAAGGTTCGATTCCAAAATTCCAAAATTCCAAATTCCAAAATTCACTTCGCCACCTACCTCAAAGCAGGCTACCACTAAGTATAGCGAAGGCCACGGAAAAATAGATGATCAGGCCGGTTACGTCGACCAGGGTAGCCACGAAGGGAGCGGAACTGACGGCCGGGTCGGCGCCGAGTCTTTTTAATAACAGCGGCAGCATACTGCCGGATAAGGTTCCCCAGAGCACTACGCCCAGCAGGGTGATGGAAACGGTGATCCCGATCGGGAGCCAGTGCGCCCCGTAGAGATCGGGCGCAAAGGAATGCCAGGCCAGGATGCGGAGAAAACCGATGATGCCGAGTACGGTGCCCAGCAGCAGACCGGAAACGATCTCGCGGCGCATCACCCGCCACCAGTCGCGCAGCCGGATCTCACCTACGGCCATGGCCTGGATGATGAGGGTGGAAGCCTGCGATCCGCTGTTGCCCCCGCTGGAAATGATCAGGGGTACAAAGAGCGCGAGCACGACGGCTTTTTTAATTTCATCCTCGAAATAAGCCATCGCCGTAGCGGTAAGCAATTCGCCGAGAAAAAGGACCACCAGCCATACCACTCTCTTTTTAAAAAGCCGGAAGATCGGCATTTCGAGGTAGGGCTCGTTCAGCGCGGCGGTACCGCCCATTTTCTGCATGTCTTCGCTGAATTCCTCCGCGGCCACCCAGAGGATATCATCGATGGTAACGATCCCCAGCAGTTTATTGTGATCGCCTACCACGGGCAGGGCTACGCGATTATTCATTTTGAACACTTCACTGGCGGTTTCCTGGTCGTCTTCCGGGTGCAGGGCCACGAACCGTTCGTCCATCAGCTCCTCCACTTTTTTATCGGGGGGGTTGAGGATGAACTCGCGGATCCGGATATCATCCAGCAGTTCGCCCTCCGCATTGATCACGTAGATCACGTTGATCGTTTCGCTGTCTTTCCCGTATTTGCGGATGGTGCCAAACACTTCTTCAATGGTATTCCAGGGATACACGTATACATAATCCGGCGTCATCAGCCGGCCGATGCTGTTTTCGGGATAGCCCAGCAGCGAGAGGGTGATCTTTCTTTCTTCCGGCTCAAGCAGCTTGATCAGCTCGCGTACTACGTTGCCCGGCAGTTCTTCGAGGAAATCGGTCCGGTCGTCGGCAGGCAGTTCGTTCAGGAGCGAAGCGGTGGTATTGGCCGGGAGCGACTGGATGATCCGCTTCTGCGTGGACAGTTCGAGTATCTTAAATACGCTGGCGGCCCGGTGCAGCGACATATGCGCGATGATCTGGTTTTCGTAATCGGGGTACAGTTCCACCAGTTGCGCCACATCGCTGATGATCTGGTCGTCGAGGAACTCGCGAATCTGCAGTTTGTCTTCCGTGCCGATCACGGATTCAAACTGTTCGGTTAGCGTGGGTTGTTCCAGTTCTGCGGGCATGCGGCAAATGTACGATGCGGATTGTATGCCGGATATTTCCCGCGGTGAAATAAGGAACGGTTAACAAGGCTTGGGGGTATGGCTTACATTTGGCCGGGAATTTTTAATAAAACATCCGATATGATACTCCCTTTTCTTTTCATCGCGCCCGCGGGAGAAAAAGGCCGCGGGGTCTTTACATCGGAAGCGATCGAACCCGGCACCCTCGTGGAAATCGCCCCGGTGATCGTGATGCGGGGGGAGGAGCGGGCATGGCTGGACAAGACCCGGCTGCACGATTATATTTTCGAATGGGGCGAATCGCGGGGCCAATGCTGCGTGGCCCTGGGTTATGTTTCGATATACAATCATTCCTACGACAGCAACTGTGAATATGAAATGGATTATGAGGGGGAACATATCCGCATCCGCAGTTGCAAACCTATCCGGGCGGGAGAGGAGTTGCTTATCAATTACAATGGTGACAACGACAGTAAAAAGCCTCTCTGGTTCGAGGCAAAATAAAACCCCGGGTGTACCGGGGTTTATTAATCTTATGAAAAGCTTTCTTTTTTTACTGGAACATGATCTGCGCCCGGATCTCTCCGCGGCCGTCCAGGGGTGAAGATGCGGGGTAAGCGGCCGTATGGATATGCAGGTAGTACTGCCCGTTCAGCAGGTCGGCTTCTTTCACCACAACGCCGTCCACCATCAAGGTGCCGGTATAAGTGCCGCAGGAAGTATTTCCCGATGTGGGGCATTTCACGATGGATCCGTTGGTAAGGGTTTGCACAACCAGGGGGGAGCCATAGCCCAGCGGTGCCAGTCCGTTAATATGAATGGCGGTAACCGCTCCGCTAAGTCCGGACCAGTTCAGCGTGTACGTAAGTATCCTTGTTTCTTTGGTGTAGTAAACATCCAGTTTGCCCAGCGCCGTGGAAGCGGTGGCGGGATATTCATTGGCGCCGGTGATCACGATGCCGTTCTTTTGATAATCGGTCGTTTTTTTCATTTCAGCATCCGATTCACAGGAGCTGATAGCGAAAAGCGTGAAGGACACAGAAAGGGTTAAAGCAGTTAGTTTAAGCAGCTTCATGTTGGTGCGATTTGTGGTAAAAATAAGAAGTTTTTTGGATTG
>CAYNSL010000225.1:0-2691 GCA_964399755.1 uncultured Chitinophaga sp. | reverse complement strand
CGAACGGAGAATAATAAAAGTTTCATTCAGCGAATACATATCTCCGTTAGATTAACACCCTTATTTAACATTTAAAATTTTTCATTTAACATTCAACCAAAAACCGATCCCTGCTTCTTACGGGAAACAGGGACCGGGTAATTACAGTGACGGATCAGGCTATACCCTGAAAAATTCGAGGGGGAAAGCCATGACCACTCTTTTTTCCTTCCTGTCTTTCTTATCCTTCATTTCATCTGCCGTGGCTTCGCCGATGATGATCCTTCCGAAACTGGAATTGATATCAATCTTCGCGGCGCCGGAGCCTGACTTCCCTTCATATTTCTTTTCGGAATCGGGACCGTACTGGTCGGGCGTGTCGGTGCGTTTGATGCCGATATTGCTGCGGTCGGCCACCGAACCGAAACTGGTGGAGATATCATAGCTGGCGGAAAGTCCCGCGGCGGGGTTGAGATTAACCGTGCTGTAGGATTCGTCGATCTTCAGCGATCCCAGGTCACCGGCCAGGCTGAACTTGCTGAAGCTGCAGAACTCCATGTACACTTTATTGTTCCCGCTAAGCTGATCTATTAAGACCCGGGAGAATTTGAAACTGGCGTCTACATTGGCGGCGCTTTTGATATCGGCGCGCCCGAATTCAACCCGCAGTTTACCCGACTTCGGCAATTTGCCGGCGGTCAGCGAGCCGAACTGGCTGTTGAGTGATATCGTTCCGCTGTAATCGGGTACCACGATATCGCCAAAAGAATTTTCGATCGAGAGGGTATTCGTGGCCGGCATATACACTTCATAGTCGGTGATCATGCTGGTACGGCAGTTCTTGCAATTATTGCTAACGTCTTTATGCTCCGTTTTAAAGCTGATCTTATTGCCGGCTTGCTTGTCGGTTACCGAAATCGATTCAAAGGTCTTCTCCGCCCAGTTCTTATCGGTGGAACTGGCTTCGATATGGATATCGACCTTGATCTCGTTTTTGTCCCAGGTGGTGACTTTCACATTCCCGAAACTGTTATCGATTTCCAGGCTGTTGCCCGCGGCGGGGTAGGTTTTCGAAATATTTCTTTCCTTGAAATTGTCGTACCGTTTCCGCTCGCTCATGTCCACCTGCGCCCGCGTGGGCAGGGCGGCGGCCAGCAGGGTGATGAGGCAAATAAGGTTGAATGTCTTTTTCATGTTTTAGATGTTTTCGTTGATTTTGTGTTGTTGAATTCGGTCGAGATCATCAGTTGCCGTGACAGCAGTTCAGCCTGTAGCCGCAGGTTCTGGATCATGGCCTTGATGATCAGGTCCCGGTTGGGACTGTTTTCAGCCTGTTTCATCAGGGTTTGAAATGAACTGTCCAGCGCGCTGATATCTTTCCGGAATTGCTGGTAGAGTTCGGGCTGCCCGGCAGTGGCGATCTTCAGTTCCTTTTCCCGTTCACCGATCGAGCGGTAAACCTCTTTGAATTCGGCGGCATATTCCGGAGCGATGCCGCCCTTATCAGCGAGGTTCACCGTAACGACCGGATCGTTGGTCTTGGATCCTTCATGGCTATTCTTCCGAATGAATAAAAAATATACAGAGGTCAGTGTGATGAACAATATGGCGGCCGCGGCGCTCCATTTATAGATATCGCGGAGGGTAAACCTTTTAGCGGGTTTCTCCGCCGGGAGCGTTTTTTCGATCCGGTCCCAGAGTTGGGCCGGGGGCGTTTCCGTGTCAAAATCGCGCCGGTTGGTCCGGACGAATTTTTCAAAATTATCGCTCATACACTTCTCTTTTTTTCAGTAATTGAAGCAATTTTTGTTTGGCCCTGATGTACTGCGTTCTTACGGTGGATGGCGCTACCCCGAGTATCTCTGCGATCTCTTCCTGGTCATACCCTTCAAAGAGATAAAGCGAAAGCACGCTCCGGTACCCGTCGGGCAGGTCAGGCAGGGCGTTGCGGATGATATCTACGGTATACCATACTTCATTTTCATCGGCCACCGTTTCTTCCGCCTGTTCGGGTACTTTTTCAATATCCACCCAATCCACACGCCGTTTTTTGAGCTGGGCCAGGCATTTATGGACGACGATCTGTTTCAGCCAGGCCCCGAAGGTGGACCGGTTCTCAAAGAGCTTCAGCTGGCGGAACGCGTCGGCAAAAGATTCCTGCAGTACATCTTCCGCATCGGCCGGCTGGTCAAGGATCCGCAGGGCCGTATTGTACATGGCCTTCGCATAGCGGTCATACAGCGCCCGGAACGCGGATCGTTCGCCCTCGATGCATTGCTGCACCAGTGTTTCAACAGTCGGTATAACAGCCTGGAGTGCCAGAAATCGGTTTTATATAAAGTAAACGGAATTGACCGGATGTTGCATGGAGGGGGAATATTTTAGGATGAACGGCGGAAAAAGCATGCAGATGAGAGATGAGAGATGATAGATGAGAGTGGTTGTACTTTGGAGATTTCCTTTTTGATTCGGAAAATCTCAAAGAAAATGATAAAAGTTAGGGTTGTTTCCTGTTTGGAGAGTTCGATAGAATCCGGGAGAACCTTTGTACCAGATAAAAGTTAGAGGGCTTAATAAGTAGAAAGTCTTAAAAGTGGTGAAAAGTCTGTAATTAGAAGATTATTAATAATAGTGGTAAAAAACCTTACTTCGGAATAGTAAGGGGGGTTATTGAAATATTTGTTACTGGGATAAATGATGGGAATAAAGAAG
>CAYNSL010000224.1:0-2717 GCA_964399755.1 uncultured Chitinophaga sp. | reverse complement strand
GATGTGCTCGTTGCCGGCAACACGGTCTTCAAATCTGAGAATCCAACAGAGATGATCGCGAAGTTGAAGAGAGTTTGAGAATTTTGGTCCCGATAGCGATCGGGATTTGAAATTTTGGAATTTTGGAATCTTCCTAAAGCACTAAGTTTCCTATTTTTTTCATAGATCACGCAAATGAAAAAGTAGGAAAACTATATTCTTTAAAGAAATTTCGAAATTTCCCAATTGCACTTTCCAAAATTTTCTCCTCCCGGCCCGGCTTTTCGGGATTTGCAGTCCCGCAATTATAATTCAAACAATTCGTATCTTGTCCCGGCAATACTTATGAAGATCAGCAACCGCGCAATAATACTGACTGCAGCCTGTCTTCTGTTATCAGCGTTCTCCTTTTCCCAAAAAAAATCCGCCTTCGTTTCCGGCAAAGTGGTTGATGAAAACGAAAACCCCATCCCGGGCGTTTCGGTAACGATACTGGGACAATCCAAGGGCATCATCACCAACGATTCGGGTTATTTCAGGATCAAAGTGGCGGCCGACCGGGCCTTTGCGATTGTGTTCACCTACACTGGCCGCAACCCGCAGCAACGCAATTTCCTGCTCAACGAGGGCGAGGAAGAAACCCTGACCATCCGCATGGAAAAAGGCGAAAAGACCCTGCCCGAAGTGGTGGTGACCGATACCCGCGACCGGCGGGAAGCGGGATTGATACGCCCCAACCCCAAAACCATTCTCAACCTGCCCTCGGCGGTGACCGGCGTGGAAAGCCTGATCAAGATCTTCGTCGGCTCCAACAATGAGCTCACGTCGCAGTATTCGGTCAGGGGTGGCAGTTATGACGAGAACCTGATCTATGTAAACGATTTTGAAGTGTTCCGCCCCTACCTGATCCGCAGCGGGCAGCAGGAAGGGCTTAGTTTTATCAACCCCGAGATGGTGCGCAATATCAGTTTCTATACCGGGGGCTTCCAGGCCAAGTACGGCGACAAACTGAGCAGCGTGCTCGATATCCAGTACAAGAAACCAAAAAAATTCGGCGGCTCGGCCTTTATCAGCATCCTCGAACAGGGACTGGAACTGGAAGGGGCAAGCAAGAATTCGAAATTCACCTACCTCGTCGGCATCCGCAACCGCAGCAACCGGAATTTATTAAGCAGCCAGGCCACCAAGGGAAATTATGTGCCTTCTTCGGCCGATTTCCAGGCCCTGCTTACCTACCAGCTTGCTCCCAAATGGCAGGCCGAACTTTTAAGCAATATCTCGCAGACAAAATTCACCCTGATCCCGCAAACCAGCCAGATCACCACCTCGGTGTATTCGCCCTTCTTCAGCGCGACCCTGGGGATCGATATATTTTTCGAGGGAAGGGAGAAAGACCAGTACCAGACCAATATGCTGGGTTTCGCGCTCACCAACCAGGTGAATAAAAAACTGCGGCTGAAATGGATGGCTTCGCGGTTTGAGAACGACGAGCGCGAGAACATCGATATCATCGGCGCCTATCTTTTCGGCGAAAGGGATTTTGACAAAAGAAATCCCACCTATGGCGTGATCGTGAACCCGCTGGGCGCGGGGGTGTACCAGAACTGGGCCCGCAATAGCCTGAACGTGGAGAACTGGAATGTGTCGCATAAGGGAAATTACGACCAGGGCAAACATGCATTCCAATGGGGACTGGGGTATGATCATTCTTCGATCGCCGACAAGCTCAACGAATGGGAGTTCCAGGATTCAGCCGGTTATGCCCTCCCCTACCAGCCCGATCTGCTGCGGCTGAACAAAGTGCTGAAATCAAATGCCGACTTAAGTATTAATAAATTCTCCGGCTACCTGCAGGATAATATTTTGCTGGGCGATTCCAGTCATTCCGCCACGATCAGCGCGGGGGTACGCTTTAATTACAATTCCCTCAACGGCGAATTCCTGATCTCTCCCCGCGTGGGCGCGAGCTGGAAGCCGAAGGGGAAAAAGGATATCGTGTTCAGGGCGGCCGCGGGTATCTATGACCAGCCGCCTTTTTACCGCGAGTTGAGGAGGTATGACGGAACGGTGAATACGAAACTGAAGGCCCAGAAAAGCTGGCAGGGGGTGTTTGGCTTTGATTATAATTTTATCGGGCTGAACGACCGGCCCATGCGCTGGACCACCGAGTTCTATTACAAGAACATGACCGATGTGGTGCCCTATGATATCGACAATGTGCGGCTCCGTTATTTCGGCGAGAACAGTGCGAAGGCCTATGCCGCGGGGGTGGAGATGCGGCTGCACGGCGAGCTGGTGCCCGATGCCGAGAGCTGGGTAAGCCTGGGGATCATGAAGACATCGGAGGATATCAGCAATGATTTCTTTAAAGTGTACAAGCTGGATTCGCTGAACCAGCCCATCGACAGTTCGCTTACGCAGAACGGGTATATCCGCCGTCCCACCGACCGGCGCGTTACCTTTGGTTTATACCTGCAGGACTACCTGCCCACGAACAAGAATTTCAAGGTTTACCTGAACCTATTATACGGCAGCAACATGCCCTATAATATTCCCGGTTCGGTAAAATACCGCAATGCCGCCTTTATCAATCCCTATATCCGCTGCGATATCGGTTTCAGCGCCCTGCTGATGGACGACGACCGCAGCAAGCGCCGCAGCCATTCTCCCTTCCGTAATTTCGATAATATCTGGGCCAGTTTCGAGATCTTCAATATCATCGACCGCGCCAATACCAT
>CAYNSL010000223.1:0-2742 GCA_964399755.1 uncultured Chitinophaga sp. | reverse complement strand
TCATCACGCTCGTGGCGACGATCGGCATCTGCTTCGGCATCGAGATGTTCCTCTCGCGGCCCGACGTGCCGGCGATCCTCGCCTCGCTCGTGCCGCGCGACCCGGCGGGCCACCCAAGCCTGTTCGCGCGCGCCCCGGGCGGCGGCGTGTCGGTGCTCGGGCTGAACGGCGAGTCGCTCTACGTGGCGATGGGCATCCTCGGCGCCACCGTCATGCCCCACAACCTCTACCTCCACAGCGCGCTCGTGCAGAGCCGCGCGAGCGCCGCGACGGTCGAGGGCAAGCGCGAGGCGTGCCGGATGAACCTCGTGGACACCGTGGTCGCGCTCAACGCCGCGCTGTTCGTGAACGGCGCGATCCTCGTGCTCGCCGCCGCGACGTTCCACGGCACGGCCCACGAGGGCGTCGCGGGCCTCGCGGAGGCGCACGGCCTGCTCGCGCCGCTGCTCGGCACCTCGCTCGCCTCGACGGTCTTCGCGGTCGCGCTGCTGAGCGCCGGCCAGTCGAGCACGATCACGGGAACGCTCGCGGGGCAGATCGTGATGGAGGGCTTCGTGCGCATCCGCGTGCGCCCGTGGCTGCGCCGGCTCATCAGCCGCGGGCTCGCGATCGTGCCCGCGGCGCTCGTGATCGCCCTGCGCGGCGAGAAGGCGGTGGACGACCTGCTCGTGCTCTCGCAGGTGGTGCTCAGCATGCAGCTCTCGTTCGCGGTCGTGCCGCTCGTCTCGTTCACGAGCGACCGGCGGCGCATGGGCGACTTCACGAACCCGGCGTGGGTCACGGCGCTCGCGGTGCTCGTCGTCGCGATCATCGCGGGGCTGAACGGCAAGCTCGTCGTGGACACCGTCGCGGGCTGGGCCGCCGCCTCGCCCGGCGCCTGGTGGGTGTGGGGCGTGGCGATGCCGGGGGCCGCCGGGCTCGCGCTGCTGCTCGCGTACGTGGCGCTCGCGCCGTGGCTCGAGCGCCGCTGGCCGGCGCTGCTGCCGCAGGCCGCCGCGGCGGTGCACGCGATCGGCTCGCGCATGCGCGGCGCGCCGGCGGCCGGAGCCGCGCCGCCGGCCCCGGCGCCGGTCGAGGCGCCGGCGCCTTCCCCGCTCGCGATGCAGGCGCTCGCGCACCGACGGATCGCGGTCGCGCTCGAGCGCGGCCGCGCCGACGCGAGCGTGCTGGGATTCCTGCGCACGCTCGACTTCCAGCCCGGGACGGAGCTGGTGTTCGTGCACGTCGTCGAGTCGGCGGCGAGCCGTTACCTCGGCGAGCAGAGCCGCGACGAGGAGGCGCGCGAGGACGAAGCGGCGCTCCGCGTCATCGCCGTCGCGTTCTCCTCGCGCGGCGTCGCGGCCAGCGTGCGGCTGGGCCACGGCGACGCGACGGCGGAGATCGCGCGCATCGTCAACGAGGTCGCGGCCGACCTGCTCGTGACGGGCTCGCACGGCCACCGCGGGCTGCGCGACGTCGTCTACGGCGCGACCGTCTCGGGCGTGCGGCACCTCGTGAAGTGCCCGGTCCTCACGGTGCCGCCGTCGGCGTAGCGCCGACGCTTCGTGCCCCGTCCTCGGCGAGCGGCGGTGCGGGCACGAGGACGCCGGCCATGAGCATGCCGGCGACGAGCGCCGCCGCGGTGACGAACATCCAGAACGCGGTCTCGACGCCGCTCAGCACGTCCCGGTTCATGAGCATCGTGAGGCTGCGGAAGCCGATGCTGCCGGGCACGAGCAGGAGGATGGACGGCACGAGCGTCGTCGCGGGCGAGCTGCCGCGCCGCCGGGCGAGCACGTTGCTGAGCGCGGTGGCCGTGAACGCCCCGGTGAACGCCCCCAGTTCGGGACCGACGAACGCCGCCGACGCGCGGCCCGCCAGGAACGCGCAGGCGCCGACGCCGAACAGCCACGGGAAGTCGCGCGGCCGCGCGCGCAGCAGCACCGTGAAGGCGAGCGGCGCGAGCGCGAGCGCGGCGACCTCCGTCCACGCCGGTAGCGGCGCCGGCGTGACGGCGGGCGGCGTGCCCGCCGCGAGCGCGGCGAGACGCGCGCCCATCGCGACGCCGAACGCCAGCCCGAGGAACTGCGCGCCCGCGCCGGTCAGGCGCGCGGTGCCCGAGACGAGGTGGCGGGACGACAGCTCCGCCATCGCCACCGTGAGCGTGAGCCCCGGCAGAAGCACGAGGATCGCGCCGACCGTGGCGACGTAGGCCGAGAGCGGGAAGCGCACCGCCAGCAGGCCCGCGAGCGCCGAGACGACGAACGCCGCGAGCGGCTCGAACAGCCGGCCCAGCACCGCGACGCGCGGGGCGAGCGCGGCGAGCATCGCCACGACGCCGCCGAGCAGCGCCGCCGCCGCGATCTCGGCCGCGCCGCCGCCGAGGAACCGGCACGCGGCCGCCCCCGAGAGGACGAATGCCAGTCCGCTCGCCATCGCGCCCCAGCGCGGCGGCGCCGCGAGGTGCGCGGCGAGACGGCGCGAGCCCTCCGCGGGCGTAAGGCGACCCGCGAGCACCTCGCGGCCGAGCGCGAGCACCTGCTCGACGCGCTCGAGGTGCAACTCACCGGGCTCGACGCGCAACAGCCGCGTCCGCTGCCGGTGCTGCTCGCCGAACGCGGCGAAGATCGACGTCGGCGTCGTGAAGAACTGGCCGTGCAGCCCGAGCCGCGCCGCGGCGCGCTCCATGCCGGCCTCGAGCCAGTGGGACGGGTGGCCGTGCGCGTGCAGCGCGCGGCCGAGATCGAGCACGAACTCGATCGC
>CAYNSL010000222.1:0-2765 GCA_964399755.1 uncultured Chitinophaga sp. | reverse complement strand
GCTTCCGATAATCCCTCCCGCTATAGCTATCTCGCTATACAACGCCTGCGCCAGCACGGTCACCCCGTCGTGGCCATCGGCAGAAAAATGACCCGGGTAGGCGATGTCAGCATCGGTACCGCCAAAGAAGCTTTCGACAATATCGACACCGTTACGATGTACCTCAACCCGCAGCACCAGCGGGAATACTATGATTATATACTCTCGCTGCGCCCAAAGCGCATCATCTTCAACCCCGGCGCCGAAAACGAAGAGCTGGAAAACCTGGCCCGGGCAAAAAACATCCTCACCAAAGAAGCCTGCACGCTGGTGATGCTGGGCACAAACCAGTATTAAATAGTAGATCAACAGCCCCGCGTTTCGCAGATTTACGATACGCTGCGGGTACTACTCCTCAATTACCGGCAATTCTGTTGCTCCGGACTTGCATCTGTTTAAAACTTTCACAAATCTTGTATCACCGTCCCCCTGAAAACTGCAGTTGAGTCCAACGACTGCCGAACAATATCCTATTGACTTTAAAAAAAGTTCAAATGAAAAACCTTCGTACCGCCGTACTCTGTGCCGTCATGGCCCTTTGCAGCCTCGCCGGCTTCGCCCAGGAAAAGCCTGTTCCCATTAATGAACCGGATTACAACAAACCCCGCTTATTCGACGGACTGCCCGACAAAGTGCCGGTGAGCGCCGACGAGATCAATGCCCTGCTCGGCACACAGGCCGGAAGACCCGCCAGCCTGAAAATGTCGCCCGACGCCGCCCGTTTATTTGAAGGTGAAGTGGTCTCCGTAGCCGGCCGGCCCGAAGAAGGGTTCCAGACCGTGGTGATCCGCTCCACCAATTTCAACGGCGCGCGCATGACCCTTTCCCGCGTTACCCGCGATGACGGCACCGTGACCTACACCGGCCGTATCCTCAGTTTCAAACACGGCGACCTGTATGAACTGCAGCGCCCCGACGGAAACTGGACCTGGGTAAAAAGGAATTTTTACGACCTGGTCAATGAATAATTTATTTACCTGAAGTTATTGCTGTCCCGTTTTTATATCTGTAACCCTTGTGTCCCTATTGAAAAACTAAAATCCTCCTTGTTATGAAAAACGTATACAAATCCGGCCTGCTGGCGCTGCTGTTATCCTGCGCCACCCTTGCCAAAGCCCAGGTGCCTGTGCTGAGCAGTTACCCCTCGGCTTCCGCCGTGATCTTCCTGGACTTCGACGGCCAAACGGTCACCAACACGTCCTGGAACTTTAACGGCCCCATCGTTTGCGGGGCTTCCGGCCTGAACAACACCCAGATCACTTCGGCCTTCAACCGGGTGGCGGAAGATTACCGCCCTTTTAATATCAACGTAACAACCGACTCCACCAAATACTTCGCCGCGCCCGCCAATAAGCGTATGCGCGTAATCGTTACCGTTACCTCCGATTGGTACGGGAATGCAGGCGGGGTGGCCTTTGTAGGCTCTTTTACCTGGGGTGATAATACGCCCTGTTTTGTTTTCTCGGCCCTACTGGGTTTAAATGAAAAGAACGTGGCCGAAGCCGCTTCCCATGAGGCGGGACATACCCTTGGCCTCTATCACCAGGCTTCCTATAATGCCAGTTGCGCCAAAATAACCGATTATAATCCCGGTGTGGGATCGGGCGAAATCGCCTGGGCCCCGATCATGGGCGTGGGTTATTACCGGAATTTCACGCTCTGGAACAGCGGTCCCAATTCCTATGGCTGCAACGTCATTCAGAATGACCTGTCGGTGATCACGGGCAGTAACGGGTTCTCTTACCGCACCGATGATTTCGCCGGCAATTTTGCTTCGGCTTCCGCGCTGAACCTGAATTCAGGCCAGTTTACCGTACTTGGTGCGATTGAACAGAATACAGACCAGGATATGTTCAGGTTCACGCAACCCGGCAACGGGCGCTTTGTCCTGAACGCCATTCCCTACAATATCGGCACCGGCAACACGGGTTCAAACCTTGATATGCAGGTTACCTTATATAACGGTTCCCAAACCCAACTGAACATTTACAATCCCGGCTTGTTACTGAATTCCGTGATTGATACATTCCTGAATGCCGGCACATACTATATGAAGATTGAAGGAAAGGGCAATATGTACGCCCCCAATTATGCCAGCCTCGGATCATATTCGCTGCAGGGCAGCTATTTGCCCAATACCCTTCCCCTGCGCAAGCTGGAACTGCAGGGTGAACTGGTGGCCGGGCGGCATAAACTGAACTGGGTGATCGATGCCGATGAACAGGTAACCGAACTGCTGCTGGAAATGTCAAGGGATGGCCGCAGTTTCAGTCCCGTAACCCAGCCGGCCCCGGCCGACCGCAGTTTCCTCTACACCCCGAATATCTCTTCGGCTGTGCAATACCGTTTGAAAGTGACCTTCGACAACGGCCGCAGCTATTATTCCAATATCGTCACCCTCCGCAATACGGGCAACGATATCAGGCCCAAACTGCTGAGTAACCTGGTCAATAACAGCATCACCGTGTCGAGCCCCGGTAATTTCAGCTGGATGATCTATGATTTTAACGGTAAAATGGCCGCCAAAGGTCAACTTGTAAGCGGAATGAACACGATCCCGGCCCAGTCCATCACCGGCGGCATGTACCTGATCCGCTTTACCGATAACAGCAACCAATGGACCGATAAATTCGTACGTCAATAAACGATTTCCCGTTCTGGTAACAGAACATTAATCCGTGCCCTTTGTGATTAAGAGGTTTTCCTGTAACTTAGGAAAACCTCTT
>CAYNSL010000221.1:0-2791 GCA_964399755.1 uncultured Chitinophaga sp. | reverse complement strand
CAAACCTTTCTGCCGCAGGCAGACCATCGTGGCCTCTATTCACACCGGCCCGCCCACCCCTTCCCGACCCCGCGTATCTTAAACCGCTAGATACTTTATATACTTATTTACTTATTTACTTATATACTTATTTCCTCCTCCCCCCTCCCATTTGGAAAATTCCTGCTTATTTTTTAGTTTTGCCTAAATTTATTTTTAGCCATGCTGAACTACACCACCAGCGAGGAAAACTATATCAAGGCCATCTACCGCCTCCAGGGCGGGGGCGGCAAGGTGGGCACCAATGAACTGGCCGGGGAACTCAGGACCAAACCCGCTTCGGTGACCGACATGATGAAAAAACTCCGGGGCAAAAAACTCCTCCACTACCAGGCCTACCGCGGCTTCCGCCTCACCGCCGAGGGCAGCAGAGTGGCGCTGGGCATCATCCGCCGCCACCGGCTCTGGGAATTCTTCCTCGCGGAGAAATTAAAGTTCAGTTGGGACGAAGTGCATGCCGTGGCTGAGGACCTGGAACATGTGAGCAGCAAGAAACTGATCGATAAGCTCGACGAATACCTGGGCTTCCCGCGGGTAGACCCGCACGGCGACCCCATCCCCGATGCGGAAGGGAAGATCGAAACGCAAAAAAAAATCTGCCTCACCGAACTGCCCCCGGGGCAGGCCGCCCTGGTGAGCAGCGTGAGCGATCAGCCCGGCCACTTGCTTGAATTGCTCGAACATAAAAAGATCCGCATCGGCGCGCGGCTGGAAGTAAAAAAGCGTTTCGCCTTCGACGATTCGCTGGAGATCCGCGCGGGGCGCCAACCGGTTTTTACCATCAGCCGCCAGCTGGCCGAAAATATTTTTGTCACCCCCCTGCCGCAAAAAAACTCGGCGGAAAAAAAATAACCGACAACGATCCATGAACCGGCATAAACACAGCTACGAATCCCTGAGCGAAGTGCACGGAAGCATCGACACCACCAGCGTAAAACGTACCGGCTGGAGAAGAACCCTGGCCTTTCTCGGTCCCGCCTACCTGGTAAGCGTGGGATATATGGACCCGGGCAACTGGGCCACCGACCTGGCCGGGGGCAGCCAGTTCGGGTATAAACTGATCTGGGTATTGCTGATGAGCAACCTGATGGCCCTGCTCCTTCAAAACCTCTCGGCGCGTTTGGGTATCGTAAGGGGGCGCGACCTCGCGCAGGCCAACCGCGAAACCTATCCGCGCTATATCAATTACGCGTTATACGGACTGGCCGAGATCGCCATCGCTGCCTGCGACCTGGCCGAGATCATCGGCATGGCCATCGGCATTCAATTGCTCACCGGTTTACCGCTGATCTGGGGCGTGCTCATCACCGTGCTCGACACTTTCCTTTTCCTTTTACTGCAGCGGATGGGCATGCGCAAGATGGAAGCCTTTATCATCGCAATGGTGGCCGTGATCGGTCTTTCCTTTCTCATCGAGATCCTGCTGGCCAAACCCGACCTGGCGGAAGTGGCGACGGGTTTCATTCCCTCCATTCCCAATAATACCGCGCTCTATATCGCCATCGGGATCATCGGCGCCACGGTGATGCCGCATAATTTATACCTGCATTCGGCCCTGGTGCAGACCCGGAAAATAAAAAGGGATGACGCGGGTATTAAAAAAGCGCTGAAGCTGAATTTTATCGACAGCGCCATCGCGCTCAACCTTGCGTTCTTCGTCAATGCCGCGATACTCGTGCTGGCGGCCACCGTTTTTTTCAAAACGGGCCGCACCGATGTGGCCGAGATCAAACAGGCCCATGAATTATTGGCGCCGATGCTGGGCACCAGCCTCGCCCCTGTTTTATTCGCGGTGGCGCTGATCGCTTCGGGACAAAGCTCCACCATCACGGGCACCCTCGCGGGACAGATCGTGATGGAAGGCTACCTGCACCTGCGCATTAATCCATGGATGCGGCGGCTGCTCACGCGGCTCATCGCTATCATCCCCGCCGTACTGGTGATCCTGATCAACGGCGAAAAAAATATCGACAGCCTGCTCGTACTGAGCCAGGTGATCCTGAGTCTCCAGCTCGGCTTCGCCATTATCCCGCTGATCCATTTTACCGCGGATAAAAAAACCATGGGGAAATTCGCGATCAAGCCCCTGGTGATCGCCGTGGCCACGCTCGTCACCGCCATCCTCGTCTATCTCAATATCCGGATGGTAGCGGAACAGGCCGGCGCCTTTTTTAATGAATCAGGAAGCTTTTTCTGGAAAGCCGTGATCATCGTCTCGGGCGCGGGCTTCCTCGCGCTGCTGCTCATCGCCACGATTTATCCCCTGCTCAAAAACAGGAAGGCCAAACAGGCAGCGCGCCTGCACCCCGAAGCGGGCCTGTTGCAGGATATCGAGATACCCGTTTACCCGAAAATCGCCGTGGCCCTCGATTTCAGCAAGAATGATCTCAAGCTGCTCAGTCATGCCATCGGGCAGGGACAAAAAAACAGTTCCTACGTGCTGATCCACGTAGTGGAAAGCGCAACCACGCGGGTGATGGAATACGAGGCCGACGACCTGGAAACGCGGCGCGACCAGTTACAGCTCGACAATTACGTGGCGCAGTTAAAGGATAAGGGGATTGAAGCGGTGGGACTGCTGGGTTACAAGGACAGGGCCAAAGAGATCGCCCGGCTGGTAAAGGAAAGCGGCGCTTCCATGCTCGTGATCGGCGCGCACGGCCACAGCGGGATCAGGGATTTTATTTACGGCGAAACCATCGACGCGGTGCGGCATGAGTTGAAGATCCCGGTGCTGGTGGTGAATGTTTGA
>CAYNSL010000220.1:0-2953 GCA_964399755.1 uncultured Chitinophaga sp. | reverse complement strand
GATTTTTTTACGCGGTTGAAAATGCCTTTGATGATATTTTTAACCGGCGGGAGATTGTTTTTACTGCTTGTATCTTTCCCGAATACCTGCTCTTTGATTTTTTTACCCAGGCTGTCCTTCCACTTATCGGTTGATTTGAAGAGGCTGTCTGCGGCCCTTTCTTTGGCGCTGTCCAGTTTTGCTTTCAGGAAATCTTTTGCCTGCTGTTCCATGTCCTTGATCACATCGTCCACCATTCCCTTAATATTAATACCGATAAAGGGATTCGTGATCGTGCCGGTCATTTTAATGTTCAGGTTGATCGTTTCTCCCAGTTTGAGCGGGATCCCGTTCCGGTTGGCCTGCGCGGCCAGGTCATTTACGAACTCGTTGCCTTTGCTGCCCATGATGCTCCGGGGCAGTTTCATGTTGATGGCATAGTCGATGGAATTATCAAAACCATGAAAACCGCTGATCAGCATTTCAATATTTTCAAATTTGACCGTAAAAGGTTTCACCAGCACTTTTCCGTGCGCGAATTCAATATAATTTTTTATATCCCTGACGCTGATGGATTTCAGGTGTTCGATCTGCAGCAGGTTGGCCAGTTTGTCGACCGGCGCGAATTTTTTTAAAACGCCGTGCAGCAGCAGCAGGTTTCCTTTTCCCGCCAGGCTTTGTAAGTCAGGCATCATGTTGCCTTTGAGGTTACCCGTCATGGTCAGCGCCGAATTCAGTTTGCCGGAAAGGAATTTCCCGATGGGCATCAGGAAATTTGACGTGTTGAATGCATAAAATACTTTCTGCACATCCATATCCTGCACATCGTAACTGAGGTTGATGTCGGGTTTCGTTTTACTGACCCTGGTGGAATAAGACCCGTTGAGCACGATGGTACCGTCGAGGGATTCGGCCTTTACCGTTTGCAGCCGGATGGTCTCGTCGCCGATCAGCAATTTGCCGCTGATATTATTATAATCCACCTTGTCATAAGTGGCTTTACCGGCGCTGGCATTGATGGTGATATTCATATTTCCCGGCACCAGGAATGGCGTTGGATTGGCTGAGCTTGCAGCGGATGCAGTTTTGCCGGTCCATTCATTCAGGTCAATTTTATCCAGTGATGCAACGAGGCTCCCGCTAACGGTTTCCCCGCGCGCCAGGTAGCTGAGCAGGTTGTTCAGGCTGCCGGCTGCCGAAAAATCGGATCCCAGGTAATGACCGGCAACACCGCTGATATTTACAGATGCCGGATTGAAAACAAGGTTGGCTGAAGCGAGTGAGATCCCGGTTGGGTAGGACCTGTCTTTATACTTCAGGTTATTCAGCCCCGCGTTTCCCTGTACATTCATTTTATCATAAACGCCCTTCGTGACCAGGCTTTTGTTCCCGGTAAAATCTAAATCGGCGTTTAAAAGGCCGCTCAGGGATGTGCCGGGGGTTAAACGGGTGAATTGTTTTACATTATCCAATGTAAAGCGGCCTTTAGCATGACCAGAAAAATCAAGGGTGCTGAAGGGCCTGACGATCTTTCCGTTGAAATCTACCGGGTCGTTCCCTACTTCGATATGCCCGGCATTGAACGTAATTATTGTATTGTCGGCGACGCCCCCGCTGTTTTCGAGCCGGATCATCATATTCCCGTTACGGATGGGCTGTGGAAAATCGTTCGAAGCATAATAGAGGTTTTTTACATCGAAGAAACCGCCCGCTCCGAATGCACCCTGCAGGTTTTTAATGGCCGCAAGGTTTCCTTTTATCCAGGCGTCGGCACGGGTCTGTCCCGCCAGTTTCGTATTGTTGCGAAGCTTGATGAATTTAGTTACCTGCGACAAATCGAGGTTGCCGCGCGCGGCGGCATCGATATATTTTACAGTTCTCGGGTTCCTATACACAAACCTGAAGTCAAAGGGTTCATCTCCCATTTGCAGGTGACCGGCGGGGATATCAATAACGGCATGATCGGGTAGTCCGTCAGGATTCGAAGCGTGCAGGTTAAACCCGATATTCTTTACCGGTTTGGGAAGATCGGGGTATTTGAATGATCCGTTCCTGACATCCAGTTTGATATCGTAGGCGGGGAAAGAAAGGGGACTGTAATCGCCTTTCACCCACCCGTTGAATGCGGCTTCGCCGCCCGCCTGCAGTTTATCAAAATCCTGGCGGTAAATGACGGGTACCAGCGACAGGGTATTTTTAAAATCGTTTTCCGGCGAGCGGAAGGTTATATCCATCCGGTAAGTACTGTCATTTACGATCCGGAAAAAACCCTTTGTATAAAGGCGAAGGTCGTTCAGCACCAGGTGTTCGGTATTGAAAGTATAGGTCTGTGTCCGCGTATCAATACCGATGTCCGCCCTGATATCCGTTTTGGTGCCCGCGAGCCAGGGTATGCCATCCTGGGTGAAATAAGCCCGGTCCGACCGTGTCGTGGTAGAAAGCGTGAAGACGTCTTTGTTGAAATCACCGCTACCGCTGTGGTTCACATGGCTCCATTCCGTATAGGTTTTCGCCCGGTCGTCCCGGTATTCGATATACCCGTCGTTGATCGAATAATTTTTGATGGACAGGCGGAATGCGGAAGCGCTGGTATCCGTTACGCCGGTTTCTTTCTTTTTTTTCCGGACAATATCCCAGTTGGCCTTCCCGTTGCTGTCAACCAGCGCGTGGATGCGGGGTGCCTTGAAATAGGCTCCGTACACTTTTATATTTTTTCCCCGCAGCAGGCTGAAGAAATTCGCGGAGATATCGATCGTAGGGGCGGCGATCAGCGTATCGTTATGGAAATTTTCCGAGCCCGTGATCGTAAAATCTTTGAGGATAATCGTTACCCTGGGAAAATGCCGCAACAGGGAAAGCCGCACACCGGAAAAATCGACTTTGGCGGTCAGGTTTTTATTGATCTCCTTTTTGACCAGTCGGGTAACCTGTTTTTTGAAAACGACGGGGATGAGAAATGCGAGTAAAATAAGCG
>CAYNSL010000219.1:0-2984 GCA_964399755.1 uncultured Chitinophaga sp. | reverse complement strand
CTGGTGAATGGAGACGCAAAATATTGCGTCTCTACAGTATTCAATAATAATCGGAACGGCCTATAAAATAAATCAACACAGCAGCATCATCACGCCCAGCTTTTATCTATCCTCTTTCAAACTTTTATCTAACCACCCCACCCCGGTCCGTAATACTGGTAACCCAGGATAAACGCCACCGTTATCCAGAACAGCAGCAGGGGAAAGATCCGGAGTGAAGAATACAGGTAAGTGCAGGCATGAAAGGCCGCGAGGGGGATGGCGGCCATGATCCAGTTTTCGAAGGAATGGCTGCTGTTGATAAAGGGAATAAAAAGTGCGCCGAGCAGGTACAGTAAAAGCAGGCTCCAGCCTTTCCTGACCTGGATGAGTATGCGCCGCAGGCTTTCCTGCACATAATATCCGCCCGAGAGGAAGGGAACCACGAGCAGGAAGGCGCTGCCCGCGAGCCAGGCCGATTGCGCCACCCGGGGCAGACCTACCGTGAAGTAAGGCCAGAGCGTCGCCCAGTTCCAGGTTCCGGTGATAATGAGATAGACGGCATAAAAATAAAAAGGCGTGGTGAGCCCGAGGATGCAGATCAGCCATTCGTTGAGCCGGAAAGGCCGCATGATGGCGATGGCCAGCAGTATCCAGATGATAAAACTAAGCGAAGGGAAAAAAAGAAATGAAGCGATACCCAGCGACAAGCCGATATTATATATGGAGCCGAGGGCCTGGGGCTGGTTATAGATGCGGAAAAGCCGCGACAGGGCCCAGACCAGGATCGTATTCACCAGCAGGGGCGCCGTAAAATAATTCCATTCCGGTAAGAGGGAAGTGATCAGGATATAGGCCATACCGGGAAAATAATTGGGGCGGCTCATCATCCGCTGCCGGTTGATGAAACCCGTTAGCATCAACGCCTGCAGCAACAGCAACCCATAAGCCAGCACGGGGTAGATCAATGGTGTTGTCTTTCCCCAGCGGTCGAGAAAAATCAATATTTCCCTGAAAAGTATATTATCCCCCGGTTGCCCCGCCGGGATATGGGGGTGAGTGAATACCGGCCACTTGATCAGTACCCCGAAAACCAGCAGGATAAAAATATTCGCGGGGTTTTTCTGTTTGAATATGCCTGTCACGCCGGGATGACCCTTTATTAATTGGTGTTGTAATCGATTTTGGCAAAGCAAATATAGTTACGATAAAGGCAGGGTACGATCATCTGGCGGGCGCTGACCTGTTTTCCGTATTTGGGCATAAAATCATAACCCTTGTCCAGGTTTTTCAGCGTCGGGTTGCGGTTCATCTCCCCGCCCGGCGAAATGCTGAAATCGGTGAGCAGGTTATTCCGGCGTTCCTGCATGTTCATCAGGAAATGGAGCTGGTCGCCGGTATTCACCACCTGGTAGGAAATGACATCGTCGGATTCGTCGTTAAACTGGCTTTTCGTGATCACGGTGCTCCATTCCATTTCGCCCTTATTGCTGAATGAGAAAACCACCAGGTTGTCGGCGTGGTACCGCACCGACTGGTTATTGCCGTACCGCGAATTCCAGAATGAATTGTTGAAATAAGGGGAATAATAATAGCTGTTATTATAATAAGGCGACAGGAAGGGAGATCCATACAGGTAGTCCCAGCGGTTCCAGCTGTTGAACCGGGATGTCGTGTAAAACGATTCGCTGCCGATAATAAATCCACCGTCGCGCCGGGTGATGATCTGGCGGATGAAATAATCGTCGAAAGCCATCCGGATGCTGGCGTCGCCTTTCGCATCCCGGCGCAGGTCGTCACTGATCGAAAACGTGGTTTCCAGTACCGGGCGGGCAGCGGCTTTATCCCAGGCCAGGAAATAAAAGCCGTCAATATTTCCCTTTTTCTCCTTATAATAAAAAGAGGTGACGAAAAACCGTTTGTTGGGATTGTCGGCCTTAATATGGATCTCGTCGAGCAGGGTCTTTTCAATGTTCAGTTCCCGGATCATCAGGCTATCGGCCTGCGCGTATTTCAGCATCAGCGTTGCCTTTGTGATATTGTCGTTACTATTCCTGAAAAATTTACAGAACAGCATATCTCCTTCGTTGTCGAGGGTGAAATCGCCCAGGTTATCGCTTCTTTCCTCCATGGGTATTTCGAGCCGGCTTTTTTTGAGCAGCTGCATTTTATCATCATACAGGAGGGTGGTCATGCTGTACAGTTTCCGGTTCCGGCTGTTGATCTTGAACACCGCAATGCGGCTCTTATCGTCGTTGGTGATGACAGTATATATCCTGTTATTGGCGGAGAACCCGATATGGGTGGTATCCAGTTCTACCGGTTCGCCCATACTTTTACCGTTCGCGTCGATCCGGGTAGCCATGCAATAGACCACGTTTTTGCGCTGGTACTGGTAAATAAAATAACAGAAATCGGTATAGGGGAAAAAGTCGGTGTTGATCAGCCGGTCGTTGTTGGGCACATAGGTCTGTTCCACTTTGGCGACCTGCTGCATTTCGTTGTCGAAGACGGTAATCCAGCAACGGTTCCGGGTGTTTTTATAAATGAGAAAATGTCCGCCGACCTTACCGGCGATCTCGAAATCGAGTTTACGGCTGTCGTCGCGGTCGTAATCCGAATACACGATTTTCTGGGCGGAAAGGCTTAATCCATCGCAAAGGAGAAAAAGGAAAAAAAGGGTTCGCGTAAAGCGCTTCATACGGAAATATTTGCTGATTAAAGTTACAGGTTAGGTTTTATCCGCAGGCCGGTTTTTTAGAAGGATGCAGGGCGGTGCGGGATTACCTATAAGACTGCCGGGAATTCCTTCCTGTTGCATGCCGCCTTATTTTCCCGGTCGGTTTAAGGGATAAATGGCAAAATTCCTGCCCTTATTCGTTAAAATTGAAATTTGCGTATACCTTTGCAGGCAGCCTCTTGCAGAAACATAATTATCTGTACCAGGACCCAAACTACAAGCTCCAACAGTGAAAATACCGACCAACAGAGTCACCGCCGCGGGT
>CAYNSL010000218.1:0-3018 GCA_964399755.1 uncultured Chitinophaga sp. | reverse complement strand
ATCGCCGCCGCCGAAGCGGCCGTGGCCATCGCCATCATCATTAACCTGTACCGCAGCCACCAGTCGATCGACGTGGAGAAAGCCGAAGAATTAAAGTACTGACGAATGCCAAACGTGACCGCCATAGCCCTGATACCGCTCCTGCCCCTGGCCGGGTTCGTGCTGCTGGGACTGTTTGGCCGGAAATACCTGAAGAAAAGTTCCGGCATCATCGGCACCGCCCTGTTGCTTGCATCCGCCATTCTTGCCCTCTACACCGCTTACGAATATTTCTTTGTATATGGCAAAGTGGATGGGGTCTACCGGCAATTCATCCCCCTGCAAATTACCTGGCTGGAATTCTCGAAAGGTGTTTCCATTGACATGGGACTTACCATCGACCCGATTTCGGTGATGATGCTGGTGGTGGTGAGCTTTGTATCCCTGATGGTGCATATCTACAGCCTCGGCTATATGAAGGGCGAAGCACGGTTCCCCACCTATTATTCCTTTCTCTCCTTATTTACTTTTTCCATGCTCGGGCTGGTGCTCGCTTCCAATATATTCCAGGTTTATATTTTCTGGGAACTGGTCGGCGTTTCCTCCTTCCTGCTGATCGGTTATTATTACGATAAGCCCAGCGCGGTGGCCGCCTGTAAAAAAGCGTTTATCGTGACCCGTTTTGCCGACCTTGGTTTCCTTATCGGCATACTGATCCTTTCCTATAGTTCGGGCACGCTCGACATCCATACGATGATCGCGACATTGACCTCACCCGAATCAGGCGCATTAAAAACCGCCGCCGCCAGTTCCTTCCTCGGCATTTCGGCGCTTACCTGGGGCGCGGCCCTTGTCTTTGTCGGCGGCGCGGGCAAGAGCGCCATGTTCCCGCTCCATATCTGGCTGCCCGACGCGATGGAAGGCCCCACGCCCGTTTCCGCGCTGATCCATGCCGCCACGATGGTGGTGGCCGGCGTTTACCTCGTGGCGCGTCTCTTTCCCATCTTCGCCGTTACCACACCGGTGGTGCTGGAAATCGTCGGATGGGTGGGCGCCGTTTCCGCCGTCCTCGCGGCCATCATCGCCTGCACACAAACCGATATCAAACGCGTACTGGCCTACTCCACCATGTCGCAGATCGGGTTTATGATGTTTGCCCTGGGCGTTTCGGGTTATGGCGGCGAAGCCGGCCTGGGATATACCGCCTCGATGTTCCATTTGTTCACACACGCCATGTTCAAGGCCCTGCTCTTCCTCGGCGCCGGCGCGGTGATCCATTATGTGCACAGCAATGAAATAAAAGACATGGGCGGGTTGAGAAAATATTTGCCCATCACGCATATCACCTTCCTCGTGGCCTGTCTCGCGATTGCAGGAATTCCTCCCTTTGCCGGATTCTTCAGCAAGGAAGAGATCCTGCTGGCCGCTTACCGGCATAACCCGGCCATTTACTGGGTGGCGCTGCTCACCTCAGGCCTCACCGCGTTTTATATGTTCCGTTTATACTTCAATATTTTCTGGAACAAACCGCAGCAGGTCCATGGGGAAGCCCGCCATGGCGAAGGCGGTTTTGCCATGATGCTGCCGCTGATCCTGCTGGGCCTCGGCGCCGCCGCGGCGGGATTTATTCCTTTCGGTGAATTTGTAAGCTCAGACGGTAACCCGCTGCCATCTGAATTTCACCTGAAATTCTCCATCGCGCCCGTGGCCCTGGGACTGGCCGGCATTTTAACCGCCATGTGGCTTTACCGGAAACAAAACGACCGTCACCGCAAAATCGCTGCCTCGCTGGGCGGGTTGTATAAAACGGCCTATTACAAATTTTATATCGACGAGATCTGGCTTTTTATAACCAAAAAAGTGCTGTTTAACCTCGTGGGCCGCCCGGCGGCCTGGTTCGACCGGAACGTGGTTGACGGACTGGTGAACTTCACCGGCAACAGCACGCAATTCGTGTCGGAGAAGATCAAAAAGCTGCAGTCGGGTAAAGTGCAGCAGTACGCGATATACTTCCTCGCGGGTGTGATTGTGTTGGGGGTGGTGTTTCTTTACCTATGGAAGAAATAGTTCTTTGTGGATTTTGGAATTTTGGTCCCGATAATTATCGGGATTCGAAATTTTGGAATTTTCTCCCGGCTGAACTTACCTCAGTAAGTGGAGGCATTCTTAGCCACGGGATTTATTCGGATTGAAGCGGCCGTCAAGGCATTAGTGAGCTACCTGCTTTAAACCAATTTCAAAATTCCAAAATCCAAAATTTCAAAATCTCAACCAATCACCTTTTTCGAATACCTGAATCTAAATGAACCCTTTATTAATAATCATACTGCTCCCCCTCGCCACTGCCCTCGCGGTATTGCTTTCGCGTAACCGGCAGCAGGTAAAATGGATTTCGCTGGCGGGGTCGGTGGCGCAGCTCGGCATGGCGATGGGGCTTTTCCTGCTGTACCGTTATGAACGCGCAGCGGGTAATACCACGCAAATGCTGTTCGAGGAAAATTATTCTCTTTTCGCGTCGCTCAATATCAATTTCCATATCGGGGTGGACGGCATTTCCGTAGCCATGATCCTGCTCACCTCCTTCGTGGTGATCGCGGGAGTGCTGGTGTCATGGAACATCGAAAAGATGACCAAAGAATTCTATTTCCTGCTGATCCTGCTGGCGCTGGGCGCTTACGGTTTCTTCATCTCGCTCGATCTTTTTGTGCTTTTCTTCTTCCTTGAAATATCCGTGATCCCCAAATACCTGCTGATCGGCATCTGGGGCAGCGGCAAGAAAGAATACAGCGCCAATAAACTCGCCCTGATGCTCATGGGCGGCTCGGCTTTAATACTGGTAGGAATCCTGCTGCTTTATTTCAATGCGGGTCACAGCTTCGATATCATGAATCTTTCGCAGATCAATTTATCCGGGCACCTGCAGAAAATAATTTTCCCGCTGCTTTTTGCCGGCTTTGGGGTCTTCACCGCGCTCTTCCCCCTGCATACCTGGGTGCCCGACGGTCACTCTTCCGCCCCCACGGCCGGTTCGATGTTCCT
>CAYNSL010000217.1:0-3055 GCA_964399755.1 uncultured Chitinophaga sp. | reverse complement strand
TTGGTCTGGTACAACACTTCCTCCACGGCGGTCATTTGCTTATTGATGGTATCGGCCAGCTGCTTCACGTCTTTCGGGCAATCTTTCCCCAATTTACCCGTGAAATCATTGAGCTGGGCGCGGAGCGAGCGGATGTCTTTGATCGCTTTCTGCACTTCATTGAATTTTTTAGTCACCGTCTGCAGAAAGTCAAACTGCGCATCATAGTCTTCCTGCGAACATTTGTAATTCGGGTCAGCCTTAATGATAAAATTCCCCTCTGCCGAATCCTTCCCTACTTTCAGTTTGAAAGAATAATTTCCCGGCGGCGCCATCACCGTCCCCGGTACCCCGGTCCACAGGATCATGCCCTCGATCCTGTCGGCTTCGGGATAAAGCATGTTCCATACAAACTGGTTCATGCCTTTACTGATATCCATTTTATTCTCCTTCGAATCTGTGGAATAGGTCTTGATCGTCTTCCGGTTTTTGTCCATGATCACCAGCGAAGCTTTCGTGGAATCGGTGAGTTCTTTAATATAAAAGTTGATCACCGGACCGTTGGGCGGGTTGATACCTGCATTGCGCGGCGTACCGAAATTGCCGCCGAAGGGGTTGCCCGAGATGCGCCAGGCAGGATTTACGGCAAAGAGATGCAAATTCTTACCGGCGATATCTTTATTCGCCTGCTGCAGGACACTAAGATCGTCCAGTACATAAAACGCGCGGCCCTGTGTGGCCACCACCAGATCGTTTTCCTTGATCGTAAGGTCCGTCACGGGTACCACCGGCAGGTTGAGCTGGAATTTTTGCCAGTTCGCACCGTCATCAAACGAAATATACATGCCGTATTCGGTGCCGGCGTACAATAAGCCGGGTCTTACATGATCGGCGCGGAGACAACGCGTGAAATGCATTTTGTCGATTCCCTGCGTGATCAGTTTCCAGGTTTTACCGTAGTCTTCCGTTTTATAGATATAGGGTGTAAAATCATCGCTTTTATATCGCGTGCCCACAAAATATGCCGCCCCCTTTTTATAGGGATCCGGCTCCACGCAGTTCCACATCATCCATTTCGGGCAGTCTTTCGGGGTCACGTTTTCCCAGTTCTTACCGCCATCCCTGCTTACGGAGATCACGCCGTCATCGCTGCCGGTCCAGAGCAGGTCCTTCTCCACCCAGCTTTCGGTGGCGGTGAAAATGGTGCAATAATATTCTACGGAAGTATTGTCCTTGGTGATCGGCCCGCCGCTGGGGCCCTGTTTGCTTTTATCATTGGTGGTCAGGTCGGGCGACAGCGCTTCCCAGCTGGCCCCTTCGTTTCCGGTGGCGAATAAGACATTGCCTGCCGTATATAATTTTTTAGGATTGTGCGGGGAGAAGAAGATGGGGAAATTCCATTGAAACCGGTATTTAAGCACATCCGCGCCGGCGCCCATCGGGTTATCGGGCCAGACATTGATGGCGCGGTTTTCACCGGTTTTATGATCTAACCTGGATAGGTAACCGCCGTAATTGCCTCCATAGACGATATCGGGATTCAGGGGATCGGCCACCACATATCCGCTTTCACTGCCGGCAGTCGGTTGCCAGTCCTGTTCCGTAATCGCCGTTCCGCTGGTCCTGCTCTTGATGCGGATGGTTGAATTATCCTGCTGCGCCCCAAGTATCCGGTAAGGGAATGAATTGTCCGTGGTCACCCGGTAGATCTGCGCCGTGGGCTGGTTATTATAATTGCTCCAGTTCTCGCCGCCGTCGAAACTCACCTGTGCCCCGCCGTCATCCGCCACGATCATGCGGTTACCGTCTTCGGGATCGATCCAGAGATCGTGGTGATCGCCGTGCGGGGTGCGCATACCCTGGAAGGTTTTTGCCCCGTCGCGGCTGCGCATGAAACCTACATTGGGGCAATAGACCGTGTTTTCATTTTTGGGATCCACGAAAATTTTTGAATAATACCAGGCCCGCTGCCGCACGTTATTATCGCTGCAGGTAAGGGTCCAGGTCTCGCCGCCGTCATTGCTCATGAAAACGCCGCCGTCCTTGTTCTCGATAATGGAATAGATCTTATCGGGATTGGAAGGCGCCACCGCGACCCCCACGATTCCCCAGGTGCCCCTCGGCATTCCTTTTTTCGCGGAGAGATTGGTCCATGTTTCGCCCCCGTCGGTGCTCTTCCACAGGCCGCTGCCCTCGCCGCCGCTCTCCATGCTGTAGGGCGTGCGGATCACGCGCCACATGCCCGCGTAAAAAACATTTACATTGCCCGGTTCCATCACCAGGTCGCTGCAGGCGGTGAGGTTATTGACGAATAAAACTCGCTTCCATGATTTTCCCCCGTCGGTGGTTTTGTAAACACCCCTTTCTTCGTTGGGTCCAAAAAGATGGCCGGTCACCGCGATCCATACCGTATTGGGATCGCGGGGATGGATCAGGATGCGGATGATATGCCTTCCGTCTTTCATCCCGATATTCTTCCAGGTGCGGCCGCCGTCTTCGCTGCGCCACATGCCGCCCAGTCCCTCACTCACGTTCCCGCGCATGGTATTTTCGCCCTCGCCCACGTAAATCACGTTTTCATCCGATGGCGCTACGGCCACAGCCCCGATGGTACCGCCGAAATATTTGTCTGTGATATTTTTCCAGTTACTCCCGCCATCACTGGTTTTCCAGACCCCGCCACCCGTAGAACCGAAATAAAAAGTGTTCTTGCTTTTATAGCTGCCGGTCACCGCCCCACTGCGTCCGCCGCGAAAGGGGCCGACCAGGCGATACTTCAGGTTTTTGAAAAGGACCTCCGTTTTCGCATCGTCACCGGGAGGAGGAACAGTCGTCGTTTTAGTTTTTTGGGCCGTGGCTATCAGTCCTGCGCAGGCGGCCAGCAGGAGAAAAAAAAGCTTTCTCATACAATCAGAGCGGGTTTAATGAATGAGGATTGAAGTTAGGAATTTTAGATTGATGTTGGGCTGGTTGCTGGTTGCTGGTTGCTGGTTACTGGTCGCTGGTCGCTGGTTGCTTGTTTCCGGTAGGCTTCTAATTATTAAACTTTATAATATGGTTTATATCTTCTTCCCGT
>CAYNSL010000216.1:0-3068 GCA_964399755.1 uncultured Chitinophaga sp. | reverse complement strand
CTTCCACATGCAACACGGCTTCTTTCTGACGGTCATTCAAACCCTGCAAATAATCAATCATGACCGCAAATTACGCTGAATGTGCGAGAGGCTGAAAAATGGCAGGACCGGCCGGTCAAATATCTGCTGCGTGAAAAGTTTGTTTGTCCTGGTTCATTTGATAATCACCTGCTGGCTAAAAATCGTATCCCGGCCATTGTTGGGTTTATCGTCAAAGGGATCTGTAGCGGTATAAATAGCATATACCCGGTATTCCCCCTTTGGCAACTGATTAACAACGGCCCTGAGGGTGGACCGGCAATTGCATTTACATCCCCGGCCGTACCAGTTTTCTGTAAAGGTGATCACATTACCCAGCCGCTGCGTGGTTACGTTGACCCTTCGGCAGCAGAGATGCTCCCTGTATTGGCTGTAGACAATGGAATCTCCATCGGTATTGATTCCCTTTTCGCCGGGTACCGGCAAATCGGGGTAGTCCTTGAATTCACCCGAGTCCGGGAATTTCGTATCGGCTTTCTCCGCGATGGCAGCGCACCCTTTTACCGTCCACGACGCTTGCAGTGAAGTATCCGTTGTAGCGGACGGGTTGCCTGTCTGCTGCGGCGATTGTTTCGGATTGCAGTTCAACAAAAGCAAAAAGATGGCCGAAAGCAACATTGAGAAAATCAAATTTTTCATAGAAATACTTTTTAATCGCGGGTGTTTAACGCGGCTGTATTAAACGTGAGCGAAATATAATATCCCAGCCTGTAAACAGATTTATAATAGTCCTTCAACTTAAACTCCGGTAGACTTACTTTATCCCCGGCATTTACACCTACCAGTTTATCTACCTGCGCGCCGGCCACTCCGGCGGAAATGCAAAGCGGATCATTTTTGCCCAGGAATGTGCTCAGTCCCAGCATCAGGTTCCAGCGGTTGGTATTATCGCCCCCGATGGCAAACCCCGCCCCAAAACTGCCGCCCCAGCGAAACCCCTTGCTGCGCGGGGAATAGAAATGAAGAAATGTAACGACATAAGGGCGAAACTGGTCTCCGCTTGCCCTTCCAATGGTACTGTCCGGTTTAATAAAATAGTTCCACTTGTTTTCAGCAAAGGTCATAAAGCTGAACCCGACTGTATTGCGGAAGCGCAGGGGGTCTTTTTTATATACCGGGAGGTTGCGCGCAAATGTATCTATCCGCAGGGAACGGGCCAGGGCTGAATCAAAGGGGTCGATGACCGGTTGAAAAACTATTTCAGCCGACTGGGTCTTCCGGTTGATCGAAAGCGGTGCGAGCTGGCTGTAATTATCCGTGGTAATCTGGTGATAAAGGGCGGCAATTCTTTTACGTAGTTTGTCATTATCAACACCGGGGTCTTCCGCCCGGTAATTGTTCAACTGTTCCATGCCCCTCTCGGCGATGCGCATGAATGAATCACCCGCGGGCCAGCTCAGGTCCAGCGCACGAAAGCCGGCATAACCTTTCTGCATCGCCGCATAATTATTTTTCATCGTTGTTTCCTGCGCACGGGTATCCGGCGCGGAACTGAGCAGTATGACAGTAGCGCTGTTACCTGCAATATCAGGAAAGATGGCCGCCGTCCGGTTCCTCGCCGTTTCCTTAATTTTTACAGCGGGAAAACGGGTGTTATAGCGAAGGTCAACCAGGTCCTGCCAGAGCAGTTTACATTCCTCGTCGAATAAAATTGCTTTTTTCCAGGCCGAATAGGCGGCAGCATATGCCTGGTACTGGCTGCTGAAGGCGCGTGTGGCGTTCTTTTGTTCAGCGTTTAAAAACAAGGCTTCAAAATCGTTTTCACGCTCAGATTTAGTATCCGGAATAGTTGATTTTAATATGCCGCCCCCGAGTTTCCCCATCAGATCGGCGCCAAAACCGGGAACCTGAACACTGTCTTCTCTCAGTTCAGATTCATGATATATGATCCGGGTGCTGTACCCGTTCGTGGCATTTTCCAGTTTCAGGTTTACCTGCTTCGCTTTACTCAGGTTGACGACGGTAACGGGGAGGGTGTCGCCCTTTTTTCCGATACGAAAATAATTTACCGTTTCATCTGCGAGGTTATACCGGATCAGGTATTGATGCTGTTGTCCGGATGAAAGGAGCGTCATGGCCATGCACGCGATTAATATTACCCCCCTTCTCATCATATGATGCTTTTTGCTTCATACAATGTAGCCACGCCTTCCCGTTTGCGTTAATGACAATTATCACCCCCTATGATGCTTTTGATCAGCCCCCTGCAGGCTGGTTTTCAATACCTTGTTTATAAATAACGCTATGATATTGAACATATCCCTGAATCCCGGAATCACCCTGGCGCTGGTTGTTGCGTTTATTATTTGGTCGATCAGCCTGGTCATGATCGCGAACAGCCGGTTTAATGACAACACAACCAAATTGTGCTGGTTTTTTATTATTCTTTCTTTAAATGTGCTGGGCGTATTGCTGTTTATATTCTGGGGGAGAAAAGAAGTGGCCGGCGGAAAATAAGTTTACCGCCGGATCATCGCGGAGGCAGGACGGAGTAGCCGCTCTGTGACTTCGGGAAAACTGATTTACCTATCTAAAAAAATTAATTTATGAAATTATTTTTTTCGCTCTTCATCGGATTACTGCTGCTGGGCGGTTGCGCCGCTAAAAAAGAAAAAGTAGCTTCCGGCACCGGTGAACCATTACTGGGCCTTTCCCTCAATTATGAAACCGGTGAACTGACTTTACAGGTAGTATCCACCGGTTGCACCGTTAAAGAAGATTTCAGCATGCAGGTTAAGAATGACGAACTGCTGGTCGTCCGTAATAAGAAGGACCCCTGCAAGGCCGTGCCGCAGGCAACCAGTTTTACGTACACGATGAAAGAGGCAGGCCTGAATCCCGATAAATTATATACCGTCAAAAATGGGTTTATCGCCAACCCGAACCTCGCAAATATTCATTAGGCGTTTTCTATTGCGGGTGATAAACTTTTTCCGCGGTTCGTAAAACTTCCGCCTTGTCCAGCGTCATCCGTTTGGTCTGCTGTTGCTGGTACATGGACATCTGGTCTTTGTAATGCGGAGAATCCG
>CAYNSL010000215.1:0-3077 GCA_964399755.1 uncultured Chitinophaga sp. | reverse complement strand
TACTAATAACGTTTCTTCTTAAACCCGCCTCCGCCGCCACGGTTATCACGGCCGTCTCTTCCGTCACGGCGACCGCCCCGCTGCTGGAATTTTCCGTTACGTTTTCCATAGCCGCCGCGGTTATCGCGTCCTTCCTGCTGGGGCCGGAAGGCTTTTACATAAGGAGTATTGGTGAAGGTGAGCTGTCCGTCGGTGATGCTGGAGAGTTCACTCTGGATGGCGTCATCGTGTACGATCTCTTTATGCCAGTTATTATAGGCCAGCTTCATATAATAGGCCACGGCATTGGCGAAACCCAGCCGTTTTTCGGGGTTCTCCTCTTTCAGGGCTTTATCGATTATCACTTCCAGGTTCTTGCCCAGGTGAGAAAACCGGGGATAACGCTTGGGATAGGGAAGGGGTTTGGGTTTGGCCTTCAGGGTTTCCCGGGTAGGGATGGGATAGGGAGATTTCACGTCAAGGCTGAAATCGGCGATCAGGAACAGGTGGTCCCAGAGTTTATGGCGGAAATCCTCCACGTTTTTCAGGTGGGGGTTTAAAAATCCCATCAGTTCGATCACGGCCTGGGCGTTACGCTGGCGGCGCTCAGGGTCCTCAATGCTGAGGATATGCTCCACCATTTTCTGCACGTGGCGTCCGTATTCACGCATGATCAACTCGTTCCGGGTAGTATTATATTCCATATATGAGAAAGGATAAGCAGCAAAAGTAATCAAAGTATCCGGAAACCGGTAATAGTAGGTCAGGAGGGCGGGCCGGGTTTTAGGCAAATGCCTGAAGCAGTATAAACAGGTTTCCTGCTACCGGGCAGGTATTGCAAAACCGAATCGAAAAATACGGGTATAAAAGAAGGGGCCCCGAACCAAGGCCCCTTTTACAAGCCACCATCCTCTTCCACCTAAGAGGTCGTTTAATGAAAAGTTGATTGACACGGTACAGGTGGCTCGTTAACCTTCTCAAACCCCAATTGTTCATACTGCTGCTTAACGTTTTCCACTGACCGGCTTTCCCCGGCTATACTACCTGTTCTTCACTTTTAACTTTTATTCCCGCCGCCGGGTTGCGCCGCTGCCGGGGCATATAACCCCCCTGTGGCCGGCACATTGTCTTTTACGGCTGAAATACCTGCAAATTTGATACCAAGCCTGCATTTATTTCTACTATTTCTGCCGGATTCGAAATTAATTCCGGAAATTTTTACAAGGGTAAGATATTTGTCATTTCCGGCAATAATTTGTACGGATTCTCCGGAATTTTTTTTTGAAGATTTGTAAAGACTCCCTGTCAGGTAAGTGTAAATCATAAGTTGGCTTTGGTGTTTCTGCTATTTGCGCCACTAAAGTAATCGACAGGAAGGGTCCGCGCAATTGTACAAACGCCCGTTTTCCGGACCGGTAATTTAGGAAGCCCGGTTGAAAATATTACAGTATGCTGTTCGATAAGCCCCGGTAAAATAATGTCGTAAAAACGGGATGCGCGGCTTCGGTTTTACAATGGCTCCCGCGGGTCTTTTACGGAGTAATTCCTGCGGCAACCGATACCTTTGCTGGCCGGTTTAACGCCGAAACGGAAGACCATGATCATCGCGGTTAATACAAGATTCCTGCTATCCTCCTACCTGGAAGGATATGGGTATTTTACCTACGAAGTTTTCAGCCGCCTGGCCAGGGACCATCCCGAACATACATTTATTTTCCTGTTCGACCGGCCCTGCGACCCCCGCTTCGCATTCGGTCAGAATGTAAAAACAGTGGTTACCGGACCGGCAGCACGGCATCCCCTGCTCTGGAAATTCTGGTTTGATGTTAAACTGCCGGCCCTGCTGAAAAAATTCAGGGCCGATGTTTTTGTTTCGCCCGACGGTTTTTGTTCGCTGGCCACCCGTGTTCCGCAATGCCTGGTGCTGCATGACCTGGCTTTCCTGCACCATCCTGCCGCCGTGAAAAAATCACACCTGCTTTTTTACAGGAGATACACCCCGAAATTCCTGCAGAAGGCAGGCGCCGTGGCCACGGTTTCGGATTTTACAAAAAATGATATTATCCGGCAATACGGGGTTGATGCCGGGAAAATAAATGTTGTATACAGCGCCGCCAGGGAGATCTTTCAGCCCAGATCCGCGCAGGACCGTGAGGCGACAAAGGAAAAATATGCCGGGGGCCGGGAATATTTTTTATACACCGGCGCCATTCATCCCCGGAAAAACCTGCTGAACCTGCTGAAAGCTTTTTCCGTTTTTAAAAAAAGACAGCAAAGCGGGATGAAACTGCTCCTCACCGGAAGGCTGGCGTGGAAATATGAATCATTCGTGCAGGGGTTGAAATCCTATAAATACAGGGAGGATGTGGTAATGACGGGTTATGTGGAAGAACCGGAACTCGTAAAGATCATGGGCGCCGCCTACGCCCTTGTTTATCCCTCTTATTTCGAAGGATTCGGGGTACCCGTGCTGGAAGCCATGCAATCCGCCGTACCCGTGATTACCAGCTCGGGTTCATCCATGCAGGAAATCGCCGGCGATGCCGCCCTGTATGCCGATCCCGCTGATCATACCGCGATCGCCGAACAGATGATGCGGCTTTATAAAGACGAAAGGTTGCGGAAAGAACTGATCGAAATGGGACGGGAAAAAGCCCGCCGCTACAGCTGGGACCGCACCACGCAACTGCTCTGGCAGACCATCCTGAAAACAGTCGGTTGAATTCAGTTATTTTTGTGCCCCTTTAATATTATCACATGAACAAATCAACGATTACTATTGACGTGCATACCGACGAAGGCCGGATCCCCGCCGCCATCACCTGGAGCGCATCCGATACCGGTGCTGAAAAAGCGCAGCAGGCCAAGGCCCTGATGCTGTCTTTCTGGGACGGGGCTGATAAGGCGGCACTGCGGATCGACCTCTGGACCAAGGATATGATGGTGGATGAGATGGCCGATTTTTTTTACCAGACCCTGATGACCATGGCCGATACCTATGGCCGCGCTACGAAATATGATGACCAGGCGGAAGATCTGAAGAAATTTGCGCGTGAGTTTTTTGAAAAATTCAGGAGCAGGCAGTTGAAGGAGAATAA
>CAYNSL010000214.1:0-3092 GCA_964399755.1 uncultured Chitinophaga sp. | reverse complement strand
GGTTTTTCCGAGGGTGTTCACCTCTTCCCATACCGAACAGAGAAGTTAAGCCCCTTATGGCCGATGGTACTGCACCACAATGCGGGAGAGTAGGTAGCTGCCATATTCATTGAGCCCCGGCTAATTTTAGTCGGGGCTTTTTTATTTTAGTTCAGGGTTCATAGCTTATGGTTGATGGTTCATGATGCCGAATGATTAACAGGCAGCTAATTTTTGCGATCCCGGCAAATTCCGTAATCTTTGTCAACAGCGATGACCAAAAACGAACGCATCATACTCTTTCTGCTGGCGGGTCTGAATTTCACCCATATCCTCGACTTCATCATCATGATGCCGCTGAGTAATTATTTACTCCCTTATTTCCATATCACGGCCTTCCAGTTCAGCATCCTCGTCGCCAGCTATTCGGTAAGCGCCTTTGTATCCGGACTGGCCATCGCCATGTTTATCGACCGCTTCGACCGGAAAAAATCACTTTTATTCGCCTATATCGGATTCCTGGCCGGTACCATCGCCTGCGGATTCGCCCCCAATTACGGGCTCCTGCTCTCCGCACGCATACTCGCCGGGCTCTTCGGAGGCATTATCGGCGCCCAGGTATTATCCATCGTGGCCGACCTCTTTGAATACGAACGCCGGGGCCGGGCCATGGGCGCGGTGATGAGCGCCTTCGCGGCGGCCTCCATTCTCGGGGTACCGCTATCACTTTACCTTACCAATATTTTTAAATTCAACTGGCATGTGCCCTTCCTGCTGATCGGGTCAGTGGGTATTGTCCTGGTTCCCCTGATCATCCGTTTCATTCCTAGGATGACCGCGCATATCAATCATGACAACGGCGGGTCGCCCTTTCGCGCGCTGATCACCGTTTGCAAAATACCGCAGCAGCGTTCCGCACTGGTCTTTTCAGGCATGCTGATGATGGGCCATTTCCTGATCATCCCCTTTATCAATCCCTATATTGAATTCAACAAGGGATTTTCAAAGGATATCATCCCGATGATCTATTTATTTGGCGGAATGGCTTCGCTGATCGGCGCCTTCCTGGTAGGGCGACTGTCAGACAAAGTCGGCAAACTGCCCGTTTTTCTCTGGTCTGTATTCTTCTCACTTTTCATGGTGCTGATCATCACCCGCATGCCTTCCGTTCATTTTTCGATCGTACTGGCCTTCTTCGCCCTCTGGTTCGTACTGGCCACCAGCCGCGCTATCACGGCGCAGGCCATGATCAGCGAAGTGGTGAGCGCCGAACAAAGGGGAAGTTTCATGAGCATTAATGGCAGTGTGCAACAGTTGGGAAGCGGGCTCGCGGCCCTGGCGGCCGGCGCCATCGTATTCACGGAGAAATCAGGGAAGATCGCCAACTATAACTGGGTAGGCTACCTGAGTATGCTCGTATTGGTAACCAGTATGGTCATTGCCCGGACCGTGTTCCGGAAAATCGACAGGGCCGGGGAAGAATCGCCATCGGTAAACGAACTCCTGCAGGAATCGGCCTGATCATTTCGCCGGCACCCGGTACACAGGGTAACGCAGATTCACCGGTTCAAAATAGGGCGAGTTCTGATAGACAAAATTCAATTGCGCGCCGGCGCTTTTCGCGAAAGTCGTATCGGTTGCCTTTCTTTGTTCCAGTTTATTTCTCAGTTCGGGATTGGTCTTTAAATAAGCCGCGGCGATATCCTCAAATGAATATCCCGAGAAACCTTCTTTTTGCCCCAGCACCCCGTCAAAAAAATTCCAGGCAAAATAGGAATCTTCACCCTGCGGTTCCAGGGTTTCCGCGAGAAAGCGGTTCGCAGGCTGGTTCATCGGGATATAATAATCACCTTTACTGCATGTAACCCGCTGCAGGCTGCTGCTGATCTTCACTTCCGTATTCGGATGGTGCCCCTCGTACTGCCGGGCGGAACTTTTGTAATCATCGAGCCGGTACACTTCCAGCTCCATCACCGTATCTTTTTTCAGCGCGATCATTTCCACTTTGTTCAGCCGCAGCAACTCGGCCACGCGCCACCATCCCTGCGGAAGAATATAGGCTGCCGGTTTCCGGATGATGTTCTGCGCTTTGTAATAATTATATACCGGCACCTGTTTTTCAAACGGCCTGGCGCGGTCGTAATACAGGCGGGGCAGGCCCGATACCTCGCTGGGTTTGCGACCGGCGGTATATCCTTTATACGTATAGGTTTTGCTTTGAGAACGGTCCAGCACCCAGCTGATGGGGAATTCGGCCGCCGCTTTCGCGGATTGCCTCGCTTCGCTGCGCAAAGTTTTGATCTGTTCGCTGTTCCGGGAAGTAAAGTCTATAAAACATTGCATCAGCGCATACGTGGCTTTTACACGCTGCTCATAGGGTTTCAGCATATGCGTTTCCGGTACAAAAGCGAAACTCTGCCAGAGCGTGGCATACCCGCTGCTGTATCGCGGGCTGTCCCAGTATTCGGGCCACCCGGATTCCGGTGTATCGCCAAAGGAATTCACGTAGGGAACCAGGTCGTATCCCTTTTCCTTCATCCCCGAAAACAGGCCGGGCTCAAAACGGTTCAGCATGAAATCACCCATCGCGCCGCCCAGTTTATTGTGCTGCGAAGTAAGCAGGGTCATCACGTGCTGGTAGTCGGCCCCGTCGCTTACATGGTTATCGACAAATACATCAGGGTCGGCCAGGTGAAAGATCTCCGTAAAGGAACGCGCTTCTTTCGAATCGCATTTGATAAAATCGCGGTTCAGGTCGAGGTTCTGCGAGTTGCCGCGGAATCCCTTTTCTGCAGGGCCATTCTGGTCGATACGGTAATTGGCGCTGCGGTTCAGGCAGCCCCCGATATTATAAACAGGGATGATGGCCAGCACGATATTGTCGGGAATGGTTATTTTATTTTCCACGATATCCCGCGCCAGCAGCATCGACGCGTCGATCCCATCAGGCTCGCCCGGATGGATCCCGTTATTGATGAGGATGACGCGCTGGTTGTTTTTCCGGATATGGTCGAAATGATAATCGCCGTTATTGGCCACTACGGCCAGGTGCAGCGGGAAGCCCGCATCGGAGGGTCCCATCGTGAGCAGCTTCACTTTCCCGGAACGGGCAT
>CAYNSL010000213.1:0-3103 GCA_964399755.1 uncultured Chitinophaga sp. | reverse complement strand
ATGGATATACAGGAAATCGCCGGTAATATATTGCAGCAACTGGAAAAAGGATGGAATCATGGCAACGGAACCGAATTTGCGGAGCCGTTCGGTGACGTATCCGAATTCGTGAATATCACCGGCACGCTTTACCCGAAACAATCCAGGGCGGATATTGCTGCCGCTCACCAGGATTTGTTCAACGGACTTTATAAAGACAGCAGGATCATTTTCAAACTGATCCAGGCGCAATTGATCGATCCAAATATGATGCTGGTCCATACCGGAACGGAAATGAATGCGCCGGCCGGCCCGCTGGCCGGGCAAAACAGATCCACGATCACGATACTGCTGATCAGATCCGGCGATGACTGGAAGATCAGGGCCTTTCATAATACGTTAGTCCGAAACCGGTAATTTTACCCGGTTGTATCCCGGTTTGTGAACTGCATAATGGCACGATTGATAAATTTTAGCGATGAAACCAGTCCTGCTTCGTTTAAGTTTTCTTCTTCACTTGTCCGTCGCATTTGCACAACAGGACAAACCCGTTCCCATCCCGGTGCTGATCCGCTGCGACGATATCGGTATGTGTCATTCAGTGAATATGGCCGCGAAGGAAGTATTGGAAACCGGCATGCCCGTTTCGATGTCGGTCATGGTGCCCTGTCCCTGGTTTACCGAAGCCGCCGAACTCCTGAAACAATACCGGAATGTAACCATCGGCATCCACCTGACCCTCAATTCGGAATGGAAACAGTACCGCTGGGGACCCGTGTCCGGTTCAAAGACCGTTCCTTCCCTGGTGGATTCGCTCGGGAATTTCTTTCCCTCGCGCAGTGCGCTGTTTGGCAATAACCCCAAACTGGCAGAGATCGAAACAGAGCTGCGGGCCCAGATCGAAAAAGCGCTGCGGGCCGGATTAAAAATCGAATACCTCGATTACCATATGGGCGCCGCCGTGCAGACCCTTGAAACCAGGGCGATCGTTGAAAAGCTCGCGGCGGAATACCAGCTCGCCGTTTCCCGTTATTTTGATGAAGTGGACGTGGAAGGAGGTTATGCAGCTCCGGTTGAAAATAAACTGGATACCCTGCAGGCTAAACTGAAAAACCTGCAACCGGGCGGAACCAAGCTCTTTGTTTTTCATATCGGGCTTGAAACGCCGGAAATGAACGCCCTGGAAGATCTCAATGTTTTCGGGCCCAAAGAAATGAGCCGGCACCGCAACGCGGAACGGGCCGCGCTGGTTTCACCCGCTTTTCAGCAGTTGCTGCATGATCCGAAATACCGGCTGGTGAATTACGGAATGCTGATCAGCGAAAAGGGACTGGGGTCGATGAAAAGGCCCGTGGGTCCCTGAACCGGCCCGCCGGTGTTGGCCGGAAAATGCATTATATTTAATTTCGGTTATGCGTCACCGTTTCCATTCGGCTATTGCCTGTAACCGCTTTTTTTCATAAACAATAACCCATCTCATGCGCCGCCATATCATTGCTATCCTACTGTTAGCCGCCATCCCATTCTTTTCTTCCGGCCAGGACGCGGTACCGCAGATCCGTCAATCGGTCATCCGCTTTATGGATAGCCTCACGCCCCTGCAACAAAAAAGAGCCCTCCTTGCCTTTAACGATACCGCCAGGATGAAATGGAATAATCTGCCCGTAGGCTTGCGGGCAAGGGTGGGTGTTCATATCGGAAGTTTATCTGATCCGCAGCGGATACTGTTACACCGCATCCTATCCGCTTCGTTAAGTTCGCAGGGTTACCTGAAAGCCACAGGCATCATGCACCTCGACAACCTGCTGAACATGTATTATGACACGCTTTACGCAATGAAAATGCTGCCCGACAGTATGTACCAGTTTGTGCGCGACCTGAAATGGAGCCATCAGAATTATTATATCGCCATTTTCGGCGACCCGCACCGGGATCCGAACTGGGGTTTTAAGCTCGAGGGGCATCATCTTTCCGTCAATTTTACTTTCGTGGACGGGAAATGGGTTGTGACTCCTTTTTTTATCGGCACCGATCCCTCCGAGTTTCCCATGACGGAATATGCAGGCTGGCGGGTGCTTGGACTGGAAGAGGATTTCGGGATACAATTGCTGAACAGCCTTTCGCCCGCGCAGCAGCAGAAAGCCATTAAAAGCAGCGAAGTGCCGGGCGATATCATCACCGCCGCCGAAAGCGGCAAAAGACTGGTGGAAAACTGGGGCATCAGGGGTTCGGAACTATCGCTGCGGCAGCAGGATATCCTGAAAAAGATCATTCGCGAATTTGTGTTCAACCTGGAATACGACAAGGCGCTGATCGAATACGACAAGATCATGCAGGCCGGTATCGGGAATGTTTATTTCGGCTGGATCGGCGAAAAGGATGAGAAAAAGCCGCACTATTATATATTGAACGGTCCCACTTTCCTGATTGAATTCGACAATAACGGCGGCCCCCGCCGCGCGGCAAACCATATCCATGCCATCTGGCGGGAAAAGGGAAATGAATACGGGGAGGATATTTTAAAACAGCATTACCAGTCGGAAAAACACTAATTTCTCTCTTTTTGATAACGGATTAGTTCCACTTTCCGCAGTAACTGATTTTTCTCAACCGGAAAACGGGCAAAAATCATGCGGTCGCCCATATAAACCGCCTGCTAACCGGCCCCCGACTATCTTAACTTTAGGTACACTATTTTTTACGGAATTTATGTATTACCACAGTAAAACCATACCGGGCAAAAACTTCGACCAGGCGATTGCGCTGGTAACCGAAGCGCTCAAACAGGAAGGATTTGGCGTCTTAACGGAGATCGATGTGCAGGCGACGCTAAAAAAGAAACTGGATGTGGATTTCAAAAAATACCGGATACTGGGGGCCTGCAACCCGCAGTTTGCCTACCAATCGCTGCAGGCCGAAGACAAGATCGGCGTTTTTCTTCCCTGCAATGTGGTAGTGGAAGAAAACGAAACCGGGGAGGTGGAGGTCAGCGCCGTGGATCCCGTTGCGTCCATGATGGCTGTTCAGAATCCATCACTGGCCGCCACCGCCGGTGAAGTGCGGGAGAAGCTGTTAAGGGTGATTAATAATCTTGGTTAAGGGGATTGTGAGGATTTTTTTTAAG
>CAYNSL010000212.1:0-3192 GCA_964399755.1 uncultured Chitinophaga sp. | reverse complement strand
GCATGGACCTGCAGAGCGAACACGAACGCTACCTGGTGGAAAAACATTTTAAAAAGCCGGTCATCCTCTCCAATTATCCGAAAGAGATCAAGGCCTTCTACATGCGGCAGAACGACGACGGGAAAACCGTGGCCGCGATGGACATCCTCGCGCCCGGCATCGGTGAGATCGTCGGCGGCTCGCAACGTGAAGAGCGCTTTGAATACCTGCTCAACCGGATGAAAGAAATGCATATCCCCGAAGAACAGCTCTGGTGGTACCTCGACACCCGTCGTTTCGGCACGGTGCCGCATGCGGGCTTCGGCCTGGGTTTTGAGCGCATGGTGCAGTTTGTGACCGGTATGACGAATATCCGCGACGTGATCGCTTTTCCCCGTACACCGGGAAGCGCGGAGTTTTAACGCAGCACATTTTATTGGTTTCCTGGTAAAGACCCGCCTGCGGTTTCTATAATAAATACCATTCGGCAGGTATACTACTGCTAAAATAAAAATGTAAATTAGGCGATAGTAAAACCGCCGGGATTGAAACATAAACCAACAATTCTGCTAATAATGCTGTTAGCCGGTTTGTCCCTTACTGTTGAAGGACAAAGCAGGCAGCATCTGAATGACAGCACTGCCTTTTATTTTGAAAAGGAGGAATATGACCTGGCGCTTCCCTTCGCCGAGAAAGCCAAATCTGCAGCTGAAAAGGAATTTGGCGACACCAGCGCCCAATATTCCGAAAGCCTCAACAACCTGGCCATTTTGTATGAAAACACAGGCAGCTACGCCCGGGCGGAAGCCCTTTTTCTGAAATTACTGGAAATCGACGGCAGGAAAGGGGGCGAGGAACATCCCGATTATGCCACCGACCTGCATAACCTCGGGGATTTATATTTAGCCATGGAGGAATTCGAAAAGGCCGAATCGTTTTATAGCAGGGCCATTGCTATCAGGAAAAAAGTGCTGGGAGAATACAGTTCCGATTATGCCACCAGCCTTCATAACCTTGCCACCCTGTACCAGGAACTGGGTCAGTATGAAAAAGTGGAGCCCCGCCTCATCCGGGTCTGTGAAATATTAAAAAAAATTTCAGGAGAAACGCATCCCGATTATATCCAGAGTTTAAACGACCTGGCTATTTTTTATAAAGACCTGGGGATATACGAGAAAGCCGAACCGCTTTATATCCGGGTGATAGAAATAAAAAAAGCAACAATAGGGGAAAACCATCCCAGGTATGCCAATGCCCTAAGCAGCCTGGGGGGACTGTATAGCGACATGGAAGAATATGACAAGGCAGAACCCCTTTATAAACGAACAACAGAAATATTCAAAGCGACTCTGGGAGTAAAACATCCCAATTATGCAAAAAGCCTCAGCAACCTCGGGGGGTTATATTATCATTCCGGCCAGTACAAAAAAGCGGAGCAGCTTTACCTGCAGGCCGACAAAATTCTGAGAGCCGCACTCGGGGAAAACTACCCTGGCTATGGCTTTATCCTTATTAACCTGGCCAGCGCTTATCGCGGCATGGGACAATATAAAAAGGCCGAGACGCTTTATCTGCAGGCCGCAGCAATACAAAAAGCCAAATTTGGCCCCAAACGCTCCGATTATGGTGAAAACCTGAAATACCTGGCTGCTTTATACCAGGATATGGGGCAATTCAGGAAAGCCGAACCCCTGCTTATTCAAAATAGCAGTATTGTTACGGATAAGATCAGGAACTCTTTTTCCACGCTTTCTGAAATGGAAAAACAGTCATTCCTGGATAATACCGTCACGCTTTCCGGAACGGAAAACAGTTTCCTGTACCGGTTCCGCCTGGCCTCCCCCCGAACGGTGTATACGTTTGCCGGGGATCAATTATTTTTTAAAGGACTGATCCTGGATGACAGCAAAGCGATCCTGTCATCCATGAAACAAAGCGAGGATACCGCCGTGCAACAATTGTACAACAACTGGCTGCAACAGAAAAAGCAATTGAGCAGGGAATATGCGCTTCCGGTCGCCAACCGGCGAAAAGATTTAAAGGACCTGGAAACAGAAACGGAAAACCTGGAAAAAGACCTGAACCGCCGGTACGCGGGGTTCCGTAAAATAAACGAAGCGCTTCAAACCCGGCCCGCACAGGTGGTAAAACGGCTGTCGGCCGGCGAAGTTGCCATAGAATTTGTAAGCTTTCGGCTGACCCGGAAAAAACAAACCGACAGCATCATTTATGCAGCTTATGTACATACTTCAGCAGATACTGTTCCTGTTTTTGTCCCGCTGTTTGAGGAAAAACAACTGGTCAGCATCTTAAACAGAGCGGGTAAAACACCGACTTCCATGGTCACTCAGCTATACCGGGGCGGGGAATTTAAAAACGCCGCGGCCGCCTCCGTTTTGGGAAAAGAATTGTACAGCCTGATCTGGCGCCCCCTTGCGCCTTACCTGAAGGGAATAAAGACTATAAGTTACTCCCCGGCCGGCAAACTATATAATATTGCCTTTCATGCATTGCCCATTGACAGTACTTCCATTTTCATGGATAAATATGAACTGCGTCAATACACCAGTATCAGGCAGGTGGCGCAGCGGGAAGAAAAAAGTAACGGCAGGCCCCTAAGCATAGCACTATTCGGAGATGCTGACTTTTCGATGGACAGCGTGCAATTGGCGGGAGCAAAAAAGACCAGAAAATATGATACGGTTTATTCGGCTGCTGCGTTCTCTTATACCACAAGAGGAGGCCCGGCCGGTAGCTGGCCCGCACTTCCCGGCACGGCAGCGGAAGTTAAAAAGATTGACGAGCTGTTTGCTGCGGGTGGAGGAACTGCGAAAACCTATACCCAATCTTCCGCCAGCGAAGAAAACCTGAAGGCATTGAGCGGCCAATCACCCCAGGTAATCCATATCGCCACGCACGGCTTTTTTCTGCCCGAACCGGAGAAAGATAAAAAGACAAATCCGGGTAACGGCGTCAGCGCTTATGCCTTCGCCAGGGACCCGCTTCAGCGCAGCGGACTTATTCTTTCGGGGGGCAACTATGCCTGGAGCGGTAAAACACCCATCGATGGGGTAGAGGATGGGATTGTAACGGCGTATGAAATTTCCCAGATAGATCTGAGCAATACAGAATTGGTCGTCCTCAGCGCCTGCGAGACAGCCCTGGGCGATATTAAGGGAACGGAAGGCGTTTTTGGTTTGCAGCGCGCCTTTA
>CAYNSL010000211.1:0-3223 GCA_964399755.1 uncultured Chitinophaga sp. | reverse complement strand
GCGCAATATACCAGTTGGCATTGGGGCAAAGACACCAGTGAAGGGAGAAGTTGGCTGTTGATCGTTGGGCGAATCGGACATCTTCTTCAGAACTATGAACGTTGTGCACGAGGATCACCGACTGGTTATGCAGGAATTTAGGTAAATAGGTCTGCAGGCTGCTTTTACCGGAAGGGCTGAAAAAACCGGTGTCGATGCCCAGATCTTCATAGAGCCGGGTAAAGGATCCGTTCTTGCTCATGAACCAGTCATTTTCTCCATCGCATTCCTGGTTGTGGATGGTCAGCAAACGGTTTCCCGGAAAACCGATGATGAGGTCCCAGAGTTCATCCGCCACCGAATAAGGGGCATGCGGCACTATGGAATTGGAGGAAACGGGAATGGAATAGTATTTTCCGTACGCGCGGAAAAATTCAAGACTTCTGCGGAAACGCGTTTCGGCGATGGCCGGGTTAAAACCGCTGGCTTCAATAAAATTATGATACCAGATCCGTCCCTTTGCTTTCTGGGAAAGGCTAAAGGTATTATTGCAGATATCGCCCACGGCCACAATACCCCCGCTCAGCATTTCATCTTCTGCCTTTTCAATGGCCTGTTTGATTTCTTCTTCGGGGAAATGCCGTTGCTGAATCACATCGAGCACGAATTTTACCAGCCCGGTCCCTTCGGGTATCAGTCCCTTCATATGGCTCAGCTCGAGATGGCAATGGCAATTGACAAAACCCGGGGAAAGGATCCCTTCAAGCTGCAAAATATCTTCGCCGGCTTCGGAAAGCGGGACCAGTCCGGACACGGTTCCTTCTTCATCGGTAACCAGTACGGTTTCATCGCGGAAGCGATACCCGTCGAACAATTGATCAGCCCTGAATTTTAAATAAGCCATCGGCGATTTCTTTTAACTTTGCTGCCCTTATTGACGAGCAGCGTACCGGACGATGAAGTGTGCGACGCCTTTCCGAACGGTTTATCCGGAAGGGCAACCTGGCCAGGTCCTGTACCTTCAGCGGGCTCATAAAAATATAACATTACTATGTTAGACAGGCTGGATGCGATAAAAGCGAGGTTTGAACAGCTGGGTGTGGCGCTGACCAATCCCGCCATCGTGGGCAACAACAAAAAATTTGCGGAGACCAGCAAGGAATACCGCAGCCTCGAAAAGATCGTGATGGCCTATGCCGATTACCGGAAGATCCTGGATGATATTGAATTTTACAGGGAAGCGCTGGCGGGCGGGGATGAGGAAATGCGCGAGCTTGCCAAATCCGAGGCCCCGCTGCTCGAGGAAAAAAAGGAGAAAATGGAAGCGCAGATCCGGCAACTCCTGATACCCAAGGATCCGCAGGATGAGAAGAACGCCATCCTTGAGATCCGTGCAGGTACGGGTGGGGATGAAGCCAGCCTTTTCGCAGGCGACCTGCTGCGGATGTATATCCGGTATTGCGAAAAAAGGGGATGGAAGACCGCTATGCTCAGTGAAAGCGAGGGCACCGTGGGCGGGTATAAGGAAGCGCAGCTGGAAGTAACGGGTGATGACGTGTACGGCATCCTGAAATTTGAAAGCGGTGTACACCGCGTGCAGCGCGTTCCGGAAACGGAAGCCAGCGGCCGCGTGCATACATCGGCCGCCACGGTGGCCGTGATGCCGGAAGCGGAAGAAGTGGATTTCGAATTAAAGGACAGCGATGTGAAAATGGAAACGGCGCGCAGCGGCGGCGCCGGCGGGCAGAACGTGAACAAAGTGGAAACAAAAGTGATGCTAACGCATATTCCGACGGGCACCGTGGTGATCTGCCAGACCGAACGGACGCAGTTGGGTAACCGGGAGAAAGCGATGCAAATGCTGCGTACCCGTCTCTATGAAGAACAGGTGCGCAAACAGGAAGAGGAGATCGCCAGGCACCGGAAAAGCCTGGTCAGCACCGGCGACCGGAGCGCGAAGATCCGCACTTACAATTTTCCGCAGGGCCGCGTTACCGATCACCGGATCGGGCTCACTTTATACAATCTCGATGCCGTGCTCAACGGCGAAATCCAGGAACTGCTCGACGCATTGCAGTTTGCCGAAAATTCGGAGAAACTGGCGCGCCAGCAATAAGCGGCGGTACGGCGGATTCCTGCGCGCTATCTCATCTATCATGAAAACGCTTCCAAATTTCCGTTAACTTCATTGCCCCTTACATGATCTGATCACTGATAAAAATTAAGCAATATGCTGGATGAACTTTTTAAAATCGTAAAGCAGTTCGGAACGGACAGTGTCGTGAACAATCCCGCGATTCCCAACGAACAAAACCAGGAAGTGATGGCGGATGCCACGAAAACAATCGCAAGCGGGTTTCAGAATATCGTGGCCGGGGGCGGGCTGGAAAACATACTCGACCTGTTTAAAGGAGGTGGCTCGGGCGGTGGCAATGCAGCCGGTTTGCTGAAGAATCCTATCGTTACGATGATGGTAGGATATTTTATCAGTAAGCTGGTGAGCAAATACAAGATGAGTCCAGCTGCAGCCAGCCAGGTGGCCAATAACCTGATCCCGAATTCGGTCAGCGACCTGATCCGTCAAACCAATGATCCGGGCAATGAGAAAGCCACGCTGGACAACCTGATCGGTTCTTTAACAGGCGGTACGGCGGGGCAGGAAAACAACGGTTCGCCGCTGCAGGACCTGCTGGATCAGTTTACGGGTGGGAATACCGGTGTTGGTACCGGGGGCGGATTTGATTTACAGGGTATTATCAACGGACTTACGCAGAAAGCAAGAAATAATTTCCAGAACCAGCAGGAAGGAGGCGGAGGTTTGATGGACCTGATCAGGGGATTTATGTAGAAGGGTTGTTGTTAATGTTATCTGAAAGCCACCTGTTTATCCGGCAGGTGGTTTTTATTTTGTTAAAGGATATTTTTCAGCAGGCTAAAATAAAAGACGGAGCGTTATTATTCGTCTAATATTTGGTTCAGCTCATTGCAGTTCTTTGTCGGTTGATTGTCAGGTTATTCAGAAAATAAGCGTTTGTTTTATCGAACAGTTGTTTCTGATCATTATGTAAACAGGCGCTGCATAACATCGTATGTGTACAGGGCGGTTATGAGATTTTACGGTGAGAGAAATAAGTGGAATTACGGATTCCGGTTCTTTTAAACTTTCATTAACAGCTTACATCATACTATCGGCAGTAAATTTGCGTTATACTATTACAGATCTTATTATAAAAGCAGTCAATTT
>CAYNSL010000210.1:0-3277 GCA_964399755.1 uncultured Chitinophaga sp. | reverse complement strand
GAATCAGCTGCCCGGCTTTTAGCTGCACTATCCCTCGATGTGTATCGTGAAAATGATCATCCTCGACTGTATCTTGTCGAACACGCTGGAGAATTTCAGGTTGGGATCGCGCGCGTGGATATTGCGCAGGCCATTGCTGATCTTGATCTCGGGAGAAAAGATAAAACTGTCGAAAAAGAAATTGAAACCGATCCCGAACTCCGGACCCCAGTCGAATTTTTCGATCTTCACCAGGTCTTCGGCGCGCTTGGCGCGGGCGTTGCTGGCCATGTCGATATCAGACTTAAGTCCGATCATCGTGTAAACGCGGAAATTGCCGATCCGGTCGCTCTGGAACTTGAGCTGGATGGGAAAGGTCATGATCACCGACTCCACTTTCTTCACCACATCGGTCTGCCCGTCGAGGTCGGGGTATTTGAGCTTGTAATAAATATTGCGTTCGATAAACATCAGCTGCGGGTTAAAACGCAGCTGGAAACGGTTAGAGATACGCGCGGTGGCGGAAAGACCCAGGGCCAGTCCGCCCGAATTATTGGGCTCAGCAATATAAATACTGTCGTTCTGCAGGAAACTGGAATGCAGGTCGGTCTGGAACCTCGCCAGGTTAACGCCGATGGAGATCCCGAAATAATAGGGAAGGGCGTCGTGGTCGGACTGGTTCATTTCCACCCGGTCGATCTGCGCGCCCGCGCCCATGCTGATCAAACAGGCGCCCGCAAAGAGGACCGGCATGCAACCATATTTCATCAAGGCTTTCTTCCTGAATAAATGCAGCATATTCCTAATGTAAGGGGCTGAAACCCGGTTTCAGTAAATCCCAGTTTGTTTAAAATGTCCGTGAATGCATGACGGTCGGGAAAGGCATTGGCCGATTCGCAAAGATATTGGTAGGCTTCCCGGTTTTGCCGGAACCAGCGGGCCACCTGCGGGGCCACGATACCCATGTACAGGTTGTATATTCTTTTTACCGCCTTACGCCGGGGTTTTGAAAATTCAAGTATCATCAGCCGGCCTCCGGGTTTCAATACCCGGAACATTTCCGCCAGCCCTTTTTCGAGGTTTTCAAAGTTCCGCACGCCAAATGCCGCCATCACGGCATCAAACGTATTTTCTGCAAAATTTATTGTTTCTGAATCCCCGGTCTGTAAGTGGATCTTATCCCCAAGTCCCTCTTTTTCAATTTTTTTTCTCCCGATTTCAAGCATGTTCTCCGAAATATCGATCCCCTCGATCTTCACCGGTCCCATGATGCGGGAGGCCAGGATAGCCATGTCGGCCGTACCGGTAGCCACATCGAGTAAATATTGGGGCCTGTCCTTTTTCAGCAGTCGGATGGCCTTTTTCCGCCAGCGCAGGTCGACGCGCGCCGATAAAAACCGGTTCAGCTGATCGTAACCGCCGGCGATCCGGTTAAACATATCCGCGACCTGTTCTTTCTTGGTCTTCTCCGATCCCTTGAAAGGTATGATATGGTCGTGGGGGAGGGGGTTTGACATGGTGCGCAAAGGTACGTTAGTCAGGTGAAAGTTGAGAGAGGAGAGATGGCAGTTGGCAGTCTGCAATCGACAGTCGGCAGTCGGCAGTCGACAGTCGGCAGTCTGCAGTCTACAGTCTGCAGTCGACAGTCTACAGTCAACAGTCGGCAGTCCGCTTTCATCTTTTAACCGGCTGTTTTAATACTCAGCTATTAAAGTTTTTGAAATTATAATAGTGAATATTCGCATAAGGGCAATTCCAAAATTTCCCAATTTCAAAATTCCAAAATTCTCTCACCTAACTTTGACCCATGGACATCCTTTCCGCTCATTATGTAAAAAGCAGTCCTGGTTACAAAGACTGTCCGCCGCCGGATTTTCCCGAATACGCGTTCATCGGGCGGAGCAATGTGGGCAAGTCTTCGCTGATCAACATGATCACGGGCAACCGGCACCTGGCCAAAACATCATCTACGCCGGGAAAGACGCAACTGATCAATCATTTTGAGATCCTTTCGCAGTCATCCCCGAAAGGAGGAAGCCACGAAAAGAAGAAGCAGGCAAACTGGTACCTGGTCGACCTTCCCGGCTATGGTTATGCGCGGGTGTCGCAGAAGGCCCGGAACAACTGGGACAATATGATCGGCGCCTATATCCGGAAAAGGGAAAGCCTTGTTTGTTTGTTTGTACTGATCGACAGCCGGCATGAACCGCAGGAAGCTGATATCGAATTTATCAACCGTCTTGGCGAATGGGAAGTCCCCTTCGTGATCGTATTCACCAAAACGGATAAGAGTAAACCCGGAGCGGTTGAAAGGAATATTCAGTTGTTTATGGAGGCCCTGGCCGGCCAGTGGGAAGAATCCCCTCCTTATTTCCTAAGCTCAGTTGTGAATAATACGGGGAAAAAAGAGCTGCTGGACTATATTGGCGGCTTAAATAACAGCTTTACAAAGCTTTAGGCTTAAAAATACCTTGTTCGTACAGAACGTAGTTAGAGATTTATTATTAATTTGCACCCAACCGTTAACCGAATATGAAAGGGATCTTATCCGAAAAAAATCTGGTGGTCATCTTGTTTGTGATGGTCCTTATCACTTTTTCACTTGCCCAGGAAGACAGCCGCAAAATGTCGAAGCTGTATTCCGACGATGCCACCGTTTCCGCGGCCCAGACCCTGGGCGATCTTTCCGCGCAATCGGTACGGGATATGCCGGTTGAAATAAAAATCCCGGCAAGACAGTAATAACTTCCTTCCTTAGGGTTCAGGGTTCATTCAGCAACATCATAAAAAGGGTAAACCGGGAAACTGTTTATACCATATTTTTTTTGCTTACCCATTTTTACGGCGGGCAGATCACCGGTCCACGCCACATAAAATTTCACTTAATTTCCGGTCATGATAAAGTATATTATTCTTTGCATGCTGCTTTCCTTCCCAGCCGGACTATACGCGCAGGGCAAAAAGGATGTCCCGAAGTCCAAACAATACCGGTACTCACTGGCCGATTCGGTGCGTAAAAAGATCGGGTTGATCCGCGACAGCCTCGCTGCCGCCCGGGAAAGGAACCAGGCGAAGATCGAAGCGGTACCCGCGGAACAGGAAATCAAAAAAATTGTGGAAGTGCAGGACAGGCTCCGGGAAAGGCAGAAAAGGAACGCCATTCTCCGGATCGTATTCGGGCTGGTATTGCTGGGAATACTGGTGATGGGGTTGTTGCGGAAACGGAGGAGGGAGGGAGGTCAGCGATAGACAGTCAGCAATCGACAGTCGTCAGTCGGCAGTCGTCAGTTGTCAGTCG
>CAYNSL010000209.1:0-3335 GCA_964399755.1 uncultured Chitinophaga sp. | reverse complement strand
TCGGTGCAGAGCTTGCAACCGGTGCAGTCTTCCACGGCCACCTGCAGGGTATAGGCTTCTTTGTCCTTAAAGAATTCCTTTCCGATCGGATCCGTATGCTTGAAGAAGGAAGGCGCATTGCCCAGCAGTTCGCGGTCGTACACTTTTACGCGGATCGCGGCATGCGGGCAAACGAAAAAGCATTTACCGCACTGCGAACAGAGCTCGGGGTCCCAGACGGGCACCTGGTCGGCGATATTCCTTTTTTCCCATTTGGTGGTGCCGGAAGGATAAGTGCCGTCCACGGGAAAAGCGCTTACTGGTAAACGGTCGCCATCACCCGAAATGATTCTGGCCAGCACGTGCTGCACGAAATCGGGGGCATCCCCGCTGATGGGCGGCTCAATCTCCCGGTGGCCGATGGCATAACCCGAATAATCGATTTCAAAGAGATTGTCGAGGGTCTGGTCAACGGCGTTAAAATTCTTCTGCACCACTTCCTCGCCCTTGCGGCCATAGGTCTTCCGGATCGCGTCTTTGATATAACGGATCGCTTCCTCCCTTGGGATCACATTCGAAATGGCGAAGAAACAGGTTTGCAGGATGGCGTTGATCCGCGAACCCATGCCCGAATCCCGCGCCACTTTGGAGGCGTTGATGGAGTAAAATTTCAGGCGCTTGTGAACGATCTCTTCCTGTATTTTTTGGGGCAGTTGCTGCCAGACCTCGTCTTTTCCATAGGGAGAGTTCAGCAGGAAGGTCGCCCCTTTCTCCGCATCTTTCAGCACGTCGTATTTCTTCAGGTAATTAAAATGGTGACAGGCGATGAAGTTGGCGGAATTGACGAGGTAGGTGGAACGGATGGGGTGTTCGCTAAACCGCAGGTGCGATACCGTGAGCGAACCCGATTTCTTGGAATCGTACACGAAATACCCCTGTACGAAATCATCCGTCACTTCGCCGATGATCTTGATGGTATTCTTGTTGGCGCTGACCGTACCGTCGGCGCCCAGCCCGAAGAATAATCCGCGGAACAGGTGCTGGTGTTCGAGGGAAAAATCATTATCCCAGGACAGGCTGGTATGCGTGACATCATCATCGATACCGATCGTAAAATTATTTTTGGGATGCGCTTTTTTCAGTTCGTCGAAAACGGCTTTCGCCATCCCGGCATTGAATTCTTTTGATGCCAGTCCGTAGCGCCCGCCGATGATCTCCGGCATTTCGAATTTCCAGTGGGTATGCAGGGAGCCTACCACATCCATGTAAAGGGGCTCGCCAATGGCGCCGGGTTCCTTGCAACGGTCGAGCACCGCGATCTTTTTCACGGTGGGCGGAATGGCGTCCAGAAAATGACTTACCGAAAACGGGCGGAACAGGTGCACGCAAACATACCCTACTTTTTCCCCGCGGTCGTTCAGGAAATCGGTCACTTCATGTACAGGCCCGTAGCCCGAGCCCATGATCACGATGATGCGTTCGGCCTCGGGGTGTCCGTAATAATCGAATAATTTATAAGAGCGGCCGGTCAGCGCTTCAAATTGCTGCATGGTTTCGGTCACGATACCGGGTACGTTCAGGTAATATTTATTGCAGGCTTCGCGGCTCTGGAAAAATACATCGGGATTTTGCGCCGTTCCGCGCACAAAGGGATGTTCGGGGTTGAGCGCACGGTGACGGTGTTCGTTCACCGCCTGTTCGTCGATCATCCTGCGAATGATTTCATCAGAGATCACCGATACCTGGTTGAGCTCATGCGAAGTGCGGAACCCGTCGAATATATTCAGGAAAGGGATCTTGGCTTTCAGCGTGGCCGCCGTGGCGATCAGGGCCATGTCCATGGCCTGCTGCGGGTTGCTCCCGAAGAGTTGCGCCCAGCCGGTGGAACGGGTGGCCATCACATCGCTGTGATCGCCGAAAATGGAAAGGGCATGCGTGGCGATGGCCCGCGCCGCGATATGAAATACGGCCGGGGTCAGTTCGCCGGCAATTTTGTACATGTTGGGGATCATCAGGAGCAATCCCTGTGAACAGGTAAAAGTGGAGGCCAGCGCCCCGCCCTGCAACGCGCCGTGGATGGCGCCCGCGGCGCCGGCTTCGCTCTGCATTTCGATCACTTTGGGGATCTCGCCGAAAATATTTTTCCGGTTATTGCTGCTCCATTCATCCACCCATTCGCCCATCGCAGAAGAGGGCGTGATGGGATAAATGGCGCAGACTTCGCTGGTCTTGTAAGCGATATAGGCGGCGGCTTCGTTTCCATCCATGATGGAAACGGAATGTTGATCCTTCGGCGCCGTTTTCTTTTCTACGGAGGGTGATGCTGTGGTTTCCATTTCTGAGTTATTGAGGGGTTAAAACAAGGCTCAAAGTACCCTGAAAGGCCCGCCGGGATTATGATATAGGTCAGCCGGGAGGTTGATTGCCATTACATTGGGCTAAGTAGCGGTCCCGTTACCGGGATATTGCCCGATTCCGGGCCGGGTGCCCGGCGGAACGCAAATCGCTGAAATTCTATTATTAGCAGGAGTGATTGCTCCGGGTGAGGATCAGTTGATGGCGGCCAGAACGATCCCTTTTAACTGGTCGATCGCCACCCTTTCCTGTGTCATCGAATCGCGGTACCGGATGGTAACGGTGTTATCCGTCTTGGTCTGCTGGTCCACCGTAACGCAGAAAGGAGTGCCGATCGCGTCCATCCGGCGGTAGCGTTTGCCGATCGTATCCTTTTCCTCGTAAAAACAGCGGAAGGCGGATTTGCAATCATTCATGATCTGCGTGGCGATCTCGGGCAGCCCGTCTTTTTTCACCAGCGGGAGGATGGCCATCTTCACGGGCGCCAGTTGCGGGGGCAGTTTCAGCACCACGCGGCTGTCGGGCTTCTCCGGCGTGCCCAGGTCCTGCTCTTCATAAGCGTGGCTCATCACCAGCAGGAACATGCGGTCGAGACCGATCGAGGTTTCAATTACGTAGGGAATATAATTTCCGAAAGGCTTGCCGGTGGCGGGATCAATATCATTGTCGAAATACTGCATTTTCTTTTTGCTGTATTCCTGGTGGTTCCTGAGGTCGAAATCGGTGCGCGAATGGATGCCCTCCACTTCCTTGAATCCCATCGGGAATTCGAATTCGATATCGCAGGCCGCGTCGGCATAATGCGCCAGCTTTACGTGATCGTGGAAACGGTACTTGCTTTCGGGTATGCCCAGCCGCAGGTGCCATTGCAGCCTTTCTGCCTTCCAGTTTTCATACCATTCTTTCTGCGTGCCGGGGCGAATGAAGAACTGCATCTCCATCTGTTCGAATTCGCGCATCCGGAAAATAAACTGCCGGGCCACGATCTCGTTGCGGAAGGC
>CAYNSL010000208.1:0-3421 GCA_964399755.1 uncultured Chitinophaga sp. | reverse complement strand
TTCAATGCCAGCGGTTTCAAAACGCAACCCAATGCCACGCTGGAAGACCTGCTGAAAAAAATACCGGGGATGGAAGTGGATAAGGAAGGTACCGTAAAGACACAGGGCGAACAGGTGCAGAAAGTGCTGGTGGACGGCAAGGAATTTTTCGGCAACGATCCCAAGCTCGCCACCAAGAACCTGACCGCCGACATGATCGAAAGCGTACAGGTGTTTGATGATATGAGCGACCAGGCCAAATTCACCAAGATCGACGACGGCAGCCGGACCAAGACACTAAACATCAAACTGAAAAAAGACCGTAATAAAGGATTCTTCGGAAGGGCGCTGGCCGGTTATGGCAGCGACAACCGGTATGAAACCAATCTCAGCGTTAATAAATTCAACGGCAACCAGCGGATCTCGCTGCTGTTAAATGCCAATAATATCAATAAGCAGGGATTTTCTTTTTCCGATATCATCAGTTCCATGGGCGGCTTCAGCGGATTTAGCGGCGGCGGCGGTGGTGGTGGTGGTTTTGGCGGAGGAGGCGGAGGCTTTGGCGGTGGCGGTGGTTTCGGCGGCGGGGGTATGCAGATCAGCGGCGGCCGCGGCGGTTTCGGCGGTGGCAGCGGGAGTAGCGGTTTGATACGCTCGTTCTCGGCCGGCCTCAATTATACCGATCAATGGGGCCCCAAAATAAAAGTATCCGGCAGTTATTTTGTGTCGAACTCAAATACGCACCAGGAACAAAACAGCCAGCGGGTGACCAAGTATTACAACGGCGATTCCATTGTTACCCGTAATGTGCCCCTGTCGGCCTCAATCAACGAAAACACGAATCACCGGTTCAACTGGCGTTTTGAATATGCCATCGACTCGATGAATTCCATTTTATACACGCCCCGGCTCACGCTGCAGCATTCCAACAGCATGACCGATGACACTTCGTTCAGCCGTTCCCAAACGGCCAGCGCGGAATACCTGGCCATTACCACGAAAAGTAAACGAACGAATGAACGTAAAGGGAATACCTACCAGGGAGAGTTATTGTTCCGCCATAAATTCGGTAAGATCGGCAGAACGATCACCGTTGGATGGAACAACACCACGGGCAGCAGCAACAGCGACGGGTCCACTTATTCTGATAATGAATTCTTCCTCCCCAACGGAACCGTTTACCGTTCGCTCGTACAGAACCAGATCAATGACCAGTCGACCCGACAACGCAACAACACTTTCAGCGGTTCCTATACCGAACCCATGGGACTGAACAAACTGATCGAACTGAATTACGCGTATATACATAACCTGAGCACATCCGACAAATCGACCACCAACTATAACGCCAGCTCGGGAAAATATGACGTGCCCAATCTTTTGCTCACCAATAATTTTGAAAACCTGTTCACGGCCCACCGCTACGGCGCCAATTACCGGGTGCAGGAGAAAAAATATAATTACCAGCTCGGATTCAGCGTGCAGCGCTCCAACCTGGAAACGGAAAGCTTCCAGGCGGCTACGGGTAAAGACTCGCTGAACAGTCACGTGTATACGGATATCTTCCCCACCTTCAATTTCAATTTCACGCCGGCGCGGACCAAGAACCTCCGGTTTCGCTATAATGGCCGGACCAGCCAGCCTTCAATTACACAGTTACAGAATGTGCCCGACCTGACCGATTCGCTGAACCAGAAGATCGGGAATCCAAACCTCAAGCAGGAGTTCACGCATAATATCAACCTCGGTTATAACACGTTTAACGCGCTGACCTTTAAATTCATCGCGGCCAATATCAATTTTAACCTGATCCGCAACAGGATCATCAACGATATCAGCGTGCTGGGCCCGATACAAAAAACAACCTATGCCAATGTAAACGGGTACTACAATCTGAACACTTTTGTTACCCTGGGTTTGCCCTTCAAAAATCCCAAACTGAAAGGATCGAGCGTGAACGTAACCAACAATATGAACCTCATGCGCGATGTGAGCCTGGTGCAGCATCAGAAGCTTTTTACGAAAACCTTTTTCATCACGCAGGGAGCGGGGATCAATATCAACAAGGAAAAGATTGATTTCGGCGTAAAGGCGAATGTTACCTACACGCATGTCAATTACTCCGATGGCCGCGACGATCTGAAATACTATACCCAGACTTATTCCGGCGATGTGACGCTGACCCTGCCGAAGAATTTTCTCCTGGCCACCAATTTCGACTACCTCGTCAATACCGGCCGCGGGGAAGGATTTAACCAGAGCATCCCGCTCTGGAACGCCAGCTTCAGCAAGCAACTCTTTAAGAAGAAAAACGGCGAACTGAAATTCTCCGTGAATGATATCCTGAACCAGAACCAGAGCATCACCCGCACGGCCACCGACAACTACGTGGAAGACGTGCGCAGCATGGTGCTGAAAAGATATTTCATGGTCAGCTTCCTGTTCAACCTGAACCGCATGGGCGGAAAGGGCGCGCAACAGCAGACCATACCGGGCATGCCGCGGATGATGGAACGGAATATGCGCGATGTGCGGATGTACTGATAAGCCGCCCGCGGAAAGATAAAGTCCCGCCTTCCGGAATACCGGGGCGGGACTTTTTTATCGTTGGGGGTTAGTTCCTGTTGCCGTGATGAGGCCCGATTTATTTATGTCTCCGGTAAGGCGTGGCCGCGGCCGAAGAACCGGAGATCAGCACGCTTAGCACCGATTTCAGGAGACGCCAGAAATTAACGGAGGGTTTGTAATAATGCCGGTAAATTTTTGCCGACTGGTAATGATGGGCAAGATGTTTATTTTTCATAGTTTGTCGTTTTTTCGCAGGGATCGGATATGGTCATTTTAAAAATAGACTTTAAAATTAATTTTTTATAATATTGACCCCGGTTAAACGCCTGTTAAATCCAAACGCATGAAAAACGCCGTAAAAACACTTGCACTTATTACGATTGTTTTCCTGTTTGTCCTTCCGCTCCGCGCCCAACTGAAATGGCCCGCCGCCGGCGGCGTGGCGGCCGACCTGCTGAAAGTGCTGAACGATTACCCCAGCCGCTTTTCGCACCTGATGGGTGAAATGATTTCCGAACAGCCGCAATCGACCGACTACCGCTGCAATTTCAGGGTCAGCGGCGCCGAAGAAAGTTTCTTTACGCGGTATTCCTCCCAAAAGGAATCCTGCAGCTGGGAAGCCCTGATGCTGACAACCGAAAGTTTTGATAAGGCGAAAAAGGAATACAAAAACCTGTTTTCGCGGCTGAACAACCTGAACGTACCGCTTGAGGGCGCCGGTACATGCCGTCTCAAAGGAAATTATGAATCGCCGGAGGAAGAGAAGAAATTCAGCGCCATCCTGCTTTCCCTTGAACCGGCCCGGGAGGGCTGGTCAAAGCTCCGTATAGAAGTAGCCCTGCAGTATGAAGCGCCCCTGAACTGGAAGGTAAAA
>CAYNSL010000207.1:0-3429 GCA_964399755.1 uncultured Chitinophaga sp. | reverse complement strand
CGATATTGGCAAACGCGTCTTTCTTGGCGCTCATGGTGCAGCCGTCGGCATAGGAGAAAATTTTTTTGGCGATCTCCGGAACGGGGGTATGCGTAAATCCTTTTTCCCGCTGTTTAATGAAGTAACTGTTCTCCGCGAAGCGGCAGGCATCGATAAAAAAGGGGATCCCGTACCGGGCGCAGACCTGTTTTGCTTCTTTGATATTGTGCATGCTCACGGGTTGCCCGCCTCCCGAGTTATTGGTGATGGTCATGATCACGAGGGGAATATTTCCCGCTCCTTTCTCCATGATCGTTCTTTCCAGCGCGGCGATATCCATATTGCCCTTGAAGGGAGCGGGGATAGAAGGATATTTTCCTTCTTCGCAGAGCAGGTCGATCCCTTCGGCCCCGCTGTATTCGATATTGGCGCGGGTGGTGTCGAAGAGGGTATTGCTGAGAAAATATTTTCCCTTTCCGCCGAGGATCGTGAACAGGATCTTTTCCGCCGCGCGGCCCTGGTGCGTGGGGATGATAATGGGCATGCCCGTGATGGACTGCACGGTATGTTCAAAACGGAAAAAACTGGGACTGCCGGCATAGGATTCATCGCCCTGCATGATCCCGGCCCATTGCCGGCTGCTCATGGCGGATGTGCCGCTGTCGGTCAGCAGGTCGATCAGCACGTCTTTGGCATGAATAAGAAAGGGGTTATAGCAGGCTTCTTCCAGGATCCGCAGTCTTTCTTCCCGGGTATTGAAATAAACCGGTTCCACCGATTTGATACGGAAGGGTTCAATGATTGTTCGCATAATGTGATTTTTAGCGGGGCTGACCGCTATGAGGGGATAGTAAAAAAAGGGGGGAATCCTTCGGGAACTAGGTAGGCTTTCGGATAATATTTTTCCAGATGGTCATGACAGGATTATGCAGCCAAAGCTACCGTGCCTTGTGTAAGGCGACTATGATTTTGATCAGGATTCCGGCTGAGTTGACAGTTCTCACCATCCCGGAGCATCGGGATAAAAGATGCAATTGGCAATCTGCAATCCGCAATCTGCAATCGCCAATCCGCAATCGCCAATCCCCTCACACTCCAAACTGCCTCAAATGATGATCCAAATGTTTCCAGGTGGCCCGGCTCCACTGGTCTTTGGTTAGTTTGCCGAAAACGGGGTGGGGGCGGTCGATGATATTGGCTTCGGTAAAACGGTCCAGCAAACCGAGTAATTCCGTTTTCTCCCTTGCAAAATCTTTTTCCTGGCCGGTCATGACGTAGGATTTGTCGGTAGGAAGCCCCTGCTTATAAGGAGTGCCGTTGTATAAAGTGCTTTTGAAAAGCGGGAGTACCAGGCGCATGAACCAGTTGCCTTTTACGGTGCGCAGTCCCAGGGCTACACCCACCGGCATGCCCACATGCGCCAGCATCTGCGATACGTTCATTTTTCCCCAGGCGGCCTGCGAGGCAGGGGTCAGTTTATGGATGCGCGAGATGATTTCCTGTTTTACGGAAGGGTCGAATATGTTTTTTATTTCCATGGGGGTCATTTGGCGCAAGATCGGATAAAAGCGTTTAGGAAAAAAGGGGGTGGCGCGACAGGGGAGTTTTGTAAATTAGGGGGAGCGCCGGGACGCAGCGGGTTTATTTTATCATTTCTGTATATAAAAACTGAGCAGCATGAAACCGATCAGGCATCACCGCAGAAAATTTTTAACGAAGATGGGTTCTGTCACGGCGGGAGGCCTTTTGGCCAACAGCCTGTTTCCATTTTCAGCGGCCCATGCGCAGGACGGTTCATTTATTGCGGGCGGGCCGGGAAACGAGTATCTTTTTTCAGAAGGGCTTACTTACCTGAATACGGGAACCCTGGGTCCCTGCCGCAGGGAAACGATCGAAGCATCGCTGCGAACCTGGCAGGAACTGGAGTCCTTCCCGGTAAAATTTTACGGAAGGTCCGGCGCGGAAGAATGGGCCGAAAAAACGAGAAGCATTGCCGCGGGATTTCTCGGCTGCGATATGGGCGAAATGCTGATCACCCACAGCACGACGAACGGGATGAATGCCCTTGCCCAGGGGTTGCGGCTGCAGTCGGGCGACCGGATCCTGACCACCGACCAGGAGCATGGCGGCGGATTATTGTGCTGGAAATATTTTGAAAAATATTACGGCGTTAGGGTCGATAAGATACATATCCCGCCGGGGGAAAACGATGGGGATATGATCCTGGACCGGATAAAAGCGCAACTCCGGAGAAAAACTAAACTGGTCAGCGTCAGTCATGTTTTTTCCTCCACCGGGCTCCGCGTGCCGGTGGCCGCGATTTCTTCCCTTGCCCGGGAGCAGGGCGCTTTATGTATTGTGGACGGCGCCCAGGCGGCGGGGGCCATTGCGGTGAATGTAAAGGAACTGGGATGTCATGCCTATGCCACCAGCGGGCATAAATGGCTGATGGGTCCGAAGGGAACCGGGTTGCTCTACCTGTCGAAAGAGGCGCAGGATATTATACGGCCCATGCAATTTGAAGAATCGCATAATACGTATAACGACGGGAACGGCGTCGTGAACCTGGCCTGTATTTTGGGATTGGGGAAAGCCATCGAATATCTTGCATCCGTTGGCATCCGGAAAGTGGAAGAACATAATTTATCGTTGCGGAACCGGTTGTATGAAAAACTGAAAGATCTGAAAAACGCAACCCTGCTGAGCCCGGCGGAAGGCCCGCTCGCTTCGCCCATGCTTACCCTGCTGCTGGCGGAGCGTTTTGAGCGGACAGCTTTTGTAAAAATGCTCCTTGACAAATATAAAATAAGCATCCGCCCCACGCATAAGGAATTCGGGTTTAACGGCATCCGGTTTTCCGTGCATATTTTCAATACGGAAAAGGAAATTGATGTTGCGGCTGAAGTGATGCATCAGGAGCTGGGGTAATAAGCTGTTGCTGCATCTATTAAAATCGCTATTCCTCCACTTTGATAAAACGACCGGAGATCTTTCCTTCGTTCGGCGCCTATAGTTCCGGGCAGTTTTTTCAACCTTGCTTTCCGCTTTCATATACCCTTTTTGGGTTAGATAAAAACTCTTAGTGCTTGTGCTGCCAAGCCTGCCCTTGCGTTTATAATCGTTTCTAAATGTTTCTAAACGAATAAAATCGGTTAGCGGAGGATCGGATTGTCGCAAGGGCAATCCAAAAAATACTGCAATTATTTTGTTGAAGTTCAGGGATTGTTTTTTTGTATAAGGGAGATCAATTGCTTAAATTAGGGAGTTGCCTATGTGAAATCAATAACGATTTACTGAAGATTATAATTCCGTTTGGTGGCATTAAAGAATTCTTTTATCGGTGCGGCTGTATTGTCGCCAGTTTTGATAAACTTCCGAAATTTGCAATATCGGTAAGAAATAATTGGAATTCAGTTAACTGTTACAGATGTAAACCGGAGTGTTGATATT
>CAYNSL010000206.1:0-3438 GCA_964399755.1 uncultured Chitinophaga sp. | reverse complement strand
TCAGTGGTCGTTCAACGGCAGACCCCTTTTTTGCCACTCGATCCAGTTCAGGTATTCCTCGCCCTTGCGGTGCACTTCCATGGTAATGCAGTTGTCGACGGGGCAAACCAGTTTGCAGAGATTGCAACCCACGCATTCTTCATCGATGACCGTGTACGTGTTATAGGGCTTGCCGTATTCAAGTTTAATCGACTGGTGCGATGTGTCTTCGCAGGCGATATAGCAAAGTCCGCAATGGATGCATTTGTCCTGGTTAATTTTGGCGATATGGTGGTAGTTGATATCGAGATCTTCCCAATGCGTGATGGTGTTGACCGATTTGCCGATAAAATCTTCCAGTTTTTTAAATCCTTTTTCATCCATCCAGTTGTTCAGTCCTTCGATCATGTCTTCCACGATCCGGAAACCATGTTTCATCGCTGCCGTGCATACCTGCACATTACTGGCGCCGAGCAGCATGAACTCAACGGCATCCTTCCATGTGCTGATACCGCCGATACCGGAGATGGGAACTTTCCGTGTGATTTCATCCTGCGCGATGGTGGTCAGCATTTTCAACGCGATAGGCTTCACCGCCGGGCCGCAATAACCGCCGAATACGGATTTCCCGGCCACATAGGGATTCGGTACCAGGGTATCCAGGTCAACCCCGGTCACCGACTGAATGGTATTGATCAGTGACAGCGCGTTTGTTCCCGCTTTCACCACGGAACGGCCGGTGGGCACCACGGAATGCACGTTGGGCGTGAGTTTGGTGATAACCGGGATCGTCGCGGCTTCCATCACCCATTCCACCACCATGCAGGCGATCTCGGGATCCTGTCCAACCGCGGCGCCCATGCCGCGTTCAGTCATGCCATGGGGACAGCCGAAATTCAGTTCCAGCCCGTGCGCGCCTGCGTCTTCCACTTTTTTGATCAGTTCGTGCCAGCTTTTACGGTCGTTATCGGCCATGAGCGAAACGATCATGGCGCGGTCGGGAAAAAGTTTTACGCATTCGGTGATCTCTTTCAGGTTTATGTCAAGCGGGCGGTCAGATATCAGCTCGATATTGTTCAGTCCCATCACACGCTGCCCGCCATAATCAACCGCGGAATAACGGGAGGATACATTTTTTACCTGCGATCCCAGGGTTTTCCAGACCACACCGCCCCAGCCGGCCTCAAAAGCGCGGAGCACATTATATTTTTTATCGGTCGGCGGCGCGCTCGCCAGCCAGAAGGGGTTGGGCGATTTGATGCCCAGGAAATCTGAACGTATATCAGCCATTTTGTTAATGTTAGATTTTAAATGTTAAATGCTAAATATGAAATCATCGCCTGGTTATTAGCCGTTTCATTTAGCACGTAACATTTAGCATTCAAAATTTAGCATTTAATATTTAGCATTTAAAATTCTATCTCCAGATATGCTAAGATTGCTTTCGCCCCGTCTTTCCCCGCCTGCACGGCGTCCACCACTTCCTTGCCGCCGTTCACCGCGTCGCCACCGGCAAAGACTCCTTTTAAGGAAGTAGCGCCGGCATCATCGATAACGATCTTTCCGTTCTTATTTTCAAGCCCGCTGTCCTTTACCAGTTCCGTAAAAGGAACCTGCCCCGCGGCCTTGATCACCATATCTACATCCAGCGTAAATGTTTTGCCGGTATCGACAGGGGAACGTCGTCCGCTATGATCGGGATGCCCGAGTTCCATAACGGCACAAACCAATTGCGACACTTTCCCGTTTTCACCCTTTACTTCTTTGGGCGCGGCCAACCACTGCACTTCACAGCCGTCCAGTTTGGCCAGGTTGAGTTCAACTTCCGTGCAGGGCATTTCTTCCTGTGTACGCCTGTACAGCATGGTTACTTCTTTCGCGCCCAGTCTTTTTGCCTGCGTGGCCGCGTCGATCGCGGTCATGCCCATCCCGATCACGGCCACTTTATCACCCACGGGTACGGAATCGTATCCTTTGTCACGCAGGGTATAAATAAAATGGATCGCATCCACCACGCCCTCCAGTTCTTCACCCGGAATACCGAGTTGCCGGGCAATGCCCACGCCGATACCGAGGTAAACCGCGTCGTATTTTTTTTGCAGATCGGCCAGTGTAATATTCCTGCCCAGTTCCTGGTTGTATCTGATCTCAATCCCGCCGATCGACGTGATATACTTCACTTCCTCCTCGCAGAATTGCGGCGTAACCTTATAGGCGGCGATGCCATAGGTCATCAGCCCGCCGCCGCGGCTTTCTTTTTCATATACCGTCACATCAATGCCGGCCCTTGCTAATACATGGGCGCAGCTCAAGCCGGCAGGTCCCGCGCCGACCACGGCCACTTTTTTGCCAACCGGCTTCTTTCTTTCAAACAACCGCCATTGTTGCTCCATCGCTTTTTCGGTGGAATAGCGCTGAAGCCTGGCAATGGGTATGGGCGCTTCATCCAACAGGTTGTAAACGCAGGCGCCCTCGCATAATTTTTCCACGGGGCAAACCCGGCTGCAGCCCGCGCCCATGATATTCGAACTGAAAATGGTATGTGCCGATCCCTTTACATTGTCGGTAACGATCTGCTTGATGAATTTCGGGATGTCGATATGCGTCGGGCAGCTCTTGGTGCAGGGAGCATCATAACAGAACAGGCAGCGGTTGGCATCCACCTGCGCCGCGGTCTTATTTTCGAAAGGCGGGTGGATATCGCTGAAATTCTCTTCGTATTGTTCACGGCTCAGCCTGTTGTTACGTATTGCCATAATGGAAATAAAAGTTATTTAATGCGTATCGGTTTGTTACATTGTTGCGGCTCACAGCTCACAGCTCAAAGCTCAAAGCTTAGAGTTCTACCAGCTTGCCATAGGTCTCCGGCCTCCGGTCCCTGAAGAACTGCCACACGCTGCGTACTTCTTCGATCATGTCGAGATCGAATTCGGCGATCAGCAGTTCGTCGTTGTCTTCGCTGGCCTGCGCGAAGATCTGCCCGCGGGGATCCACGAAATAGGAGCTGCCGTAAAACTTGCCCAGGTTCCAGGGTTTTTCGGTACCCACCCGGTTGATGCAGCCCATGAAATAGCCGTTGGCCGCGGCATGCGCGGGTTGTTCCAGTTTCCATAAGTACTGCGACAGTCCCGCCACCGTTGCAGAAGGATTATAAACGATCTCGGCCCCGTTCAGGCCCAGGCAACGCGCGCCGTCGGGGAAGTGACGGTCGTAACAGATGTACACGCCCACTTTCGCGTATTTGGTCTGGAACACGGGATAACCGAGGTTACCCGGTTTAAAAAAGAATTTTTCCCAGAATCCGGAAGTGTGGGGAATATGGTTTTTCCGGTATTTCCCGAGGTAGGTGCCGTCGGCGTCGATAACAGCCGCGGTGTTATACAAAACGCCGGCCTGTTCTTTCTCATACATGGGAACGATCATCACCATATTGTATTTCTTCGCGTATTCCTGCATCCG
>CAYNSL010000205.1:1577-3504 GCA_964399755.1 uncultured Chitinophaga sp. | reverse complement strand
TATCTATAAGTACTTTTCTTGATCAAATAACGAAATGCTCGTACCTCTTACCTCCAACCTCCGACCTCATCTCTTCAACACCGTTTCAAACAATTTAAAAATCCGCTTATACTCATCCGTCCAGCTGCTCGGCTCCACGAATCCATGGTCTTCCATCGGGTAGGACGCAAGTTCCCAATTGTCTTTTCCCAGTTCGATCAGTCGCTGGGTAAGTTTTACAGCGTCCTGGTAATGCACGTTCACATCCACCATGCCATGGCAGATGAGCAGGTTCCCTTTCAATCCTTCCGCGAAATAATAGGGCGAGCTGCGGCGGTAGGCGAGACTGTCGTTATAGGGTTCGTTCAGAATATTGGCGGTATAGCCATGATTATAATTGGCCCAGTCCGTTACCGGTCGCAGGGCCGCGCCCGCGGCAAAAATATCCGGATCGGTAAAAAGGGCCATCAGGGTAATAAAGCCGCCGTAAGAGCCGCCGTAGAGACCGACATGTTTGGGGTTAACGCCATAATTTTTCACGAGGTAATTCACGGCATCTGCATGATCGCTCAGGTCCTTTCCCCCCATATGCCGGTAAATGCCCGTCCGCCAGTCGCGGCCGTAGCCCGCGCTGCCGCGGTAATCGATATCCATCACATAATAACCGTTATCGGCCAGCAGGTTGTTGAACATATATTCCCGGAAATAACTGCTCCACCATTTGTGCGCATTTTGCAAATAACCCGCGCCGTGCACGAATAATACCGCCGGTTTATTGGGGTGGGGACTGGCGGGTTTATACAGGCGCGCATAGACCGTGGCGCCGTCGGATGCGGTAAAAGTTACGAGTTCCGGGTCGCGCCAGTTATAGGATCTGAATTCATCACTCTGGGCCATATGGGTAACCTGTACGGGCGCGGCAATGCCTGTGCTTTTGCCGGGCGCCGGGTTCTCCTGCAGGTAAAGCTCCCAGGGTTTGTTGGAATAGGAATACAGCACCGCCATCCATTTCTCATCGGGGGAGAGGCTCACCTGGTTGGAACCCGTCATGCCGGTCAGTCTTTCCTTTTTGCCATCGGCGATGCTCAGGCGGTAGTACTGCTGTTCGCCCGGGTGCACTTCGTTGGTGCTGATGTAAAAATATTTTTTGTCGTTCGATAACTGCGCAGCCTGCACTTCATAACGACCTTGTGTAAGCGCTTTTTTGGCGCCCGTCGCCACGTTTACGGTGTAAAGGTGCGAATAACCCGTGGCCTCCGAGCGGTACCAGAACGTCGTTTCATCGATCCAGCCCGTATTGCCGCCGCCGAAACCGCCGGTACCGGGTCCGCCCACCCAGGCTTCGTCGCGCTGCCGGTCGAGCAGGCTCAGTTTACCGGTAGCCGTATCGAAAAGCATCAGCCAGCGGTCTTTGTTGTCCTGCGAACGGATATCATAGACCGCAAAGCCGCCCCGGGGCGACCAGTTGGGGGCGCCGAAGATGACGGGACGAAGATTATTTCTTTTTTTCCTTTCTTCTTCCTGTTTGGGATAATCCTTTACATAATCCGGGATATCGCGTATCCCGGGTATGGAATCGGATTTAATAGCAAGCACCGTATCCTTTACGCGGTCGTACATAAAGGATTCATAAGCGCCCTGCGCGGCCCCCACTTTTGTGCGGCCGGGGATATCGGTGGTAAAACCGGTTTCGGTTACATAGCTGGGTACGATCGTGGCTTTGGCGCCGGTGGCGGCTTTGAAAAGCCGGTAAGCCACAAACCTGCCGTCGGGACTTACCACCAGGCCCTGTATACTTTTATCCTCGATATTGATCGAGCGCAGTTCTTTTTCCTTCGGCGCGTTTTTATTGTATTCATCGGTGGCTTCTTTCTTTTGTTTTCTTTCACGCAGCACCTGAAAATATTGCAGCTGGTCGTTCTTCAGCCATTGTTCCTGCGGGTTGCCG
>CAYNSL010000205.1:0-1477 GCA_964399755.1 uncultured Chitinophaga sp. | reverse complement strand
CCGGGACCTCCCGTGGTGGTTGCTGTCGGTTCACCGGTTTTAACATTGGTGAGTTGCAGGGTCTCGCCACCCGCTATATCCCATGCATAGAGGTTTTGGTTACGGGTATAAACGATCCGGGTTTCATTAAACGCAAACTGGGGGTTGAATTCATTTTCCACGGTTTGCGTGATGCGTTTTGTCTTTCCCGTTTTCAGGTCGCGGTAAAAAATATCCCCGTTTTTGGAATAAACGGCAGCGCTCCGGGCCTGGTTATATTCAAGGTCGTTGTCAAGCACCTGCGCCATTTTCTGCGCGCCGCTGGCTTTGACGGGGGTTTTATTATCCCGGGTGATATAATAGGTTGAATCCGCAGGCGCCTTTTCCGGGTTCCATTGAAAATAGAGCGTGTTTCCGTCGGCGCTCCATTGCGGGGAGGACGGCGAACTTCCTATCCATTTGGGATCGCGCATAATTTTTTCTACGGTCAGGGGCGAAAGCCCGGTTTGTGCCGAAACGCTGCAGGCAATGCAACAGCAGAGCAGGCCGGCGGTGTATTTTATCATCACAGCGGGTTTTGATGATAAATATATTGAGAATGGAGATATGAAGGGGAGAGTTTTTTATCAAAGGGAACCTGGTTTTTTAACCACGGAGAACACGGAGGGCACGGAGATTGCACAAAGAAAATATTGTGTCTCCATGTTGCCGTGTTGTTACATTCATTACAATTTATTTTCACCGCAGAGAAGCAAAGAACGCGGAGATTTCGCAGAGGATTTTAATCCCTGATTCCCATGGTTTCCCGGAACTCTTTATGTTTTCGCTATCCCGGAGAATAGAGGACGCAGTAATTCGATGCTTCGCATCTCACATGCTGTGAATATGTTAGTTTCAGGAACAGTAAACGACCTTCGCAAATCACGCTCAACCACAAACTATAAACCATAAACTACAAACTTTATCTCACGCCCAACTTAACATTTAACATTTAAAACTTAGCATTCAGTTATTCGGCGCTCCGCTGTCGATCCAGCACAAAAAAGAATTCCTTACGCTGGTGGATAGCGTGATGCCCTTGGGCATGGTTCCCGATGCGAGGGCTGCCCGGATCTGGTTTTTAGCGGCGGATACTTCAGCATAATTTGTCAGCGGACCGGGACCATTGGTACTTCCCGCCGCATGACAGCCGCCGGTATTGCAGAATGACTGCACCGTGGGGTTTACATCGGCGGCAAAAGCCTTGTTGGCCACGGTGCTGCAATCGAGCGTAGTGCCGCCGCCACCGCCCCCGCCGCCCTTGCTGCAGGTGGTGAATAAGGCAATACAGGCAAGAAATAACAGGATGGGGATCGCTTTTTTCATCTAGTCCGGGGTTTAAATAAAGTTAGCCAATCAGACAAAATGAATCGTAAAAAGTTTAACCGGGGTTGCCCCTTCAGGAACGGGTCGGGTATAGGTAACCGGTAGTTTCTTCTTTCATTTTGAGGGGCCTGAT
>CAYNSL010000204.1:0-3576 GCA_964399755.1 uncultured Chitinophaga sp. | reverse complement strand
ACGGCCGTGCCCCATTCGTCGGGAATTTTTTCGATGCGGCGGTATTCCACCGCGCGCTTCCCGTTCCAGCTGGCAAAGACGGCGCCGATGCTGCCCCAGAGCTGTTCCATGGGGTCGTCGGGAAATTCCCGGCCCAGCACTTTTTTCACCGTTCTTTTAAAATCCCTGACCAGGTTTTTCAATTCTTCCACCGTCAGTTCGGTATCGCTGGCATAACCTTTTTTCTTTTTGATATGTTCCAGTTTTTCATCCAGCAGCTTGCGGATGCTTTTCCCGTTCTTCGGTTCCGTTCCGGATCCTTTTTCCATAACTACGTCGGCATACATCATGATCAGCCGGCGGTAGGCGTCGAACACAAATCGTTCATCCCCGCTTTGCGCGATCAGCCCTTTGATGGTGGAACTGTTCAGCCCGATATTCAATACGGTTTCCATCATCCCGGGCATGGAGCGGCGCGCGCCGGAACGCACGGAAAGCAGGAGCGGGTTTTTGGGATCCCCGAATTTTTTGCCGGTCAGTTTTTCCGTTTTCTCCAAAGCGGCGCCGACCTGTTTTTCCAGTTCTTTCGGGTATTTCTTTTTATGATCGTAATAATATGTGCAGACTTCGGTGCTGAGGGTAAAGCCCGGGGGTACGGGCAGGCGCAGTTGCGGGTGACCGGCCATTTCGGCGAGGTTGGCTCCCTTGCCGCCGAGCAGGTTCTTCATGGATTCATTACCATCGGCCCGGCCGCCGCCGAAGAAATAAACATACTTGCGGGTTTTCATTTTTGTTGCCATAAGTCCATTTTTAGAAATACAGAGATATGACTAACCGGCCTTTTTTCCGGATATGGAGGTCACAACCCGGTTTGATTTTTATCATTTTGCCCGGTAACGGCGGTCTTCCAGGGGGAGGGATCAGCGGTTGGGCTCAGGGGTGTTCATAATAGGGGATCTCGTCGTGGCTCACGGGTTCCTGCTGGTGCCAGTAGGCGAGGGTAACGATATGGCCGTCACGGGTCTTTAACTGCCTTCCGAAAATAGCGTTGATGGGATTAAAAGTATAATCGGTCACCCCCACGGTAAAGGTCTCCGGGGCGGGCGGGGGCGGGGGTGGCGGCGCTTCCCCTTCTTTCGGCGCGGGGGCTGCCGCGGTTTTGGGGGGCGGACTGGGAACAGCCACCACTTCAAAACCGTTAAAGGCAAGCAGCTCCTTTAAGAATGCCACCCGTTCGGGTTTTACGTTCCGCTCCACGATACCGCATTTAACGCCGTTGAGTTCCTCGAATTCGTGATTTTTATTAATGGCCATGAGAAATATTTCAATTAATCAGTTTACGAACCGGCAATGGATTGAATATAATCATAGATCCAGCTTAACAGCCCTGCCAGCACGATACCCGCCGCACAGATGATCAGTCCCAGTTTTGTTACGGAATTCGTTTGTACCGGTTCAATGGGTCGGTCATTTTTATCCATGAAAATAGCCCGCACGATCCGCAAATAATAATACAGCGAGATGACCATGTTGAGACCGGCCACCAGGATCAGCCAGAAATTACCGCCGCCGGCGCCGGCCGAGAGCAGGAACAGTTTCCCGAAAAATCCGGCCGTCGGCGGAATGCCTGCCAGCGAGAACAGGGCCAGGGCCATGATCCAGCTCAGGAAAGGATTGGTTTTATACAATCCTTTGTAATCATCAATATTTTCTTTCCCGCTTTTTTCAGAGATCACCGAAGCCACGCCGAAAGCGGCAAGATTGGAAAAAATATAAATGAGAATGAAATAAACCACGGAAACCAGTCCTGCCTTGTTACCGCCGCTGATACCCACCAGGATAAAACCCACCTGCGCGATGGAGGAAAAAGCGAGGAAACGCTTGATATTCTGCTGGCGCATCGCGAAAAGATTGCCGGTGAGCATCGTGGCGATGGCCAGTACCACGAGCATGATATACCAGGCTTCCTGCAGGGGCTGAAATACTTTATACAGGGCTGTGATAAAAATAAAAGCGATCGCGCCCTTGGAGATCACCGACAGGAAAGAAGTGGTGGCGATGGGCGAGCCTTCGTACACATCGGCCGTCCATAAATGGAAGGGCACGATGGAAAGTTTAAAAGCGAAGGCGGCGAATAAGAATACGAAGGCCAGCACCTGCAGCGCGCTCCCATCCAGTTGCGCGGAAAGTTCGGCGAAACCGATGGTGCCCGTAGCCCCGTACACCAGCGAGATGCCGAATAAGAGGATGCCCGAAGAAAACGCGGAAGACAGGATCATCTTCATGGCGGCTTCCGAAGAAACTTTTTTGGAGAGGTCGAAATTGGCCATGGCCGCCACAGGAATGCTCGACAATTCCAGCGCCAGGTAAAAGATGAGCAGGTTGCCGCTGGAGATCAGCAGGAACATGCCCAGCAGGGCGGAAAGCAGCAGGATGAAAAACTCGGCCAGGTGTTCCGTTTTCTTCAGCCAGTCGGCGCAGACAAGGGAGATCAGGTAAACGCCGAGGTTCAGGATGTTTTTCTGCAGGACGATCAGCCCCGTGGTATAGTACATATTGCCGAACAGGGTCCCTTCGCGGTTGAAGAAGAAACCGGAAGCGAAATTCAGCAGTAATAATACCTGTATCATGGACAGGAGCGGTCCGTTCTTCATTCCTTTGCCGATCTTGATAAACAGCAAAAGAAAGATGATGGCCGTGATCACCAGCTCAGGTTTCATCAGTATCAAAAAATCATTCAGCATATCCTTTTTTGGGAGTGACGAATCGTTGTTAAACAGCCATCGTCACTTTTCATTTTCTATTTTCCGCTGATGCGGTTCATTATTATTTCTGCCGCCGGCCGCAGCAGGTCGTTCAGCCAGCCGGGTATGATCCCGATCGCCAGGATACCGCCCACCAGGATGATGGCCGCCAGCCTTTCGTTCCAAGCAGCGTCTTTCAACTGTACATACTCGTTCTTTATCGGCCCCATCGCGGTTTGCCCGATCGCGCGTAATATATATACGGCGGTAACCACGATGGACATACAGGCCAGGATGGTGGCGACGCGGTGGAACAGGTCATTGTTTTGCCAGGAACCCATGAATACTGTCATCTCCGCCACGAAACCGCTCAGCCCGGGGAGACCCAGCGAGCAAAGTCCTACAATAAAGAACACCGTTGAAATAAACGGCATCACTTTCATCAGTCCGCCCATTTCCGCCGTCATCCGCGTATGCGTGCGGTCGTAGATCATGCCGATCACGGCGAAGAAAAGGGCCGTCATCAGGCCATGCGATACCATCTGCATCAGCGCGCCGGTGATGGCGGTCTGCGTCAGCATGCCGATGCCCAGCAGGCTGAAGCCGACATGGCTCACCGAAGAATACGCGTTGATATATTTCAGGTCCTTCTGCATCATGGTGGCGAAGGCGCCATAGAGGATCGCGATGGCAGAGAGTACAATAATGATATTGGCATATTCCTTGGCGCCTTCCGGCAGCAGGTAAGTGGCCACGCGCAAACAACCATAGCCGCCCAGTTTCATGGAGATGCCGGCGAGGAACATCGAACCGGCCGTGGGGGCGGAAGAGTGACCGTCGGGCACCCAGGTAT
>CAYNSL010000203.1:0-3592 GCA_964399755.1 uncultured Chitinophaga sp. | reverse complement strand
TGCCCCATCGGGGCAACAGATCGGTAGAACCGTTGAATGAAATATATCAGCGCCCCGTAGGGGCGCAACAATGCTGCCCATGTTCCCAAAAGGGATCACGGTCGCGAGGGACAAAAAGGAATGTTCTTTTTATTAATACGCGGAAGCGAAGATGAAGAAGGTTAAAGATTATTTGCAGCTGATCAAGCTTTCGCTGAGTATCATGGTGGTGTTCAGCAGCGTTATCGCGTTCCTGCTGACGCCGGGTTCGGAGGCCTATGTGCACACCTGGCGCATGATATTCCTGCTCTTTGCAGGCGGGATGCTGGTAACCGGCAGCGCCAATGCCATCAACCAGGTGGTGGAAAAAGACACCGATGCGCAGATGAAACGCACGGCGAAACGACCCGTGGCCGCGGGAAGAATGAGCGTGGCCGAGGGCTGGATCTTCGCGATCGTGACGGGCGCGGCGGGCTGTTTTATCCTCGGGTATTTTTTCAACTGGCTGACGGCGGGACTGGCGGCTTTCAGCCTGTTTCTCTACGCCTTTATCTATACGCCTTTGAAGAAAGTCAATTCAATCGCGGTATTGATGGGCGCCGTTCCGGGGGCCTTGCCCTGTTTGATCGGCTGGACCGCCGGAAACAATGACCTGGCGCTGGGAGGATGGATCCTGTTCGCCTTCCAGTTCTTCTGGCAGTTCCCGCATTTCTGGGCGATCGCCTGGGTGGCACACCGGGATTATTCGGCGGTGGGATTCAAACTGCTGCCGGCAGAGGAAGGTCCGACGAAATTCACGGCCCTCCAGACGATCGCGTATTCGTTACTGTTAGTGCCGGTATCGGTCGCGCCCTATTTTACCGGGATGTGCAGTTTCGGGGATATTAAAGGAAAGATCAGTATCGGGCTGGTGATCGGCGCGAACCTGTTCATGATCGGGAGATGTGTGACCCTGTATAAAAAGATGGAGGCGGGTTCGGCACGGAAAGTGATGTTTGGCAGTTATATGTATCTGCCAGTGGTGATGCTGGCCCTGTTATTAAGTAAGGTATAATTAAAGATGTGATGGATATTGTGAGCAATCAACAACGAAAAAAGATTCATCCCCATAAGTTCACCCTCTGGGTGGCGATCGGGAGCATCCTGATGATGTTTGCGGGGCTGACCAGCGCGTATATCGTGAAAAGCAACCAGACGAACTGGATCACGGTGGACCTGCCGAAAGTATTCTGGTTTTCCACGGCGGCCATCCTGCTGAGTAGCCTGACGGTGCAGATGGCCCTTCGTTCTTTTAAACAGCGGGAGATGGGGAAGTACCGGTTATTGATCGGGGCGACCCTCCTGCTCGGGGTTTTGTTCCTGTACCTGCAGCTCAAAGGTTTCGAAGGGCTGTGGGCGCAGCATATCACTTTCCGCGGCGCGGGTGCGGGGCAGTTCTTATACGTGATTTTCGGGTTACACGCCCTGCACGTGGCGGGAGGAGTGATCACGCTGCTGATCATGTGGGTAAGGGCCTATGCCGGGCGCAGCAAACTGTACAGCGCGGTGCCCATCGAAGTAGCGGCGACTTACTGGCATTTTGTAGACCTGTTATGGATCTACCTGCTGGTATTCTTTTTATTGATCGGGAAATAAAATTCCCCAAACGGATTTGGAATTTTTTATCTGGAATTTAAATAACTATGGCAACAACAGCAACAGTACATCAGACCAAATGGTGGAGCGGCGGAAAGAGCCCGTTTAACGTGGAGTACGGGAAACTGATGATGTGGTATTTCCTGATGAGCGACGCCTTCACCTTCGGCGCTTTCCTGATCTCTTACGGCTCGATCCGTTTCAGCCAGAACTACTGGCCCAACCCCAACCACGTGTTCGATTCCGCCCCGGGTATCCATGGCGGCGCTCCGTTGCTGTTCGTCAGTATCATGACCTTCATCCTTATCATGAGTTCGGTGACGATGGTGCTGGCCGTGCACGAGGGACATCATGGCAACCGCAAGGGCGTGATCAAATATTTGTTCTGGACCATCATCGGCGGACTGGCCTTCCTGGGCTGCCAGGCATGGGAATGGCACCACCTGATCACGGGTGAGCATGCCGTGATGGTGAACGGAAAGATCGAACTGTGGGGACAAAACATGCGGCATAACCCCTGGGGCGCCGTTGTGGAAGGGATCACTTACCAGGGACATCATGTTACCACACCCGGTCCTGTGGCCTTTGGCGGTTACTTTTTCGGGATCACCGGTTTCCACGGATTCCACGTATTCTCCGGCGTGATCATCAATATCATCATGCTGGTGATGGCGTATAAAGGCGTGTTCGACCGGAAAGGCCATTACCTGATGATCGAAAAAGCCGGTTTGTACTGGCACTTTGTGGACCTGGTTTGGGTATTTGTATTCCTTTGCTTTTACCTTATTTAAAATAAAACGCGAACGAAATGAGTATGGAACATCAAGCGGCATCGGCGGAAGTGACCTTTCACCATGAACCGTCTTCCGGCAGTGTAAAACGGATCTGGCGCACATTCTGGGTATTGCTGATCATTACCATCATCGAATTGGGAATCGGGGTAACCATGTACCTGCTGAACCTTCCCGACGATTTCCGCCGGCTGGCGCTCAAGGGCGTGGTTACGATCCTGTCGCTGGCCAAGGCCTATTATATCGTTTCGGTGTTCATGCACCTCGGCGATGAGATCCGCAACCTGATCATGACGATCGTGGTGCCCCTGATGCTGTTTATCTGGTTCATCGCCGCGTTTATTTATGATGGTCATTCTTACAAGACCCTCCGGAATAAATACGATCTGCATTTCAAGGAGACCACGATGCCGAAAGAACACCAGAAAGCCATTGAGCCCGAAGTAAAACCCGGGGAGAAGGGCGGGAAGGAGTAAGCGATATTATTTACGATAAACCAAAACCATTAAACCTGCCGGGAACGCTGCGGTTTAATGGTTTTTTTTCGCAATAGACCTGTCATATGATTAGAAGCGATCTTAAAAAAATAAAAGTTATTGTTGCCGGGAAGACGGTAAGGCGGTAAGAAGCGGGAGTACCCATCATCCATTCCCGTCTTTCCGCCTTACCGGCACAACCTGACTTTTAGGAAAACTTCCGGAAAAAATAATACAAGTGAATCAGAAAGCGCTATATGCCGTGATGCTGGCCCTCTTGCTGCCCCTTGTTTTTTTCTTTGTATTCCAGGCAAAGACAAAAAACGCGGTAAAGATGCCGGGGCATTACCTGCCCGATTCGGTGGTAACCGTCACCAAAAAAGGGAAACGGGTTACCGATACCGTCTGGCACCAGGTAAAGGATTTTTCGCTGGTGAACCAGGAAGGAAAAAAAGTGAGCTGGGACAGCCTGCGGGGCAAGATCGTGATCGCCGATTTCTTTTTCACACATTGTCCCACGATATGCCCCGGTCTTACCCGCAATATGAAGCGGATGGCGGAATCCATTCACAACGGCCAGCGGGTGGGGGATAAGACCAACAAGCTGGTGCATTTTCTTTCCTTCAGCATCGATCCCGAGCGGGATTCGGTGGAGCGGCTGAAGTACTGGGCCGACCGGTTCCAGGTAAACCCCGAACAGTGGTGGCTGCT
>CAYNSL010000202.1:1729-3670 GCA_964399755.1 uncultured Chitinophaga sp. | reverse complement strand
TAGCAGGCCTCATTGTCCTGCTGCTCCTCCTCGCGGTTTTCATGAAAAAGGAACACTACGTCAGGCGGGAAATAGTCATCCATGCGCCCCTGCAAAAAGTATTTGACTTTTTAAGACTGATCAAAAACCAGGACCAGTTCAACAAATGGGCGACGACTGATAAGCAAAACAGGATAGAAGAATTCAGGGGAACGGATGGTACCCCTGGATTTATTTATGCCTGGAGCGGTAATAAAAGCGCCGGTAAAGGGGAAAAGGAAATTAAAAATATCGTGGAAGGGAAAAAGATCGAAACAGAAATTCGTTTTGTAAAACCCATGCGCGTTTCTGCTACTGTTATATTTGAGACAGCATCGCTGCCGGGCGATCAAACCAAAGTAACCCTGATTAATACGGGCAGGTTGAATTATCCTTTGAACATTATGATACCCATGGCGGAAAAAAAATTTCCGAAAGATATGGATGCCAGTTTGTCAACCCTGAAAAAAATACTCGAACAATGATCACCCTGTTTAAATCATCGCATTGCTAACGCCAGCCTGTCCGGTTGCCCGGACCTGTTGGCGCCTTTCCGGAACAACTATTATTATAACCACCAAAACAAACAAAAGATGATAAAGATGTATTCATTTGCTGCCTTCCTTTTTACCGGCTTATCCATGCTGGGCGCCTGTAAAAACTCCGACCATTCCAAAACAACTAGCGGCCAGGAAGTAAAGGAAACAGTATCCGGCGCACCCGAATATTTCAACCTTCGTCCGAAGCTCGAAAAAGAGTACGGGTATACCCACGCCGTAAAGATTGGCGACGACCTGAAAATATCCGGGGCCGTGAGCATGGACGATGCGGGCATCATCGTTGCCCCGGGAAATATGGAGCAACAGATGAAAAATTGCTACAGCGACCTGGAAAAAATATTGCAGCACTATGGCTACACCTACGACGACGTGGTGGCGGAGAATATCTATACAACCAATATGGAAGAGTTTATAAAAGTTTCCGGCTTCCGCAATTCAATTTACAAAAAGCAATTTCCCACCGGTACCTGGCTTGAAGTAAAGGGTCTTGCCGTTAAGGGGCAACTAATTGAAATTGACATGGAGGCGCATAAAACGAAATAAGTCCCGGAGGCCCGGCCATGAAATGTGCGCTTACAAAATTGGTTTGTCCCTTTTTTTGCTGCATGAACTCCATAATCGGAAATTTGTATTTTTAAAGACCAGAACGGTGTGATCGGATGCCAACAATCCCGGCGTTTTGTTTTAACGCGAAAAAAGGGGTGAGCGAAAGAATACCAAAACAAGAGCAGACATTGTTAAGAAATTAAAATGACTGATCATGGCAAAGAAAAACAGTAAAGCATTGTCAAAATCGCAAACGGAAGAACTGCTGGGCGTCCTGAAAAGCCGTTTTGAGAAAAACATGAACCGGCATAAAGGTCTTGCCTGGGCCGCCATCCAGGCAAAACTGAAATCAAGTCCTGAAAAGCTCTGGTCGCTTGATGAAATGGAGCGCAGCGGCGGCGAACCGGACGTAGTGGGTTATGATAAAAAAACGGGCGAATTTCTTTTTTATGACTGCTCGGCGGAAAGCCCCAACGGCCGCCGTAGCCTATGCTACGACCGGCAGGCCTGGGAATCCAGGAAAGAATATAAACCCGCCGGTAACGCCGCAGATATGGCCGCGAACATGGGTATTGAGCTATTAACGGAAGATGAATACCGGGCCCTGCAGCAACTCGGAAGTTTCGATACAAAAACCTCGAGCTGGGTAAAAACGCCCGCCGCCATCCGGAAACTCGGAGGCGCCGTCTTTTGCGACCGTCGTTACAACCAGGTCTTCCTTTATCACAACGGCGCGGAATCTTATTATGCCGCAAGGGGATTCCGCGGCTCGCTGAGGGTCTGAATACGGCGCTACCCCTATCATTAAATTAAACCG
>CAYNSL010000202.1:0-1629 GCA_964399755.1 uncultured Chitinophaga sp. | reverse complement strand
AAATTAAACCGACCAGGACTGCAAATGAACAAGTATAAAACCCTGTATATATGGATGGTCATCCCCATGGCCGTCATGCAACTGGGAATTTTCCGCGATTACTGGGGCGATTTTTCCGAAAACGCCTGGTCCGTTCATATACATTACTGGACGGGTACAGCCTGGTATACCTACCTGATCATACAGCCCTATTTTGCCACGCACGGTCAGCTGGCCAGACACCGGACCAACGGCATCATCGGCATGTTCCTGGCAGGGGGCGTTTGCTTAACCGCGCTGAGCATGATGAACCGGGATATCGTGAACAGCCAGCGGGCGATGGAGACACCGGATCGTTTCGGACCCTTTCAACCCTGGTTCTTTTACGGCGTGGCGGCCGTGGAAATCGTGATGATGACCGCATTCGGATTCGCCGTCGTAAAAAGCATCCTGCACCGGAAGCAACTGGAAAACCATGCCTGGTGGCTGATATCAACGGTGTTTATCATTATGATGCCCGCGCTGGGCCGGGGCATACAGAATGTTTATGTCGATATGCATAGCAAAGCGTGGCCAAACATAAATATCATTACCCCCCTTTATTATACACAGGCGCTGATCCTTGGCATGCTGCTATTGGGCGCCTGGAAATACGGGAAGCTCAGGCATCCAGCCACCTGGCTTGCCGCGGGGGTCAATCTTTTCATTTTACTGCTGGAACCCATCGGGAAATCAGAAGATGTGCAAGTGTTCCTTAAAACAGTAGTCAGGGGATAATTTTTTTAAAAAGTACGCCTCAGTTCAACCCCGCACTTAGAACCGGCAATAATTACGTTATGGGAAAAGAAGAAATCATTTGGAATACCTGCGTGAAATGAGGGAGCGGAAATGATGCGCATATCCTGTAGGGTTATCCGCCCTGCACTCAGTTAAATAACGCTGCAAGTATAATACAGGTTAAGCCGGCGGCTTATTGTGATTTAAATTGCGATCATGACTTTTACATCTCCTGCCGCTTATTCTTTTTCTACAAACTCAAGGATGTCGCCCGGCTGGCAATGCAGCGCCCTGCAAATGGCTTCCAGTGTACTAAATCGTACCGCCTTTGCTTTACCCGTTTTTAAAATGGAAAGATTGGCCAATGTGAGGTCTATTTTCTCCGCAAGCTCGGTGAGCGAGATCTTCCGTTTGGCCATCATCACGTCGAGGTTTACAATAATCGGCATAGCTTATACGGTTAGTTCGTTTTCGGATTGAATTTCCACCCCTTTTCTGAATATCTGGGAAAACACGAAAAGCACTCCCGCCAGCAGGATGAATTCATCGGGTAGCAGGTTTTCCTGCAAACCGGCTACGCTTTTCGACAACCACTTTAAATGCAAATTGAAAATCAGCGTCAGTATCCATGTACCGAAAATATAATAGCTGATCCGATCCAGCATGACAGCTATTTCCAAGGTAAAAGGATTTGACAATTTTATCTTTGAAAGGACCCTGATCACTAAAAAAGCGATGTATGCCTTGAAGAGTTCCATGGCCGCCATCAGCGAAACGGTCCGGGTATAATCCCAAAAATCATATTGCCGGAGGCTGAATAAATTCAGCCCGCGGTAGAGGTTCTTTGCCCCTTCCGGGTTTCCGATGCTTACC
>CAYNSL010000201.1:0-3676 GCA_964399755.1 uncultured Chitinophaga sp. | reverse complement strand
ACATATTTATAATAGGTTTCTTCCTTTTTGGTGGCCTTGGTGCGGTAAATGAATTTGTAAATCAGTTTGATCTTCCGGTAAATAAAACGTTCCAGCATGAAGGCAATGAGCAGGTAGGCGCCGCCGAAAATAATGAAGAATGATCCCGCTGCCCACCACCCGTTTTTTTCAACGATGAACACCAGCAGGCTAACAGGCACGGCCAGTACCAGCGCCGTAAACGCGGAAAGCTGGCGGGGAGAAATGTTCTTCGTGGAAAACATTTTACAAAGTTAGGGGCAATGTATTTCGTGATTGGCAGTTTACCGACAGGTGTTCCGCAGCTCACGGCTCACAGCTCAAAGCTCACAGCTCAAACTTATACCCCACCCCTTTCACCGTAGTAATGCAGTCGATCCCTAATTTCTGCCTGATCTTCCGGATATGCACATCGATGGTGCGGTCGCCCACGATCACATCATTGCCCCATACCTGGTTCAGGATCTCGTTGCGCAGGAAAACGCGCCCCGGCTTCAGGGCGAGCAGGTAGAGCAGTTCAAATTCTTTTTTGGCGAGCACTTTTTCTTCATCACCGACTTTCACTATAAAACGCTCCGGGTCGACCGTGATGTTTTCAATGCTGAGCACCCGGGCTTCTGTTTTATTGAGCCTGCGGAACAGGGCGTTCACCCGGCTGATAAAAACTTTGGGGCTGATGGGTTTGCTGATATAATCGTCGGCGCCTGTTTCCAGCCCCCTGATCTGGGTGCCTTCGTCGTTTACCGCCGTTAAAAAAATGATCAGGGTTTCTTTGAATGCCGGTTGCGACCGGAGCAGCTGGCACACTTCAACGCCCGTTTTACGGGGCATCATCACGTCCAGTATCACGAGATCGGGCTGGGTGCGGCGCGCTTTTTCGAGCGCTTCATCGCCGTCCTTTGCCGTGATCACTTCATATCCCTCGTTTGACAGGTTATATTTCAGGATCTCCAGGATATCCGGTTCATCATCGGCGATCAGGATCTTGCGCTTTTTTTCCGAAAATGTTCCTTTGCCTGGATCCATGCGTGAAAATTTTCGCAAACCTAAAGGGAATTCCCCGGCTGTAAAATTTCAATCGGGTCGGTAACAGAGACTTAATGATAACTTAATATGTATCTCCCGGGTCCTGAGGCGTCAAAAATATCCGGGTCTGCCATACAGCTTTTTGATGGCTAATCACGTCTGTATCAATACGGCACGAACCCGTTCAGCCCATGTCGGGCGGGCTTGTTAACTTTGCCTTTCGATCCTTATGATAGCGAACCCCAGATACCTTGTCTTATGCCTGTTTTCTTTACTGACCGTGGCGGCCGAGGCCCAGGGGGTGAGCATGACCGATACGCTTAAAATCCCCGGCACGTATAAACCCGAGTTCAGGCGCCAGCGAAATCACGATGCCATCGATGCCGAGCAAAAGTCCATCCTGGGGGCCGACGGAAAGCCCGATAACCAGTTCACCCCTTCATCCGACGAAGAGATCAATTTCCTGCTTACGCAGTCGCTCGTGAAAAAAACGGACCTGCTCCAGTACATGATCGAAAGCGACAAGAACTTTGATCACCGCCTTAAAGTGAATTATCTCTACGGACTGGAGAACGTGCTGAAATATTTTCGCAGTAACTGGAAACAAAGGTCCGAGAAGAAAGTAGACTATATCAACCTCCCGTCCATCATCACGGCTTACGAGGAATGCGTGTCCCTTGACCGGAACAACGCCTCCATCGAACCCGTTGTGGGACGACTCAGTTATGACGCGGGGCTGGCCCTGCTGGCGGCGAATATCTTTGACAAGAACCCCGGTTACCTGGCCGCGAAGAACAAGCTGGTGCTGAAATACTGCGTGCTTCATCCTGAAAAAACATTTAATACGCTCAGTTTTAATCCCGATATTCCTTTCGCCGACAGCCTGGTGCGCACGGTGGCGCGGAAATATCCCAAGCAGCTTTATGACTACGCGCAGGCCAATAACAAACTCGGGTATATCATCCGCAATATCACCGATGACGATTTTATCAAGGCCGTGGTAAAAATGGCGCGGAGCAAGGACGGGCAGCAGTATTTCTGTTTTCTTGACAATATCGTCAGCAAAAGAATCACCTACGAGGAGATCGATGCCGCCAAAGACGATTCCCTCCAGTATTACAAACTGCTGGTGAAGACCCGTATGGATTATGTGGCCCGCGCCCTGAACAAGGACACGGCCTTTGAATATGAATCACTGCGCAGGCGGCTGGAACAAAAAGCCCGTGAGAATTTTGTGAACGTGATCAACGGCCTGCATAATGAAGCGTCGGAGATCCGTTTCCGCAGTATCCAGCCGCTCACGGCAGAAGAATTGTATTACCTCGCGGTTTGCTCGGACGGTTCTATTTATACGTCGAGTTTTGTAAAAGGCGTTTATCCCCTGATGATGGCCCGCGCCCCGCACCAGCAGGGCGATTCGCTGCTGGTAAACCTGCACTTTGACAAATACCGGAAATTCATCAAGATGGCTGCGGGTTTCAATACGCTCGGGAATTTCCTGTCCACTTTTTCAAAAAGCAGCATCCCCGATGAAGAAGACCCGGCCGTGGTGCTGATGAAAGCCTTTGTCCGTAACCTCGAAAGATCCGAAGGACTGGAAGACGGGGTGGATGTGGCCGACTCCTATGCCAGCATCGCCGAATCCCTGAAACCCATCGCAGGCGAAATGCTGAAGAATATACAGGCCAATTACGAGCGCAACCTTTCGCAGCGTAACAAACGGGGCATCGTTATTTATAATATCCTGAACAAACTCTTCCTGTCGGCCGACAGTACGCAGAGGATCGACCTCACCAAAGAACTGGGGATACCTCCCGTGTATGAAGTGCCTTACAAATCCCTCTCGGATGACAGCGGCCGGGTGGCGATCCAGTTATTCATCTACGGCGACAAGGACGGGATCGGCGTTTTTCCCGGGCTGATCAATATGTTCAGCAACCCCAACTGGAAGATCGACGGGAGCAACCCGCAATGGGTAACGATCACGGCGGTGAAGGGAAAACCGGTTTCCCTGTACATGAACCGGCCATTACCCGAAGAAACCAATGAAGACGCCAAAGCCCAGGAAGCCCTTTGCAAATACCTGGAGAAAAACAAGATCATTCCGACGGTGACGATCAACCGGGGGCACAGTTACAACGCGCCGTATACGATCGAACAGATGTCAAAGGCTTCCAAGATCGTATTCATGGGTTCCTGCGGCGGTTACCGGATGATCCACGATATACTGGAAAAAGCGCCCGATGCCCATATTATCGGCACCAAGCAGATCGCCGATGTGCCCGTAAACAATCCCTTCCTGAAATTACTGACCGAAAAACTGCGTAACGGTAACAATATCGAATGGATCCCCTTCTGGAAAGAGCTGGGCAAAATGGTTACCGACAAGATCTTCGACGACTATGTGCCCCCGCACAAAAACCTGGGCGCCCTGTTTATCAAGGCGTATAAGATCGCGATGGGAGAATGAGGTCAGATCAGTCCCATTAGTCATATTCTTGCGGAATGAACCTGCTGCTTCGGGGAATGACCAATATGACCTATATGACTAATCTGACCTATATGACCCCTATGACCTATATGACTTATATGACCCGTATGACCTGAATGACTTATATGACCTGTATGACTT
>CAYNSL010000200.1:0-3680 GCA_964399755.1 uncultured Chitinophaga sp. | reverse complement strand
TTGTCATTCTGTATCTCCAACCGGAGTAAAACAGATTCTGACTCAAGGAATTCATGTTTGCTTGCCATACCGCTTCTGCGGAGAATACCGGAAGGCTGGTACAGAATGACACCAAATTGAACCGTCCGCGGATCTTTCAACAGACCCCGGGCGGTTTTTTATTGGCCATCTGTTGCTTTGCTTTTGGATTTTTCATACGCTTCCAGCCCGCATTTCAGCCAACGGATAAATTCGGATGCGTTCGGGGTGTAGAATTTCGTCCTGGTCAGCGCCTTTTTACCCGGACTGAGTATAGCATATTGGGGTTGTGAAGTGGCGCCGAAATTTTCTATCTGGAAAGTGGACCACTTATTTCCCACCGAGATGATGGATTTCTCCGTTCCGTTCGTCAGTTTCTCTACCGTTTGCTCAGCCAGGGGAAGTTTCTTTTTTTCATCCACGTACAGTGAAACGACGATAAATTGATTCCGGAAAAGGCTGTCAACCGTTTTATTGGTCCATACTTTTTCCTCCATCCGACGGCAGTTTACGCAGGCCCAGCCCGTAAAATCGATCAGGATGGGTTTGTTTTGTTCCATCGCCAGTTTTACGGCGCCATCAAAATCATTGTGCATGGGTTCATAGATCCCCGATTTCCCTTTTTCCGGTGTGTAATAACTATATGACCGGGGTGGCGGGAAACCGCTGATCAGGGTGAGGTCTGCCCATTTTGAGTTTGTAAGTCCGGGTACCAAATAGAGCGTAATAGCCGAAAACAGGATGATAAAAAAGACGCGGATGGCCGAGAATCGTTTCACCCGTGAACTATGGGAGAAGCGCAATATCCCCAGCAGGTACAGAACGATCAGCACCCCGATCAGCACCCAGAGCCCGATAAACAACTCGCGTTTCAGCAGCCCCCATTGTTTGACAAGGTCAGCGTTAGAAAGAAATTTCACCGCCAGCGCCAGTTCCAGGAATCCCAGCACCACTTTTACGTCCGTCATCCACCCGCCTGATTTGGGAAGCGACTGAAGCCAGTTCGGGAACATGGCAAAGAGGGCGAAGGGCAGGCCCAGCGCGATGCCGAACCCGGCCGCCCCAACGGTGAGCGGCCATGCCCCCTTATCGGCTACTCCCACCAAAAGGGTTCCCAGCAGCGGTCCCGTACAGGAGAAAGAAACAATGGTCAGCGTGGATGCCATGAAAAAGATGGCGCCCAGGCTTCCATGCCCGGATTTGGCATTCATCCGGTTGGCCAGACCCGAAGGAAGCGTGATTTCGAAAAGCCCGAAAAAGGATAAGGCAAAGGTGACGAAGATGGCGAAGAAAACAAGGTTCAGCACGGCGTTGGTGGAGATATTATTGAATATTTCCGGCCGGGTGCTGCCCGCGATATGAAAGGGAACGGTGATCAGGATATAAATCAGGAAAATAAAAAGTCCGTAAAACACGGCGTTCCGGATTCCCTGTGTGCGGTCCTGTGATTTTTTCGTGAAAAAGGTGACCGTCACGGGTATCATGGGAAAGATGCAGGGCGTGATCAGGGCAATCAACCCGTAAAACAGGCCCAGCAAAAAAATAGACAACAGGCTCTTTCCCTGTGTGCCTTCGTCACCGCAGTCGCTTACCGGGTGATTGATATCGATCGACGCAATTTTTATCCGGGCCGCTTCCACCCCGCCTTCCAGTTCAACGGTGAAGGTGAATGGAGTTGAGGGATAAAACTCATCGTTTTTTCCGTATGTGAAAAACAAAGTGCCCTGTAGCCTGGCGGGAACGGCGCCCCTGATCTGAATCGTTGCTTTCCAGGTTACCGGTCCCTGGTAAACGGAAACGCTGGTCCCCTCGAAAATCGCGCTGTTGACTTTCAGGGGAGCCGCCGACATTTTAAAATCGCCCTGTTGTACGATACCTGAGTCGGAGAACCTGAGTTCCGTTGTTGTAACGTCCAGTAATACCTGGTTGGGGGCGTACAGCTGCCAGTTGCCGGTAGCTGGGATGGAAAAGGAAAGTTCATACCTGCCTTCGCCTATTTTTTTGCTGGCAACTTTCCATCCGCTGATACCCGCTGAATCCTGGGCCTGTACAAACAATGATAAAGCGCAAAAAAACAGGAAAAAAGCAGTTCGTTTAACGGGGCGAATCATAGTGGCTTATTAAAAGTAAACGAGTTCCGCGCGGAACCCGTCCAACCATTTATGTCTTTCTCTTCTGCCTTACTTGACGGCGATGCTGAAATTGACCGTTTTGGGGGGCAGGCATTTCTTATCATCACAGGTTTGGTATTCCACGCTCCCGGTGACGTTCGTCCTGACCCCGGCTTTCAGCTTTATTTTCTGGATGAAGGTAACGGTATTCGAATACTGGTTGGCGGAGATACCCAGGGTCTTGTCGGTAAATTTTTCCATCTTCCCGGATTCGGAAATCTTTCCGTCCAGCGTAAACAGCGGGTTCGGGTTGATCGTAAATGTAGTGGGAATGGCGATCGCATCTTCGGGTTGAATTTGGGAATAGAGATGCCATCTTTCCTGGATAGTGGCCTTCATCTGTACTTCGTACTGCTTGTCGCCTTTCTTAACGGCCGTAAAGGTCCACGAAATAGGGTTGAGCTGGGCCTTCGCCGCCAGGCTGCCTGCAATGACCGATATTAATAAAACCAGTTTTTTCATAAATGCCTTCATTATTAATTGCAAAAATCCTGCTTTCCTGAATAGTATCCTGTTAAAACCGATATAAAGCAAATCTAAATTCCTGTTCTGCCGTATTTTGTAACCCGGGCGACATTTCCGGTCCCGTTTCTTTGAGACGGATTTATTAATGAACCAGTTGCCCGGCCATCAGCAGGGAGCGTAATATCTCCCGCCCGTCGGTATTATTCAAAACGGCAGAACAGGCCCTTTCGGGGTGGGGCATCATCCCGAAAACATTACGGGTGCTGTTGCAGATACCCGCAATATTACGGGCGGCCCCGTTGGGGTTGGCAGCGGGAGTCTTCCTGCCCTGTTCATCGCAGTAATAATAGATTACCTGGCCGTTGGCTTCGAGGGCGTCAAGGGTAGCTTCGTCGGCATAGTAACGTCCCTCCCCGTGCGCCACCGGTATCCGGTACACTTTACCGGTTTCGTTTGTGATCAAAACGTTTTTACATACAAATTGCTGGTTCGCGTTCCGGAGCAGCGCTCCCGGGAGCAGCTGCGATTCACAGAGGATCTGGAATCCGTTGCAAACCCCGAATACTTTACCGCCGGCCTGTGCGAATTCGATTACGCTCTGCATCATGGGACTGAACCGGGCAATGGCGCCGCAGCGCAGGTAATCGCCGAAAGAAAAACCACCCGGGAGAATTACGCAGTCATCGGTGGAAAACCGGCTTAGATCCCGGTCCTTGTGCCAGAGCATGATCACTTCCTCGCCAAGGTCGTGGGTCAATGCGTCATACATGTCCCTGTCGCAATTGGAGCCGGGGAAAACCACCACGCCGAATTTCATAGTTGCTGATTTTGAGGATGCAAATATACGAATAGATGAAAGATGATAAATGACCGGTGATAGTTGGGTCTTTGTTAATTGCAAACCCTGCTACTATCCGGCGTTGCGTAGAGACGCAATATTTTGCGTCTCCTATGTATATTCAGATCAGGTCCATTAAAAACGCAAAATACCGAGACGCAAAATATGGCGTCTCCAAAGTGTATTTC
>CAYNSL010000199.1:0-3720 GCA_964399755.1 uncultured Chitinophaga sp. | reverse complement strand
GCACCATGTACAGCTGGTATACCTTCGCCAGTACTTTTGTTGCCGGGATATCCCTGATCGTACTGTTTGTCGTATTCCTGAAGAACAATAATTACCTCGAGCTGACCAACGAGGAGCACCTGCATGACCTGGGCAAATTCATGTTCGCGTTCTCGATTTTCTGGACCTATCTCTGGTTCTCGCAGTTCATGCTGATCTGGTATGCCAATATTCCGGAAGAAACGACCTATTTCAAACCCCGTGCACAGGGACCGTACAGCGGCATATTCTGGCTGATGTTTATCATAAATTTCATCGGGCCTATCCTGATCCTGATGAGCCGGGGCGCCAAGCGGAACTACGGCACCATCACGTTTATGTCGGTGCTGATCATCTTCGGGCACTGGCTGGATTTCTTCCAGATGGTGTTCCCCGGTCCGCTGACCAACGAAGCCGGAGAAACGCACGTGCCGCTGATGCTGTATGATTTCTGCATCGCGCTGGGATTTGTAGGACTGATCATGTTCGTGACGGGAAGGGTGATGAGCCGCTGGCCGCTGATCGCGAAGAACCATCCGTTCTTAAAGGAGAGTATAATACATCATACGTAGAAACCTTCTTCTGCCCGGGTACCATTTATAACGCCCGGCAGAAGTTGAAAAAATATAATTATAACAGGAACATTAATAGCTGATACGTTATGCAATCATTTTTCATTGTAGCGATTTTGTTGCTGGGCTTCCTGATCACGTTTCAGATCGCCAAAGCGAGTGAATATGTGTCCGTATTACGGGGGGAAGACAAAGCGCGGAAGCAAACCAACCGGGTGAACGCTTTTCTCCTGCTCGCCTTCCTGGTGCTGGGACTGATCGGCGTGTATTACTGCAACGAAAAGCTGAGAGGAAAGATCCTCGGCGCCCCCGCATCGGATCACGGGGTGCTGATCGACCGGATGATCTATATCACGCTGGCCATTACGTTCGTGGTGTTCCTGATCACGCAGATCTGCCTGTTCTGGTTCTCTTTTAAATACCAGGAATCCGACAAACGCAAAGCCTATTACTATCCCCATAATAATAAACTCGAACTGATCTGGACCGTCATCCCCGCCATTACCCTGACCGTACTGGTGGGATTCGGAATTTTCTACTGGTTCAAGATCACGGGTGACGCGCCCAAGAATGCCATGCAGGTGGAAGTGACCGGCAGCCAGTTCAAATGGGAATTCCGCTACCCAGGTAAAGACGGCCCGGACGGCCGCGGGATATTCGGGAAGAAATATTACAAGAATATCGACGAAGCGAAATCGAATCCCCTCGGACAATTATGGGACGATCCCGCCAACCATGATGATGTATATGTAAGCGGCGAAGCCATGCACCTGGTGGTGAACAAACCGGTGAAACTGATCATTGGGGCCAAAGATGTGATCCATGACGTGGGTCTCGCGCATTTCCGGATGAAGATGGATGCCGTGCCGGGAACGCCGACCACGATGTGGTTTACCCCGACCAAAACGACAAAGCAAATGATCGAGGAGACGGGTAATCCCAATTTCGTATTTGAAATTTCCTGCGACCAGATGTGCGGAAAAGGACATACGGGTATGCGCGGCACGATTATCGTGGAGTCGCAATCAGAATTCGACGCATGGATGGCTTCCAAAAAACCGCAGTACCTGGTGGCCAATCCCGACCTGGCCGCGCCCGCGGTAAAAGACACCGCCACGGCAAAAAAGCCCCCGGTCGCGTCGGCCCAAATGAAAACAAGAAACTAAGCATACAGACAACAGCGGTTGTCGCAAAATAAAAGACTATGAGTGCAGCAATGAATGTTAATCCGGAAGTGATCACGACGCATGAGGTTCACCACGACGAACACCATGTGCACCATCACAAAGAAACATTTATCACCAAGTACATTTTCAGCCAGGACCATAAAACGATCGGCAAGCAGTTCCTGATCACCGGGATGATCTGGGCCATCGTGGGCGGTTTGTTCTCGGTGCTGTTCCGGTTGCAGCTCGGTTATCCCGACCAGAGCTTTCCCATTCTCGAAACCTTTTTCGGTAAATGGGCCAAGGGCGGGCAGATACAACCGGAATTCTATTATGCGCTGGTGACCATGCACGGCACCGTGCTGGTGTTCTTCGTGCTGACCGCGGGTTTGTCGGGTACTTTTGCCAATATCCTGATCCCGCTGCAGATCGGCGCGCGGGATATGGCCTCTCCCTTTTTAAACATGCTTTCCTACTGGTTCTTCTTCCTGGCCAGCTGCGTGATGATCTCTTCCCTGTTCCTATCGACAGGTCCCGCCGCAGGAGGGTGGACGGTCTACCCGCCCCTGAGCGCGCTGGGACAGGCTTCGCTGGGATCGAAACTGGGGATGGATCTCTGGATCGTGAGTATGGCCCTGTTCGTGGTGTCGTCCCTGTTGGGAGGTCTAAACTATATTTCCACGATTTTGAATATGCGGACCAAGGGCATGAGCATGACCCGCCTGCCGCTGCCGATCTGGGCCATGTTCTTTACCGCCGTGCTGGGCGTATTGTCCTTCCCGGTACTGCTTTCCGGCCTGATCCTGCTGCTCTTCGACCGCAACCTGGGTACCAGTTTTTACCTGAGTGATATCGTGGTGAACGGCCAGGTATTGCCCAACGAGGGCGGCAGCGCTATTTTGTTCCAGCACCTGTTCTGGTTCCTGGGTCACCCCGAAGTGTACATCATCCTCCTGCCCGCGATGGGCATGGTGTCGGAAATATTATCGGTCAACAGCCGCAAACCCATTTTCGGTTATATGGCGATGTTAGGTTCGCTCTTCGCGATCTGCATCCTCGCTTTCCTCGTGTGGGCCCACCATATGTTTGTCACGGGACTGAATCCCTTCCTGGGTTCGATCTTCGTGCTGCTGACCCTGCTGATCGCCGTTCCCTCGGCCATCAAGGTATTTAACTGGCTGACCACGCTCTGGCGGGGCAATATCCGGTTTACGCCGGCCACGCTCTTCGCCATCGGGTTTGTGAGCCTCTTTATCTCGGGCGGTCTGACCGGTATCTTCGTAGGTAACTCCACCATCGATATCCACCTGCACGACACCATGTTCGTGGTGGCGCACTTCCATATTGTGATGGGGGTGGCATCGATGTTCGGGATGTTTGCAGGGGTCTATCACTGGTTCCCCAAGATGTTCGGGCGATACCTCAACAGCACCCTGGGCTATATCCATTTCTGGGTGACGCTGGTGGGCGCCTACCTGATTTTCTGGCCCATGCACTACGAGGGTTTCGCGGGCATGCCGCGCCGTTACCTCGACAAGAGCAGCTGGGTTTCCTTTACGCAGTTCGGCAATCTCGATAAAATGATCACGGTGGTATCGATCATCGTGTTCGCGATGCAGCTGATGTTCGTGTTCAATTTCTTCTATTCGATCTTCAAGGGAAGAAAAGTGACCACGAAGAATCCCTGGGGTGCCAATACGCTCGAATGGACCACGCCGATCCGCCCGGGTCACGGGAACTGGGAAGGCGAAATTCCTGAAGTGCACCGCTGGCCGTATGATTATGGTAAGGACGGACGCGAGTTTATACCGCAGACGGAGCCGGTAGGGGAGGATGAGAGCAAACACTAGATTGTTGATCAGGACCACTCGCCACTAGCCACTCGCCACTAGCCGTTGGCGAGCAGCAAGTAGCGAGTGGCGAGTAGCGAGTAGGGAGTTGCATGCGGCAAGTGGCACTAAGAA
>CAYNSL010000198.1:0-3748 GCA_964399755.1 uncultured Chitinophaga sp. | reverse complement strand
TTTCCAACCCGATCGAACAGTATTTTAACCAGAGCGGGGTGGCCACCAGCACTTTCAATTTCCTGAATGCAAAAGAAGCCACCAGCTTCGGCGCAGAAGCGGAGTTCAGAAAACGCCTGGATTTTGCGGAGGCTTTCAAAAACTTCACCGTACAGGGAAATCTTTCCTATATCTATAACCGCGTGAAAGACGCGGCCAGGACGCTCGACCGGCCGATGCAGGGGCAGTCGCCCTATGTGATCAACCTGGGATTGCAATATGATCTCGAAAAGACGGGACTGAACGCGACACTGCTCTTTAACCAGATCGGCAGAAGGATCCTGCTCGTGGGCAATGAACAGGTGCCGGCCATCTGGGAGAGCGCGCGTCCCCTGCTGGACTTCCAGGTTGCCAAAACGGTTTTGAAGAAAAAAGGTGAACTCCGGCTGAATATCCAGGATATTTTAAACCGCAGGGCATTTTTCTATCATGATATCGACGGGGATGCTCATTTCAGCAAAACAAAAGACGCCATCGCCATCAATAAAAAATACGGAACCAATATCAGTCTGACATTCGGTTACAAATTCAAATAAAAACAATTAAAAATCATAGCATGAAAAAGTTTTTTTTCCTGGCCGCAACGGCCGCTATCGCCTTCGGCAGTTGCCGCAAACTGGTGGTTGACGATAACAAAACCGGGGGTGGTTCCGGAAGCGGCAGCGGCGGTGGCGGTTCTACCACCGGGCAAGTCATTACCCTCGAAGGAAAGATCACGAAAGACACGGTATTAAAAGCCGAAAACACGTATATCCTGAAAGGACTGGTGTACATAAAGAACAACGCTACGATCACTATCGAAGCGGGTACGGTCATCAAAGGCGCTTATCTTGATCCCATCGGGGGACTGGTGATCACCCGCGGCGCAAAGATCATCGCGAAAGGAACGGCGGATAAGCCGATCGTGTTTACCTCGAATTCACCCAATCCCCGCAGCGGCGACTGGGCAGGTATCGTGTTGCTGGGAAAAGCCACGACAAATTCATCCTTTAACGGCACGGCGGGTCTCGGCGAAATTGAAGGCGGCGTTAACAACGCGGACGGCGACGGCTTATACGGTGGAACGGATGACAACGACAACAGCGGTATCCTGCAATACATCCGCATCGAATATGCCGGATTCGCTTTTCTGCCCGATAAGGAAATCAACAGCCTGACCATGGGCGGCGTGGGCCGGGGCACCACGATCGATCACATTGAAACCATTTATGCAAAGGACGATGCCTATGAATGGTTCGGCGGCACGGTGGACTGCAAATACCTGATCGCTTATAAAACGCAGGATGATGATTTTGATACCGACAACGGTTTCAGGGGCCGTATTCAGTTCGGGCTCGTGATCCGCGATTCCTCCATCGCCGATTTGTCCAATTCCGAAGCATTTGAAAGCGATAACGACGCCAATGGTTCGACGCTGGCGCCACAAACCGCGGCGATTTTCAGCAATATCACCGCCATCGGCCCGCTGGCAACTCTAAGCAATAACGGGAGCGGTTATTTCCTCGCGGGCGCGCAGATAAGAAGGAATTCCGCGATTTCCATATTCAATTCCGTGATACTGGGCTGGCCCACGGGTTTGCTGATCGATGGGAGCAAGGGCCGTTACGTGGAGCTGAATATCGCGGACAGCAGTCTTCGTGTACGCAACTGTGTAATTGCCGGTTGCAAAACCCCGGTTCGTTATGCAGCCAATGCGGGAACGCCTTCGGGGTATACAACCGCGGATGCTTTAAACTGGTATAATAACGCATATTTCGGCAATAGCATTTTGACCAATGTCTCCGATGCCAAACTGGTCAACCCTTTCAACGCGCAGAATTTCGACCCGACCCCCTTTGGCACTTCGCCACTGGCAACCGGTGGTTCCTTTACGGATCCCAAATTACAGCAGGGTTTTAATCCGGTTACGTTCCGCGGCGCCGTGGCACCGGGCGGACCCGATGTCAACTGGTGGAAGGGCTGGACGGTTTTTAATTGATAAGAATAAGCAGGTGTTGTCATAATTTCAGTAATGATCCCGGTCAGAACCGGGATCTTTTATTATTTCTATACCTTGCCGGAAATCAATACATGAGAACGGTATTTTATTTTTTCTCTTTGTTTTTTCTTATATCCTGCGCCAAACCGTCGGAGATTCGGCGGCAGTTATCCGGCGCTGACAGCCTGGTTATTAATTTTAACCGGCCTTCATCAGATCTTATTGAAAAAACAGTCAATACCACTGAAACCAAAGCGATCGGGCAGCTGATCCGTTTCGTGGATGCGAAGACCATCGAAGCGCGTCACTGCCCGTTCAACGGGAACCTCGCTTTTTACCGGGAAGGAACGCTGAAGGGGGATGTGGCTTTTCACTATTCCATCGACAGTTGCCGGCAATTCGTCATCCTGCTCAACGGGCAGCCCCGGGCCATGGCCATGAGTCATGAAGCCGCTGATTTCCTGCAAAGTCTTTCGGAGGGGAAAAACTGGTATTGATGTCCGCCCAACCGTTATCCCCATTTCGGTTTGATCAGGTAAAGCGGGGTTCCGTCCGGATCAGTGAAATGAAGGAATTGTCCGCCTTCTTCGGAACGTGCTTCTGTTGTAATGGAAAGATCATTCAAAAACCGTCCGGCTTCTTCCAGCTGGTCGACCCGGAATCCGACAGAGAGCGTTCCGGGTCCTGATCCCGATTCAACCCCGGCGGGATGCAGGCCGATACGTATTCCCGGGCCATCCAGCTGCGCATAATGATTGCCCCAGCGGTTTTTCAATTGAAAACCGATCGACTGGTAAAAAGAAACAGAACGGTCCATGTCTTTTACCATAATGGTGAGGTTGGCGTCGCGGAAAGTCATAACCCTGGAATTTAAGTATGATTAAATAATCTATTCCTTCCTTGTGTCCAGCGTAAACCCGACAGTTGTCCCGATATTTTCAGTGCTGCGCACATGGATCGTTTGCCCGTGGGCTTCGATAATATGTTTACAGATGGCCAGTCCCAGCCCCGTACCGCTGATGTCAATGCTGCGTCCTTCATCGGTGCGGTAAAACCGCTCAAACAGGCGGGGGAGGTGCCGCTCGCTGATGCCAATGCCATCATCCGTTATTTCCACCAGGATATGCCGGCCATCCGTTTTATATAAGCTGACTACGATGTTTCCGCCTTTTTTTCCGTATTTGACGGAGTTCTCAAATAGGTTGGTAAGCACCTGCCTGATTTTTTCCTTATCGGCAAAAACGGATAAAGGCGCTTCACAACCCTTCTTGATCCCGCAATGAATATTTTTTTCTTCCGCTTTTACGGATAGCTGTTCAAATACTTCCCTGACCAGGTCTTGTATGATAAAATGCTGTTTGTTCAGTTTTAATTCTCCTCTTTCCAGCCGGGAAATCTCGTCCAGGTCGTTCAGCAGGTGATTGAGCCGGTCGACGTTCCTGGCGGTCTTTTCCAGGAATTTCCGGTTCACATCGGGATTGTTCATGGCCCCGGATAATAAGGTGTCAACATAACCCTGAATGGCAAAGACAGGCGTTTTGAATTCGTGCGAAAGGTTTTGCAGGAATTCCTTACGGAATTCTTCATTGCGCCGGAACCATTCGATTTTTTCTTCGTTCTCCGCGGCCCATGCTTCCACATCTTCCCGCACTTCATCAATGCTTTTCTGCGGCAAAACATATTTATAATAGGTTTCTTCCTTTTTGGTGGCCTTGGTGCGGTAAATGAATT
>CAYNSL010000197.1:0-3899 GCA_964399755.1 uncultured Chitinophaga sp. | reverse complement strand
TAAAACTTAAAACCTAACACCTAACCATTAACGCCCTGCGCATATCACGCCTAACCACAAACTATAAACCACAAACTACAAACAATACATCCCGCCAAACCTAACACTTCGTTTTTGGCATGATTTCCCTGTTGTTCCCGCTTCCAGTAACTTCGCGGTGATATGAAAGATCTCTCCCGACTTCGGATCGTATTCATGGGTACCCCCGAATTCGCGGTAGCTTCCCTCGACGCGCTGGTAAAAGCAGGTTGCAGTATCGTGGGCGTGGTCACCGCCCCCGACAAACCCGCGGGCAGGGGGATGCAGTTACAGCAGAGCGCCGTAAAGAAATACGCCGCAGCACATGACCTGAAAATTTTACAGCCCGAAAAACTGAAGGACCCGGCATTTCTTGACGCGCTGCGCTCCCTGCAGGCGGATCTGCAGGTGGTGGTCGCTTTCCGGATGTTGCCCGAACAGGTCTGGAGCATGCCGCCGATGGGAACCATCAACCTGCATGGCAGCCTGCTCCCCCAATACCGTGGCGCCGCGCCCATCAACTGGGCGATCATCAACGGGGAAACCGAAACCGGGGTCACCACATTTAAACTCAAACAGGAAATCGATACCGGTGATATAATATTACAGGAAAGGATTCCTATCGGCGAGGATGATACCGCCGGCGACCTGCACGACCGGATGAAAGAAACGGGGGCACAGGTGCTCGTAAAAACAATAAAAGGCATTGCGGAGGGCACCCTGACAGAACATCCGCAGGACTCCCGGTTAACGGCGAAAGAATCCGGGCTCATTGCCGCCCCGAAGATCCATACCGATACCTGCCGCATCAACTGGGACCAGCCCGTGGAATCGGTCTATAACCTCGTACGCGGCCTCAGCCCCTACCCGGGCGCTTTTACGGTGATCAATGAAAAAATGCTGAAAGTATACCGGGCCCGGAAAGAGAACGGGCTTCCCTCCCTGCCCGAAGGCGAATACGAAACGGATGGAAGGAGTTTTCTGAAATTCGCCTGCGCCAACGGCTATCTCTGGCTTACCGAAGTACAGCTGGAGGGTAAAAAGCGGATGGCTATCGAAGAATTCCTGCGCGGGTACCGCTTTAATCAGTAACTGATCTTCACGATGAACTTGTCGGTCTCCTCAATCCCAAGCACAGAAGCGGCGGCATTACTGATGCGGATATTCAGGCCCTCATTCTGACGGATCCCGCTCATCGCGCCCAATACTTTTGCATAGACGGCCCTGTTATTGGTGGGGTTGATCACTTTGACCACCATACCGGGTTGCACGGCGTCGATCAGCAGGTAATATTTGGTATCCTGCCAGCCGCTCGCGGTTTTAAATATGCCTGCAGTTACCGTTTCTTCCTTCGATACAGGTATTTTCTTTACCTGCTGCTCAAAATGGGTTTTAAAATAACCCTGTTCGGGGATCACGGGTTTGGGTTCCTCTTTCACGGCCACCGGCGCGGGCAATTTGGGTTCTTCTTTTACCTCCGTTTCCTTCACGGCAGTGATCTCCGGCTTTTCCGTTGTTTTTTCTACGGGTTTTTCTTCCTTTGATTCTTCCTTCGGTTTTTCGATCGTGATGCTTTTCATTTCCCTGGAAAGCAGGAAACCGATGATCAGTTTCTGGTCTTTTTTCAGTACGTCCCCGCTGAGGTGGTTCCAGGCGCGGAGAGAACTGACCGGCACCCGGCCGTTAACCTGGCTTACTTTTAGCAATCCCTCGTTATCGCCGACGCGGTAATAGACCGGCGTGCCGCTGTTCCCCTTCTGGGTGAAATTACTATCGTTGAGGGGTATGCGAATTTTCTGGTCGATGAACAGTCCCTTGTTCAGGTCCAGCTTATTATAGGCGGCAATGGTGGCGGGATGCAGGTTATACAGCCGGCCCACGGAAAAAAAACTTTCTTTGGCCACTACTTTATGATCGAGGTAAGGGCCCTTGTCGCCGTTTCGTACCATCAGGTCTCCTTTCTGCGCCTGCAGGCTCAGCATGCAAAAAAAGATGGCTAATGTGCCCAGCAGCAATTTTTTCATACCGATAAGATTGGAATGCAAAGATGTTGAATTTTTGCCTGTCGCCCTATGAAATTATTCCGCGGGCTGTTCCATCCTTATCCGCAGTTCTTTGGGGTAATAATTATTGACGCGGCCGGGCAATACATTCACCCAGCCCAGCGGGTGCCCCGCGAATTCCGCCACCTGCCAGCCGGCGGGGATGGCGCCGCGTGACAATTCCTTCCGCTGAAGATACCGGATCGCGTTGTCGCGTTCGAGAGTAAAACGGCCGGTACCCGTTCGCAATAGCCCGCTCATGGCAAGCGCGTGCGAAGGCACCAGTTTATCTCTCATCCATTCACCGGCATAAACCCCGGAATATATGACCCGCAATTGCTGCCGTAAATAAGAGAAGTCGGCCGCCAGGGCTGCCGGCCATGCATAAACGCTTTCACGGTGCCGGAACAGGAATCGGTCTTCTGTATTCATCCAGGCACCGATCGCTTTGGTTTCTTTTCCGGACAACGGTTCCTGTTGCATTCTTTTAAACATCGTTTCCGCTGCATCCGACACCGGTTTTTGCAACACCGCAAGAAAAAATCCCTCCCCCATTACCTTATAGGGCCAGCATCGGTATCCGTCCTTCGATTCAACGATACCCCATTCCGGGGGAAAGACAAGGGGGCGTGATAAAGCCCCGAATTGCCGTATCATCCAGCGTACGATTTCCTCGTCTTCTTCCGGCGAGTAGGAACAGGTGGAATAAAGCAGCAATCCACCGGGTTTCAGCGCGGGCCAGCTGTCTGCCAGTATGCGCTGCTGCCGCTGTGAACAAAGCTGCACGTTTTTTTCGCTCCATTCGGAGATCGTATCAGGATCCCGGCGGAAGAGCCCGCTCCCGCTGCAGGGCGCGTCGGCGACGATGAGGTCGAAATATTCTTCGAGTTTCGAAAAATCAGCTGGGTCGTTGCTGGTGACCACCACATTTTCGCAACCCCATTTCACGATATTATCTTTCAGGATGCCCGCCCGTGACCGGATGGCTTCATTACTCAGCAGCAAACTTCCCGCCGGAAGCAGGGAATGCAGGTGCGTGGATTTCCCGCCGGGCGCCGCGCAGAGGTCAAGCACTTTCAGCGGGCCCGACAAGCGCGCATGTTGCCGCAGGGCCTGTTCCAGTAACATGCTGCTGGCTTCCTGCACATAATAACAACCCGCATGAAAGAGCGGATCAAAAGTAAAAGACGGGCGTTTATCGAGATAATAACCCAGCGCGGTCCATGGGATTCTTTTCAACGCCTGTACCGGCATCCCCGCCACATCATCCGGGATTTTTGCGGGGTTCAGCCGCACGGATGTGCGTTCCTCACCCATACGGTGCACGGCTTCAAAGGAACCGCGGTCAAAACCGGCGGTGCCCTCTAATGCGTCTAATAAGGATGGGGGAATCGGCACGCTGTAAAACTACATACTATGTGCAAGTATCGGCTGCGCGGCTCAGAGGTTTTTGATTTCGGCCACAAGGTCCTGCAATACTTTTTTCGCGTCGCCGAAAAGCATCGAGGTCTTTTTACGGAAGAAAAGATCGTTTTCAATACCCGCATACCCGGGTTTCATACTGCGTTTATTGACGATCACGTTTTTGGCAAGCTCCACATCCAGGATGGGCATACCGTAAATGGGCGATGAAGGATCCGATTTGGCGGCGGGATTCACCACGTCGTTGGCCCCGAGCACGAGTACCACGTCGGTGTTGGGAAATTCTTCATTGGCCAGTTCCATTTCCAGTAATTTTTCATACGACACGTCCGCCTCCGCCAGCAATACGTTCATATGACCCGGCATCCGGCCGGCCACGGGATGGATCGCGTATTTTACTTCCACGCCTTTTGATTC
>CAYNSL010000196.1:0-4011 GCA_964399755.1 uncultured Chitinophaga sp. | reverse complement strand
CTTTGGATATGGTTTTCGACTGGTGGTTGAGCAGGTATTCGGCCTTGTCGCCGAGGAGTTCGGTGATTTGTTTATTAGCCATTGGGGGATTGATTTTTTTAGGCCGCGAAGATACGAAACGAAGGGAAATGTTCATGGTTCATAGTTCATGGTTCATCGCTGTGAATATTTCGTTCAATTTCCTGCAATACATACCTAACTGGCATTCCTGTAACGAAATAACGATCTCAAGCCCTTTAGGAAAACTTGTATTTCGCGGAGTCTGCCATGAACTATGAACTACTTATCATATCTCCGTGACAACTTCGGCACCAGCGCCAGGTTCTTCCGCAGCATCTGCTTCAGGTTCAGCTTCACCAGTTCTCCCTGCGAACGGCACTTTAAAAAAGCCGGGTTCTGGTGGTGGGCGGCCAGTTCGGTGGCGAGCTGCCGGGTCTTTTCGGGGGTGGAGATGGTATCTTTTTCCATGATATCGAGCAGGTCCTTCACCCGGTAACGGGAAGAACTGAGGCGGAAGGCCATCATGGTCCTCTCTTCCGTTTGGTACTGTTCGATGGAATCCTTGTTCAGGCATTCGAGGGTGAGTTGCACATAGGGATAGTTTTCGCGGAAGAACTGCGGCTGGTAGAATCTCTTCCTTCCTTCATAGCTCTGCTGGTCGAAGTCGATGCAGCGGATACGGTACTGGTAGTCTTCAATATCGGGGGTGATATCGATCACGAAATTATAATTGCGCATATCGCCCAGCAGCCGCACGAAACAGCGCTCGTTGAATTTCACGAATTCCTTGGCCAGCCTGATTTTATTGGTTTCGGGTGAAGCCAGTATCTGCTGAATGAAGACATCGCCGGGAATTCCCGGGATATGTTCTTCAACAAGGGTATTCTGATGCGTAAAAAAAGTGATGCGGTTGGGGGAGAGGATATGCTCCAGTTCGAGCCCGTAGATACGCGAAGCGTCGGCGATCTTGATATAGTAATGATCGTAGTTATCGTTGAACTTGTTCACGATCCGGATCCGGAAGGGCTGCGAGTTGCCGAAACTGCAATAATCCACCCGCGCCACGTCGAGGTGCTTGGTAAAACTCAGGTCGCCCTCGGTCTTCAGGATCGCGTAGATATTCACCAGGCCTTCGCGGATATAATCCCATTCGCGGTTGTCGTAGATGATCTTTTCCCAGAGCGTGTCGTTCCCTTTTTTGTCCTGGAGCGGGACGGAATAGGTAAACCGCAACAGGTCGTTATAAGCCACGGGCAGTTTCACTTCACGCCCGTTCTTGTTCAGGTAGCGGCGCAGGGGTTCCCGCACCGGGTACATCGGTTTTTTGCGGGAGGGTTTATCGCTGCTGCCCGGCATGCTGCTGTTTTATTTATCCCGCAGGGAAATATCCCCGCCCAGCCTGAGCTTCAGGGCGCGCCCGCCGGCGTCGTTGGGGTTGAATTGGCCATCGTAGATGCTGATAAAGAAATTCTTTACGTCATCCTTTGTCTTTTTCTTTTTTTCAGGGACATAGAGGTATACCCAATCCACGCCCGATGCGATGCCATGCACCTGTCCGAAAATAAAGAGCACCTGGGGGATCAGGGATTTGAGCTCATCCATATTTAATTTTTCGCGGTCGATATCGGCCGTAAAGGTCCAGGTCTTGCTGAGTTTGTCTTTGTGGATCAGGTTGCTGCTGTCCACCGTACCCTGCAGTTTGTATTTCGAAAAATAAACGGTTTCCGAACCATCGTCCGATTTCACCCTGCCCCTGATATTCTTGAAATCGAGCAGGTATTCCGTTCCCATTTTTTTCAGGTCGGACGTGAATTTGATCAGGAGGTTTTGCGCCGGTAATAGGTTATAGCAGAAAAGGAAGAGGACCGGCAGGATTATTCTTTTCATTGGCCGTATTGATTTGGAATCTAAGTTAATGGAAAATCGGCCATGGAGGAAGGTTCATAGTTCATAGTTCATGCCTGCCCGCTCAAAGCTCACAGCTCAAAGCTTTCAGCTCACTGCTATTTTCTCCGCTCAGAAACACCAAATGTAAATTGTGATAAAAATAAAGGGGGGGGGAAATCTTCAAGGTTCACCGCGCCTCCTGCTAAAGGTTAGTTTAGCAGGAGGGTTCCGGACTTTGGAATCTTTTCAAGGATTTGGACACGGTGACACTTTTGGTCTTCAAGGAATCTTGGACGATTTTTCAACCAGGATTTTGGATTTTATCCCGTCGACACGGGAAGTTTTTCAAGGACTTGGTTTTTTTCTCTTTTCTTGGATTTTGGACTAATGTGGAACAAAAATAGGCCCGTGAAGGGCTGTCCGCAAGAGCAAATCTTCCTGTCTTTGATCGTAAACTGCCCTATTGTTTCAGGTATCGCAAAGGGGTCCTGGGGCCGTAATTCTACGAGAGTTTTGTTTAACAGTATTCGCCGGATTTGATTTACAGTTGTTTATAAACGGGATGTTTTATTACCGGGTTTGGGTAAAATCCGACCCTGTGCAAACTGTTGCGGCTTGATGCAGATCATTAAAATACATTCCTTCCTCAGGCTGGTGATGTAAACCGGAAAAGCGCTTAGGTATCCGGGTTATAATGCTTCAATAACCGTGTATGACCGGGAAGAGGTAATATTAATTAGGTTCCGCTACTTTGGTTCTTCGCGAAACCAATTTTGGAGGCAAATACCCGGGGTGTTATTTCCCCATCGACTGCAGCACATCGTATTTTGTAACGATATGGAAATTGCCGGCTTCGTCTTTGGCCAGCACCGCGCCATTTTCCTTATTGATCAGGTGGCTCAGTTTTTCCACCGGCGTGTCAAAAGCCACCACGGGGAAGGAGGGTTCGATCACTTCCTGCACTTTGGCGTGCTTGATATCGGGGTTGTCGAAGATTTTCTGGAAGAGCCCGCCTTCGCTGATGGCGCCCACGGGGCCGCTGCCGTTCATGACGGGAATATGTTCGATATCGTATTTCTTCATCATTTCCACCGCTTCCGCTACGGTTTGACCGGGCTCCACGGTGATCAGTTTTTGGGTGCCCCTCGCGCTCACCACATCCCGGAAAGTCTTTACGTCGAGGAACCCGCGTTCGATCATCCACTGGTCGTTGTAAATCTTGCCCACATAGCGGCTGCCATGATCGTGGAAGATGCAAACGACGAGATCGTCTTTTTTCAACCGGTCTTTCAGTTGCATCAATCCCTGGATGCAGCTGCCCGCGCTGTAACCGCAGAACAATCCTTCCTCTTTGGCCAGGCGCCTGGCCATTACGGCCCCGTCCTTATCGGTTACCTGTTCGAAATAATCGATCACGCTCATGTCGTAGTTCTTCGGCACAAAATCCTCCCCGAAGCCTTCGCTGATATAGGGATGCACTTCGTTCATGTCGATTTCGCCGGTGCGGAAATATTTGGTGAGCAGGGAGCCGTAGACGTCGATGGCCCAGACCTGGATATTGGGATTTTTTTCCTTGAGAAATTGCGCCGTGCCGGTGATCGTTCCTCCCGTGCCGGCCGTACATACAAAATGCGTGATCTTACCATCGGTCTGCCGCCAGATCTCGGGGCCCGTGCTTTCATAATGCGCGAGCCGGTTGGCCAGGTTATCGTACTGGTTCATGTGGTAGGAATTGGGGATCTCTTTGGCCAGCCTTGCCGCCACGCTGTAATAACTTTTCGGGTCTTCGGGAAGCACATTGGTGGGGCAAACGATCACTTCCGCACCTACGGCTTTCAGGATATCGGCTTTTTCCTTGGATTGTTTATCGGTTGTTACGAAAACGCATTTATATCCTTTCACCACGGCGGCGAGGGCCAGTCCCATGCCCGTATTCCCGCTCGTGCCTTCGATGATCGTACCACCCGGTTTCAGTTTGCCCTCTTTTTCCGCCACTTCCACCATCTTCAGCGCCATCCGGTCCTTGATCGAGTTGCCCGGGTTGAAATAATCCACTTTGGCCAATACGGTGCAGGGCAGGTCTTTGGTGATCTTATTGAGGCGGATCAGCGGGGTATTGCCGAT
>CAYNSL010000195.1:0-4020 GCA_964399755.1 uncultured Chitinophaga sp. | reverse complement strand
CGCGGTCCTTTTTCTTTTTGGCGGCGATCTGTTTCTGCAGGTCTTTTTCCTTTGACTTCAGCTGCGCCACCACGGCGTCTTTCTCTTTTTTCTGCACCGCCAGTTCCTGCACCTGCTTCGTCTGGTTTTCCAGGGCTACATTTTTTTGCTCCTTACGGCCGATCTGCTGCTTTTTTCGTTTGGCGATCAGCTGTTGTGTTTCAAGGATCGTATTGACCTGTTTTTCGCGGTAGGCCCGGTAATTTTTCAGGTAGGCGATCCTTTTCACGGCATCGTTGAAACTGCTGGCGGAAAAAATAAAATTCAGGTAATCGTAGTTGCTGCGGTTTTTGTAAGCGTAAACCACCGTCCGGGCATATTGTGTCTTGAGGGTATCGAGCTGCCGCTGGAGCCGGTAAATTTCCACGTTGCTGAGGTAGATATCATCGTCGATCGAACGGATCTCCCGGTTGATATTGCTGATATACTGTTCCTGCAGGGCGATCTTGCGGTTCAGCATATTCAACTGGCCAAGGGTCTGTTTGGTCTGCCCCTTTACTTTATCATACAGGCTCTGGATCTCCCTGAGTTCTTTCTGGATTTCCTGTCTTTCTTTTTCAAGCTGGGTTTTATCCTGTACGGGCTGGGCTTTTACTACCCCGAAAACGGGCAGCAGGAAAAGGCATAATACGAGGTTTTTTCTCATAGTCACCGGGATTGGGGTGATAAATAAGGGACGGATCCTGTCGGGTTCTAAACGAACCCATGCAAAATAAATTTTATCCCGCTAATTACGTTTATAATTTTTGGGGACGTTAAAGGGAAAACTTAACGTTTCATTAAAATCATACTGCCTGAATTCAAGCTTGATATCCAGTTTCTTTTTCTCGGATACATTGATATCCCGCCTGGTTGAAAAGTTCACCCCCTTTTTATTTTCATATTCAGTATAGGTCAGGTAACAGGTCCGGTTCCTGCTGGCGTCGAGGTCATCCAGCTTGCTGCTCTGCACCAGCTTGTCGTTTTCGCCGATGGTGAACAGGTTCTTGAAAAACTCGCCGTTGCTCAGCAGCGAAATGGTGCCGCCATTTTTATTGTAGGAGATGATATTTGAATCAAGGAAAACGGGATTGCCTACGAGCAGGTCCTGCAGTGAAGAAAGGTCCAGCGGCAGTTCGGTCACTTCCTGCAGGTAGGACACGCTCCGGGCGATATATACTTTATTTTGCTTGTCGAGCAGTTTCACGGAATCAGGCGTGATATAGGCCCGCAATCCCTCGATACCCAGGATGGCGGTGATCGACACCCAGATCACGCTGTCGCGGTACATGCGGAGGTGTGCGTTCACGTCGTATTTCTTGCCGTCGGCATCCTCATATTCCACGTCGATCTTGGCGGAAAATGTGGTAAAATTTGTTCGGTTACTCATCACCGTTATATAATTCCCGCGGATAAAGTTCATCGAATCATCGTGCGAATGATCCACCACGGCAACGGGGGTCGCGGTGCTGTCTATTTTGGAAATGGCGGTCTGGATTTTGCGCGTAGACCGGCAGGACGCCAACGCCAGCATACCGATCCCGAAAATGATAAAAATCCTGGTCATGAATGCGCTGCTTTATTGTTGCCCGGTATGGCCAAAACCACCTGTATTTCTCCCGGTGAAATTTATTTCCATGGTCTCTTTCCATATGGCTTTCTCTACGGACTGGATAATCATCTGGGCGATCCGGTCCCCGGGTTCAATGACCTGTTCCGTACCGGAAAGGTTGATTAATATAATCTTAATTTCTCCGCGGTAATCCGCATCGATGGTCCCCGGGCTGTTCAAACAGGTGATGCCCTGTTTAAGGGCCAGTCCGCTGCGGGGGCGTATCTGCGCTTCATAGCCCTCGGGTAATTCAATGTAAAGCCCCGTGGGCACGAGTTCGCGCTGAAAGGGTTTTAACAGGCAGGGTTTTTCCAGGTGGGCCCTGATGTCCATACCCGATGAACCCGGTGTGGCATAGGCAGGCAGGGGATAACCGGAATGGTTGATGATTTTTATTTCCAGGGCTGGCATCGGGCAAAGATAATCACCGATCGGGTGGTTTAAGCGGATTTGCTAACGAATAATGGCGCTGAACCTGCCGGAGCTTAATCGATTCCAGCTTTTTTCAGCAATACGGTAGCATAGGCCATCAGTCCTTCTTCGCGGCCTACGAAGCCCAGTTTTTCAGTGGTGGTGGCCTTAACTGAAACATCATCGATACCGATCCCCGCAATGCCGGCGATGATCTCCCGCATCTGATCTGCATAGGGCCTGATCCGGGGCGCCTGCAGGCATAGCGTGCTGTCGATATTTACGACGGCATACCCTTTTTCACGCACCAGCGAGATGCTTCGCTCCAATAATAATTTACTGTCGATATCCTTGAACTCCTGGCTGCTGTCGGGGAAATGGGTACCGATATCCCCCAGGCACAAAGCCCCGAGCAGGGCATCACAGATGGCATGCAGTAATACATCGGCGTCGCTGTGCCCAAGTGCGCCTTTGTGATGCGGAATGAGCACCCCGCCTATCCACAGCGGACGGCCTTCCGCCAGCTGGTGAAAATCCACACCTGATCCAACCCTGTAAGCCATGGGCAAACATTTAATTATTGCAAATATCACCAAAACCCGGCCAGTAAATGCAGGTATAATACTCTCCTCCAGGGTGGTGCAATTGACGGGTCGTCAATAAAAAAGTCCCGGTAAAACCGGGACCTTTTATAATGACTTCAACTGACTTTATTATTTGGTCTTTTTGCTGCTGCTGCCCAGGTCAAACAACACGGAGAAACGCAGTGTGTTGGACAGGGGGTTCCGGCTTACACCACTGCCGGAAGGAATCAGGTAAGCAAAATTGAACCCGAATACATTGTATCTGAGACCCAGACCGCAAGTGAAATAGCGGCGGTTTCCTTTGTCTTTGTTCTCGAAGAAATAACCTGCGCGGAGGGCGAACTGTTGATTATACCAGTATTCAGCGCCAATCGACACCTGGAATTCTTTCATTTCTTCGCTGAAACCATCGGGAGCATCACCGAAGGAGCTGAACCAGCTGCCGATCACGCTCTTGTTACGATAGTCAGCCAGGCCGGCAGAATCCGTCGGAGGAGTGGGAACCAGCAGTTTGTTAATTTCCAGACCGAAGGAGATCTGGTTAACATTGTTGAATTTGTTGGTATAGTTCACACCCAGACCGAGGTTGGCGGGGATGAAATCTTTTGCATCAGCATTGTCCGTATAGGAAATTTTTGAACCCAGGTTGGACAACACAGCGCCCCATGACCAACCATCCCCGGATGCTTTAACGGCTGTACCATAATAAGACAGGTCGGCTGCAACAGCGCTACCTGTTTTATAGGTGTTACCGCCGGCGTTGAAACCGCTGGCCAGGTTGGAGTTGATATATTTCAAAGCGATACCAATACTGTGCTTGGAATTCAGCCTACGGGAATATCCGATATCGATACCGAACTCGCGGGGACGGAAAGAAGTCAGGTCATTACCCAGGGCATCCGTGAACTGGATATCGCCCAGGCTGAAATAACGAACCGAGCCATAGAGGGCCTGGTTGTCTGCAAATTTGTAATAACCGGCCAGAGAAGCCAGGTATACATCATTTACTACATCATGTAACCAGGGGGTGTACGTGGCACCCACGCCGCCTTTGGATTCGTTGTTCGCAACTTTAGCTCCGTTCCACAGACCCGAATAGATATCGGGAGAAGTGGCCACGCCGATATCACCCATACCGCCCGAGCGGGCATCAGGTGAAATACGGAGGAAGGGAACAGCGGAAGTTACAACGTTTAATTTCTGCGCTTTTACAGCGGATGTTAAACCACAAAAGAGCAGGATGACGGCAGTTAGTTTTAAAGCAGTTGGTCTCATTAGAAAGTTTTTAATAATGGTGTAAATATAGAGCTTTTGATTAAAAACAAAACTAAAATAGAAAATTTTATCGGAAACCAAAAAAATCACTTTTTTTTCTGATTTCCCGGATATTGGAAG
>CAYNSL010000194.1:0-4084 GCA_964399755.1 uncultured Chitinophaga sp. | reverse complement strand
GCTGATCACCGAAGGCAATAAAATGGAAGCCATCGGCAGCGGGCTGGTGGTCATCATCGACGGGCACGAGATCATGCACTCCAATATCGCCGATATCCCCGAAGGCAATCCCATCAGCCTGGAAAACCTGAAAGTACATTTCTGCGAAAAAGGGAATGGTTACCTGCTCCGGGAAAGAAAATACCTGCCCGAAGCCAGCGACGGATCGGTAATCAAAAAGCAGGTGGATATCGAATAGTGGCTGGCGTCTTGCGGGTGATCGGTGTCTGGCGCTTCGTAGAACGCCTGGCATATCAAGGTTAACAGGAATTGTCTGTTTTCTTTCGGTCTCTACGGTCTCTTTTTGATTAAATTGCAGCAAGCGCCAGCATGAAAAAAATCCCATCTTTCTTTATTGTTGCACTCGCCTGTCTCTCCTTTATGTCGCAGAAAAAGACACGCGTCATCTTTTTCGGGGATTCCATCACCGAACTGGGAGTAAGACCCGGCGGGTATGTCACCAAAATAGACAGTATCTGCCGGCTTGAAAAAAAGAGCGGGGAATATGAGTTCATCGGTTCGGGGGTGGGAGGCAACAAAGTCTATGACCTTTACCTGCGGATGGAAGAGGATCTGCTCCCGAAAAATCCCGATGTCGTGGTCATTTATATCGGGGTGAACGATGTGTGGCACAAGGTGCTCACCGGCACCGGCACCGATCCCGACCGGTTTGAAAGATTTTACAACGCGATTTTAAAAAAGCTGAAGGAACGGAATATCCGGGCACTGGTATGTACGCCAGCCGTGATCGGGGAGAAGACCGACATGACCAACCAGCTCGACGGCGACATGAACCACTACAGTAATATCATCCGCGATATCGCCAGAAAAAATAACCTCCCCCTGGTCGATCTCCGGAAAAAATTCCTTGACTACCTGAAAGACAATAACCCGGAAAACAAGGAGAAAAACATCCTTACGTACGACCGCGTACACATGAATAACCGGGGAAACCAGCTGATCGCGGATTGCATGTGGGAGGCCATCAAAAAATTGTAGGTAAAACGAAAACGGTATGAACCGACGCCATTTTATTGAAACGGGGTCTTTCGCGGCGGCGGGCTGGCTCGCTTCAAAATATACTCCCGGAAAGACGCGCCCGGAATTCCCGGTGGTACGCGTGGCCGAAAACCTGCGTAAGTTTAAAAGCCCGGCGGTAGAACGCATCATCGCGGCGGTTAAAAAAGATACCGGTAACCGTGAAATCGCCTGGCTCTTCGAAAATTGTTTCCCGAATACACTGGACACTACCGTCGATTTCAGCGTCATTAACGGCAAGGCCGACACTTTTGTTATTACCGGCGATATCGATGCCATGTGGCTCCGTGATTCTTCGGCGCAGGTATGGCCTTACCTGCCGCTGATGAAAGAAGACCCGAACCTGCAGGAACTGGTCAGGGGCGTGATCAACAGGCAGGTTAAATGCATCCTGAAAGATCCCTATGCCAACGCTTTTTACAAGGATGATAATAAAGTCAGCGAATGGAAGGATGACAAGACCCTGATGAAGCCCGGGGTGCATGAACGTAAATGGGAAATTGACAGTCTATGTTATCCCATCCGCCTCGCCTATGGGTACTGGAAAGAAACGGGTGACAAAACGCCTTTTGATAAAGACTGGGCCGAGGCCATGCGACTGATCATAAGCACCTTTAAGGAGCAACAAAGACTGAGCAATAACGGGCCGTATAAATTTGAGCGGACCACCAGTTGGGCCACCGACGGTGTGCCCTTGGGCGGATACGGATATCCCGCGAAAAAAAACGGGCTGATCCATTCCATGTTCAGACCCAGCGATGACGCGACGATCTATCCCTACCTGATCCCTTCAAATTTTTTCGCCTATTTCTCGCTGCTCGATCTCTCGGAGCTGCTGTCAAAAGTTTCCGATGATAAAAAGAACAGGGTCGCGGCCTACGACCTGGCTACTTCCATGAAACTCGTGCTGATCAGTTCCGTGCTTTCCGGCGCGGATCAGCCGGCAAAGATCATTCCCTATGAAATAAACGGGTGGGGCAGTATGAATTTCATGGATGACGCGAATGTGCCCAGCCTGCTGTCGCTGCCTTATCTCACACCCATGTCAGTAAACGACCGGGATTACCTGAAAACGCGCAGTTATATCCTTTCGCCCGAAAACCCTTTTTTCTTCAAAGGCAGGGCCGGTGAAGGTATCGGCGGACCGCATGTGGGCATGGATTATATCTGGCCGATGAGCATCATCATGCGCGGACTGACCAGCACCGACGATAAGGAAATTAAAATTTGTCTCGGTATGCTGCAGCAATCGCACGCCGGCACCGGGTTCATGCACGAATCTTTTCACAAGGATGATCCTTCAAAGTTCACGCGCAAATGGTTCGCCTGGGCCAATACGCTCTTCGGGGAATTCGTCTGGAAACTGTACCGGGAAAAAAAGCAGTTGCTGGGATGAGGCTATGACAACAGGCAATGGGCAATTGGCAATTGGCAATATGCAATAAGCAATGGGCAATGGGCTGTTTAAAGCGGGGAGCGTATTCTCTGAATGCCCATTTGCAGGCTTGCTACACCGTTACCAGGTAATAATTCTTTTTTCCTTTCTGCACCAGGATATGTTTACCGTGCAGCAACAATGAGCTGTCCACTTTAAAACCCGGGTTGTCGATTTTTTTGCGGTTGATGCTGATACCGCCGCCCTGTACCATTTTCCGCGCTTCGCCTTTACTGGGGAGTATGGCGGTTTCGGCCAGGAAGGAGACTACGTCGATGCCTGCTGCGATTTTTTCCCGCGCATAGGATGATTTCACGATACCTTCCATTTCCTCCAGGTCTTCCACGCTCAGGCTTTCAGCGGGCGCCTGCTGGTTGTCGAATAATTTCCGGGTGGTCTGCACGGCTTTTTCATATTCATCCTTTCCGTGTACAAAAACCGTCACTTCCTGCGCCAGGGTTTTCTGCAGGACCCTCGCGGAAGGATCTGCCTTGTGTTCATGGATCAGCATCTGGATGGCATCGCGGCTGAGGAATGTGAATATGCTGATCCATTTCTCCGCGTCTTCGTCGCTGGCATTAAGCCAGAACTGGTAAAACTGGTAGGGGCTGGTACGGTTCGGATCGAGCCATACATTTCCCGCTTCCGTCTTGCCGAATTTTCCGCCATCGGCTTTGGTGATTAGCGGGCAGGTAAAGGCAAAGACTTCGCCGCCATCTTTACGGCGGATCAGTTCCGTGCCGGTAACGATATTTCCCCACTGGTCGCTGCCGCCCATCTGCAACTTGCAGTTCTTGTTTTTATACAACCAGTAAAAATCATAACCCTGCACCAGCTGGTAGGTGAATTCTGTAAAACTCATCCCGCTCTCGCCTTCGATTCTTTTTTTTACACTGTCCTTGGCCATCATGTAGTTTACGGTAATATGCTTGCCCACATCGCGGATAAACTGCAGGAAACTCATGTCCCTGAACCAATCGTAATTATTCACCATCTCTGCGGCATTGGGCAGGGCGGGATTGAAATCGAGGAACTGCATCAGTTGTTTTTTGACGCCCTCCTCGTTATGCCGCAATGTTTCTTCACTCAGTAAATTCCTTTCCTCGCTTTTTCCGCTGGGATCGCCCACCATACCGGTGGCGCCACCCACCAGGGCGATGGGTTTATGCCCTGCCTTTTGCAGGTGCACCAGTATCAGGATCGGCACCAGGCTCCCGATATGCAAACTGTCGGCCGTGGGATCGAAACCGATATAGGCGCTGGTCATTTCTTTTTTCAATTGCTCCTCCGTTCCGGGCATGATATCCCGGATCATGCCGCGCCACCTTAATTCTTCGATTAATTGCATGTCTAAACCCATGATTTGCACAAAAGTAAGCCCAAAACTGATTAAGGAAGGGCCCGTGCAATATTTTTCTAAAGAATTCGTTTTCAATCGTTACTCTTTTTCTACCCAACCCTATGTTTTTAATGGTCTAAAGAGTAATTTTACAGAAGGTCCGTACGTCTGAAAGCTCGTCTTATTCAAACGCTTATCGAAAATTGTCCGAATGAAACCAACCACTATTTGCC
>CAYNSL010000193.1:0-4190 GCA_964399755.1 uncultured Chitinophaga sp. | reverse complement strand
ATTTAGCATTTAACATTTAGCATTCTACTTTAAAATCCTTTTTTATCCTCCTCCGGCAATTTCGACTTAATATAATCCACCACTTCCTGCAAAACGGCATCGCCCGCATTCTCCTTCGCTTTTTTCTGTTTATCGGCCAGCAGTCCTTTCAGGATGATGCCATTGATAAACGGGTTGGTCTGGTTCCGGAAGGATTCGGGGATGGCTTCACGGAATTTGACGATCTCGTCCACGCCCCATTTGATCTTGCCGGGATTTTTTATCGCGGATAAATAAGTCTTGATCCCGTTCAGGGCTTCGAACTTCGTCTGGCTGATCGGCATTTTCGCGAAATCACCGATGATCTTGTCCGCCATGGTTTCGTCGCCCGATTTCAGCACTTCATTCATCACCACGCTTTGCAGGGCGCCCTTGTATGTTTTTTGGGATAATTGCTTCACGATCGCCGATCCGGCTTCGGGGGCCACTTTGAGCAATGCAGAAAGCGCGTTACCGGCTACGGAATAGGAAGAATCGTAAACGGCTTTTTTGAAAAGCTCGGTGTATTCGGCTTTTTCATATTCACCCAGCTTCATCAGCGCGGCAGCCCTCACCAGGCTGTATTTATCATTTTTGGCCAGGTCTGCCAGTATAGGTTCGGCTTTCGACATTAGGTCGCTGTTCTTTTTAACCAGTTTGCTGATGGCAAGATTACGCAGGCCCTGGTATTTATCTTTCAGCGCGGAAAGGATCAGCGCGGCGGCCTTTGGGTCTTCGATGTTTTTACCCGCGAATTCAATCGCTTCCAGCCGGTCCACAAAATTGCCGGCATAGCTATACTGGTGAATGAAATTGTCCAGTGTTTTATTATCCTTCTTGTTCCAGAGCAGGATCTTGTCGGCATCCACGTTCACGAGGTCGGGATGTTTGGCATAATTGAATTCAAAAGTATCGGCGGCATTCCGGGCCCAGACCTGGTAACGGGTTTTCTGAGCGCCATTATAGATATCAATAGCCATCGGCAGCTGGAAGATCTTGCCCGAGGCCTGCGTTTGTTTGATGATGACCTTTACTTTTCCCGCGGCGTCGTCGTAGATATAGTCAATGGTAACGTTGGGGTGACCGCTCCCGAAATACCATTGGTTGAAATACCAGTTCAGGTCGCGGCCCGTCACTTCTTCAAATGCCAGCCGCAGCTGGTGTGCTTCGGCCGATTTGAATTTGTTAGTGGTCAGGTAATTGTTCAGCGATTTGAAAAAGGCGCTGTCGCCCACGAAATTCCGCAGCATGTGCAGGATGCGGCCGCCTTTATTATAGCTCACCGCGTCGAACATATCTTCCTTGTCGGCGTAGTAGAATCGCACCAGGTCTTTTTTATCGCTCCCGCTCTGCAGGTAGCCCTGCATGTCCTGGTAGTTCTGGTTGTCGCCCGCATCCTTACCGTATTTATATTCATCCCAGAGGGTTTCGCTGTAATTGGCGAATGATTCATTCACCGTCAGGTTGCTCCAGCTTTCGGTGGTTACATAGTCGCCGAACCACTGGTGAAACAACTCATGCGCGATGGTGCTCTCCCAGTTATTGCCGTCCACCAGCTGGCGGGCGTCCTGCTGGGCGCTTTCCTGGTGAATGGTGGCGGTGGTGTTTTCCATTGCACCGGCCACATAGTCGCGCCCGGTGATCTGCGAATATTTCACCCAGGGAAAATCGACGCCGGTGATCTTTGAATAAAAACTCATCATCTCGGGTGTGTTGCCGAATATCTTTTTGGCGACGGAAGCATATTCAGGTTCTACGTAATAATTCACTTCCTTGCCGCGCCAGCTGTCTTTCACGATGGCATAATCCCCGACACCGAGGAAGAACAGGTAAGGAGCATGGGGCAGGTCCATTTTCCAGTAATCCGAACGGGTGCCGTCCGTGTTTTTCTTTTGCGACACCAGTTTGCCGTTCGACAAAGTCACATATTTATTATCCACTGTAACGGTCAGTTCCTGCGTGGTCTTCTGGTTGGTTTTATCAATCGTGGGAAACCAGGCCGAGTTGGATTCAGTTTCGCCCTGGGTCCAGATCTGGGTGGGTTTATCTTTATCCTCGCCCCGGGGGTTGATGAAATACATGCCCTTGATGCCGAGGAAATCGCCCTTGGCATATTTTTCTTCGAATTCATCGGGTTTGGCGGTATAATCGATAAAGATGGTGTAGGATTCATTGGATTTATAGGTCCTGTCAAGCCGGATCCGCAGGTTCCAGTCGTCGTAGCTGTATTTCAGCGGCACCTGCTGGCTGCCTTTCAGGATGGCGATTTTTTTAATCTCCATGCCCTTGGCATCGAGGGTCAGCGAATCGGTGGCATAAAAATGGGGGCGCAGGGTGATCCAGGCCTTGCCGTATAACCATGATTTGCTGAAATCGGGTTTAACTTCCAGCCGGGTATGCACCAGGTCGTTGATGCGGGTAGCGGTTTCCCGGTATGTTTTCTTCCAGGAAGTATCGCGCTGGGGTTGTGCAAAAACCGTGAATACCGAAAAAAGGGTAAACAGGAGCAGGAACGAACGTTTCATATTGAAGATTTAGTGTCGCAAATGTAGAGCAGCGGTATGGTACATGACGGGCTTTTGGGATGGAAGGTTACACTATTTAACAAGTTGTTGAATACGGGCCGGGGCGGGTCCGGTTATTTAAATTAAATTTGCCGGACCACCCAATACCGGTATAATGAAAAAACTCCTGCTCGGCCTTGTCCTGGTTACACTGCAACTGACGGCGTTTTCCCAGAAAGTCTATTTTATATATATCCAGTCGGAACCCCGGCAGCCTTTTTACCTTAAAATGCAGGAAAAGGTATACAGTTCTTCGGCCAGCGGGTACCTCATCCTCTCCAAACTGCATGACAGCAGTTATTCCTTTACCATCGGTTTCCCGCAGGACAAAGGCCCTGAACTGGGGTTTTCGGTGACCGTGGGTAAAAAAGACCATGGGTACCTGCTGAAAAACTTTGGAGAGAAGGGATGGGGGCTGTATGACCTGCAAACGCTATCGGTACAATATTCCGCATCGGGTGTCATGAAAACGGATACCGTCGCCAAAACGGGTAATAAGGAAGTGTCGGCTTTTACCGACATGCTTTCCAAAGCGGCCGATGATCCCTCGTTAAAAGACAAGACGGTGCAGCCGGTAAAGGAGGAAAAGAAAACTGAAACGCAGAAAACGGAGCCGGCTATCAAAACGGAAGAAATAAAAACGGTGAATGATCCCGTTGTGAAGAAACCCGGCATAAAAGATACCGTTATCGTGGCAGCGCTGAATGAAAATAAGGAAACGGGCAAACCCGATACCGTGGCGGTGAAACCGGCCGGTCTCGTGGAAAACAAGGAAGTGAAGAATGAAGCGGTCACGATACGCGATGGGGAGCAAAAAGAAACCGCGCCCGATGAATATAAACTATCGGTGGTGACGCGCCGTTCGGAAAGCTCTACTACGGAAGGATTCGGCCTGGTATTTACCGACGACAATGGCGGGGGTATGGTGGATACGATCCGGTTGCTGATCCCCAATCCCAGACCCGTGGTCGACATCGTGAAAACGGAACCGAAAGAAGAAAAGAAATTCCTGGAGATAGCGCCGGCCGATACGGTAAAAACAGTGACCGAACAACCGGTGAAACCTGAGCAGGAAAAGACCGTCGTGGAAAAAACCGTCATAAAAGATACGGTGACGGTACAACCGGAAGCGCCTAAGAAATGCCCCGTTATTGCTGCAGAAAGTGATTTCTTCAGCCTGCGTAAAAAAATGGCGGCTGAGGAAGGGGATGATAATATGATCAGCGAGGCGCGGAAATATTTTAAAACGAAATGTTTTACCACGCAGCAGGTAAAAAACCTGGGCGCCCTGTTCCTGAACGATGAGGGCAAGTATAAATTTTTTGATACTGCGTATGATTATGTGGCAGACCCCGAAAATTTCCCTTCGCTCCAGGCGGAACTGAAGGATGAATATTTTATCAGGCGGTTTAAAGCGATGCTGAAGTGAGGGTTCATAGTTCATGCCTGCCCGAACGCGTTGCGGGGGCCGGCTTCATAGTGAGGAATAATTAGTTCAACTGGCGCATACGAATATTAATTGGCAATAAGCAATCGGCAAACGGCATCAGCAAACCTTCCTCAACCCTTAATAACTTACCGAACTTTAGGGTTCTAACCAGCAACCAG
>CAYNSL010000192.1:0-4211 GCA_964399755.1 uncultured Chitinophaga sp. | reverse complement strand
AGTTTTTCGGGAGTAAAAAATGCCGGCCGGGGAATCTTCAGGAATGCCAGTCCCGATATCAGCCGTTCCGCATGCAGGGGAAAAAGCAAAATGCGCTCATCCCTGACTTTCATCGTTTCGAACAAGCCATATCCATAGCGGTAACTGCGGTTGGCGGCCATGATGACCGGCTCCTCCGCGGAAAAAAATTTTCCATTGACGCAGACCTGGTTCATGCGGTCAAGGTAAAATAAAAAAGCCACTCTGCGCGGGGCAGAATGGCTTCCATTAATGGAAAGTAGTTCAGGCGTGGTGCTCCACCAGGCCGGCCTTCACCGCGTACATCACCAGCCCGGCCATCGACTTGGTACCGGTCTTGGTTTTGAGTTTGTCGCGGATGGCTTCCACCGTGCGGGGGCTCAGGTCCACCATATCGGCGATCTCCTTGGTGCTTTTCTCTTCACACATCAGTTTCAGGATCGTAATTTCTTTTTCCGTGAGCTGTACATCCTGCGGGATCGAGGACTCCGAGGTACGCTTGGTGCGCAGACCGCTCAGCAGGGCCTTGTTGGTAAGATCGTTGAAATAAAAGTCGTGTTCAAACACGCCCTTGATCGCTTCGTAGATCATTTCCGCGCCGGATTCCTTGGTAATATAGGAATTGGCCCCGATTTCCATCATTTTGGAAATCACGGAATGATCGTTCAGGAAGGAGAGCATGATCACTTTTACATTGGGGTAAAGTTTTTTGATCTCCGGCAGCGCGGTGATACCGTCCATGATCGGCATCTGGATATCCAGTAATATCACGTCGGGCTGGATGTGGCGCAGGAGGTTCAGCAGTTGCATACCGTTTTCCGCTTCGGCTACCATCTGGATGTCTTTGCGGGCCTGGAGAGCCGTTTTGATACCCGTGCGGAAGATCGTATGATCGTCGGCGATCGCTACTTTAATTACGGTGTTGGTTTCGGGATTTTTCATAATTGGATTATTAAATTAAAATTTGGAATCAGTAATTATTCAGCTTGCAAGTTGAAAAATTCCTGCTACATATACCATAGTAGAAGTACTTGATTTCGATTTTGCAGAAAGTACCGGGCTACCGGTAATGCTACGCATACTTACGCGGGGTCTGCTGGGAGATCTACGCGCTGCACCGTAAATTCCGTAAAGGTCAAATAGGGCAGTTGTGCTATTGTTAACATATACAGCGGCCGTTACTTTTGTTTCAGAAAGTTGATTGACATGGCTGAACTGTCTTTACATACTCATCCAATGTCCATAACCGTCCAGAAAGTTTTTTATTCCAAATCCTTTGAAAGATCAACCCCGTTTTCACGGGGAGACACTTCCCGGGTCGGTCAACTTTCTCTTTTTTTGAATAGAAATTAAAAATAACCGAAACCCCGTTTTAAAAATCCAATACCGGCTGAGAAAAACCAAACCATTCCCAACGCTAAACCCGTCCTGAAAAATTCAAAACATCTTTTTCTTTCATAACAGTAACGTTAAGCCCCGGTCCTCATAACGCCGGGGTTTTTATTTGCCCTTACCCGGATAGGCGCGGATCATTTTCGCTGCACGACCAGCGATCCTGTATAGAGTTTGCCCCCGGTTTGCAGGTACAACCGGTATACACCGGCGGCCCAGGAGCGTGCAGATAAATTAACAACCGTTTCCCCGCGGAGCACGGCCTCGTATACTTTCCGGCCTCCCATATCCCAAACAGATAGTTGTCCTTTCCGGTTCGGCTCGGGGTGATAGAAATAAAACTGGTTTCCCGAAGGATTGGGAAAGACCTGCAGGTTCCCGGCCCTGACCAGGGGATCGGTGACCGGCGTGGTCAGCAGCGTACTGTCGATGATGATATTTTCATCTCCCGCCTGGTAAGAGGTAAAAGCGAAATACACCAGCATCATCTCATCGGTGGTGGCTTCACCCAGGTTTACGGTTTGCGGGGGGCTGTTGGGGTTATGCGGGTTGGAAGCGGTATTATTATAGGTGGCGAAAGCGCGCAGGGTGCTGCCCCCATCGACGATCACGGGCCGCTGAAAATAATATTGCCCCTGCCAGTGGAAATCCCAGTGCGGAATATCGATGAAACGGATGGTGTCGCCGTTCGGCTTGTTGGCATAACTTTTTATCGACTCCCCGACCAGGTGCATATGCGGCGCCACCGAAAGCACCGTGGCCTTGTATATAACGGGAAGGGTAAACCGCTCTTCAAAACTGCGGAAGGTATTGGCCGGTATGCTCAGCGGCCCGTTCACCAGGCTGGGTGGAAGATGATAAAGGATGGGCTCCATCCGTACATCCCGGGCCGCGGCATTGTTATTATAATATAGCCTCACTTTTGTACTGTCCGGCTGCCCCGCGCTCCCGGCCGGGTAATGCACCTGGATCACGATATCCGAATTGGGATAAATTTTCTGACCGAATATGACCGGCATTTTTTTTGTCGTCGAACCCGGCACCCATCCCTGCAGCAGCACGGCACTGTTCACCCCGATTCCTCCAAAACTGGTATAACCCGGTCCCGGGCTGGCATTGTCCAGTTGCTGCGCGGCATGACCCGCCGTAGTATCCTGGTATACCAGCACATGGTGCACGATCGCGCTGTTGCCCGGTATCACTTCCAGCGCCGAAATAAATTTTTCTGCTGTCAGCCTGAGCGGCAGCACGAAACACTGGTATATATCACCGGAAGAAGCCGTACTGGTATAGTCGGGCATGCGCAGGCTTATATCCGGTGTTCCCAGGTTATTACCGGGCGGCGGCGGCACGGGCGGCGCGTTGGCGATATTGCCCGACGGCGCGCCGTTTGTTACCCAGTTCACAATGGTATTGATCTCCGCCTGCGTCAGAACGCGGGCGTCGCTGAAATGTACATAGTTGTCGGCCGGCGGCCAGGGCGGCATCTGCCTGGCTGCCACATTACTGCTGATGGAAAAGCGGTAACTGAACGCGTCGGGATAACCGATCAGTGAAAAGGGGGCGATACCACCCGGGCGGTGACAGGACAAGCATTTAGAATAGAAAATGGGCGCCACGTTTTCGGCCCAGGTTTGCGCGGATGCGCGGAAACCCATCAGGCATAACAACAGGTAACAAACAGCCTTTTTCATTGGCAGCATGAATAATAAATGACTTGAACTTAAAAATACGTTTTATTTCTTCCCGGCGATGATATAAGCGCGGGGCTCCCCTACCGTAAATTTCTTTTTGCCGGGAATGCTGTAGACCTCCTTCATCAACAGGCCGGCTTCGCCGAACATCGACTCCATTTCATTCAGCGAATAGATATAATCCACACTGTTTTTTTCTTCCGTGTCTCCACCCGGCGCGATGATCGTGCTTTTCACTTCCATCCGTGACGGAAAGAATTTCCAGGCCGATTCAACGATAAAATCAAAATCGCCAACCCGGCTTTCGGTTTTCTCCTTGAAATTACGGACGGCAATTTCTGCGATGGACCATGAATTGATCAGTAAATGACCCCCGGGCTTCAGGGCCTTATAAATGATGGATAATACCGTGCGCATTTCATCCGGTGAGAAAAACTGCAGGCTGTTGCCCATGCAGATCACCAGGTCAAAAGTTTCCGCGGGGTCAAAATCGGGGATATTGGCCGTAACCGTCTTTACCGGGAGTCCTTCCGCTTTCGCCGCCTCCCTGATCTCACCGAGGTATTCGGGCAGGTTGTCGACCGCGGTCACGTTTATACCCATTCTCCCCAGCGCGAGCGCGTGTCTTCCATATCCGCACATCAGGTCGAGTACGTTTGTTCCCGGTTCCAGTCCGAAATAAGGAACCAGGAAATCGATTTCCTTTACGGTCAGTTGTTCGGGGATGAACGCCTTCCAGATGATCTTGTAATAACCCTCGAAAAAAGTATCGTTGATATTTCCCATTTTTGTTTCTGCAGGTCCTTGCTGATTTTTATTCCAGCAGTTTATTCCGCATCCCGTACATCACCAGTCCCGCGATGGTCTTGGCCCCCACTTTCTGTTTCATGTTCTGCCGGATAGTTTCGATGGTGCGCGGGCTGAGGAAAATCTCCTTGGAAATTTCTTCGGTGGTTTTATCCTCGGCGATCAGTTTCAGGATCTTCAGTTCCTTTTCGGAAAACTTCACCGGGTTGGGATAGAACTGCCGCACGGTTTTCTTGTGCTGCAGTTTCAGCAGCACGGCCTTGTTCACCAGTTCGTTGAAATAGAAATCGTCGTTCATGC
>CAYNSL010000191.1:0-4243 GCA_964399755.1 uncultured Chitinophaga sp. | reverse complement strand
TGAAATTCTCCTCTTTTTCCAGCACACCATTCAGATGCACGGTTTCTTCCGATTGCATAAGTTCGGATTTGAACTCAACCGTTTTCATGTTTTTGGGGGTTCGCAACTGCATCAGGCAATAGTTTTTGGCTACCTGGTGCAGCCAGCCCCGGAAATTCTCCACCTCATGTTTTTTCAGCTTGGATACCAGTTCTTCGAAGATCTGCATCACGCTGTCCTTCGCGGTCTCGGGTTCCTTGAAATATTTCAGGCAAACGCCATACACGAGGTCCATGTACCGCTGGTACAATTCGCCCAGTACGGACATATCGCCCGATTCCTTATAGCGCGCTACAAGTTCCTGATCGGCCAGTGAGGTGTGGGATATGTTGCGGATAAATGCCAACGGGTAAAATTAGCAAATAAATGTTGATGTTGCCAGCGCCGGTGCTGCTATCATCGTCCCTTGCGTCGCACAGTTCGGCTGCCTATCGCTGCTCAGCCATGTACAATTGAATATGTTGGGACGCCAGGCGGAGTATAGTCTGTTTAGAAAAATGGATAAAATTTTGTGAATTATTGGAATGGCGAGTGGCGAGTCGCTAGTGGCTAGTGGCGAGTAGCGAGTGGTGCGCGTGATTCGCAGGTCGTTTCTTATTCCCGGAAACTCATATACCTGTAAGCCCTTTTGATGCGCAGCATCGAAACCTCTGTCTTTCCAATCCTGCATTAAGGAAAACCTGGTATGTTTTGCAGCAACCAGCAACCAGCAACCAGTAACCAGCAACCCGGTACCAGCAACCAATTTTTTTCCCATCTGCTTTATGCAATTCCCGAAATACCCGCATCAGGGTATGAAACTTATTTTATGAAACGCATATTAATCCTGCTCGCCCCGCTCTTTTTATTTGTGCTGGCATTCCGCCCCCTTCACTCGCATACCTTAACCGGTACGGTCACCGATGCCAAGGGCGCACCCCTCGCCAATGTATCCATACATGTAAAAGGAACCAGCTCGGGCACCAGTACCCGCACGGATGGCACCTTTACCCTCGTCATGCCCCGTTCCACCGGGACCCTGATATTGTCCTCTGTCGGTTATGATACCAAAGAAGTGAAGATTAACGGCGAGCTGAGTATCGCTGTTTCCCTGAACGCCGCCACCGTAAAAACGACCGAAGTTGTCGTGATCGGGAGGGGGCTTCGCAAGGATGCTGCCGGCAAGGGCTATTATGGTAATGCGCCCATCAGTACCGGTTATAAACCGGTTTATGATGAAAAATATTATCAAAATACAGGCGAGGAAAATGATATTGATTACAACCGCGAAGGATATGATAAAATCGTGGAGAACCGCTTCCTGAAAGCCACCGATAATCCCCTTTCCACCTTTTCGATCGACGTGGATGCGGCTTCCTACAGCAATATCCGCCGTTTCCTGAACAACGGGCAATTGCCCCCGGCGGGCGCCGTGCGTATCGAGGAAATGGTGAACTATTTTACCTACAAATACCCCCAGCCCGCTGGCGACCAGCCTTTCTCCGTCACGACGGAAATTTCTGACGCGCCCTGGAACAAAGACCATAAGCTGGTACTGATCGGCCTGCAGGGCAAAAAGATTCCTACCGATAATTTACCTCCCTCGAATCTTACTTTCCTGATCGATGTATCGGGTTCTATGTGGGACGCCAATAAACTCCCCCTCGTGAAAGCGTCGATGAAGATGCTGGTGGATCAGCTCCGCCAGGACGATATGATCTCGATCGTGGTATATGCCGGCGCGGCGGGACTGGTGTTGCCCCCCACCAACGGCAGCGAAAAAACAAAGATCAGGGAAGCCATCGACCAGCTCGAAGCCGGCGGATCCACCGCGGGCGGAGCCGGTATCCGTCTCGCTTATAAAACGGCGAAGGAGCATTTCGTAAAAAACGGGAATAACCGTGTGATCCTTTGCACCGACGGCGACTTTAACGTAGGCGAAAGCAGCGATGACGCCATGGAACGGCTGATCGAAGAAGAAAGAAAAAGCGGTGTATTCCTCACCGTGCTTGGTTTCGGTACCGGCAACTACCAGGATGCCAAGATGCAGAAACTGGCCGATAAGGGAAACGGCAACCACGCGTATATCGACCAGATCAGCGAAGCGAAGAAAGTGCTGGTGAATGAATTCGGCGGCACACTGTTCACGATCGCCAAAGACGTGAAGCTGCAGATCGAATTCAACCCCGCCAAAGTGCAGGGCTACCGGCTGATCGGTTATGAAAACCGCATGCTGGCAAAAGAAGATTTTAACGACGATAAGAAAGACGCGGGTGAAATGGGCAGCGGGCATACCGTTACGGCCATCTACGAGATTATCCCCGTGGGTGTGAACAGTAAATTCCTGCAAAAAGTGGATTCGCTGAAATACCAGTCGAAAATCACGCCCTTCAGCAAATCATCCTATAGCGATGAACTGATGACGGTGAAATTCCGCTACAAAGCCCCCGACGGCGATGTGAGCAGGCTGATTGAACACCCGGTCAGGGACGACCGCACCGCCATCGCCGCCACATCGGATAATTTCCGTTTTGCCGCGGCCGTGGCCGAATTCGGAATGCTGCTCCGCGATTCCGAATATAAATCAGCCGCTTCATTTGAAAATGTGCTGTCACTGGCCCGCAAAGCAAAAGGCAGCGACGAGGAAGGCTACCGCTCCGAATTCCTAAGGCTCGTGGAAAGCGCGCAACTTTTGGTCAAAACTAAACCGGGTTCAAAATCAACCGAAGAAAAGGATGATGACTCGGGGTCAAAATAAACAGGCTCGCAGCTCAAAGCTCACAGCTCATAGCTTCTCATTTCACTTTCCGGCGACAATTCTTTTTTTAACCTAAAAACAAAAGCCATGAATTTTTTTCAAAAACGCCAGGTGCTGCTCTCAGCATCCGCGCTGGCCGTCGCCGGATTGCTGGCCTCCGCATCACTGCACAGAAACGAAAACAAAAAAGGGATCGAGTCCTGTAACAATCCCGACTACAGCCACGTCTGTATCATGAAAACGATACTCGGGCTCGACACTTCACAGGACAACCGGCTGATCAGTACGTTCAAGACACCGGAGAAAGTGGAGGCTTCGATCAAAAAGGGATTGATATGGATGGACAAGGCCCAGGGCGACGACGGGGGATGGGGCGCCGGTAATCATTACAGCCAATCGGTCATGGATCCGCACGCCGTGAAAAGCGATCCTGCCACCACCTCGCTGGTCGCCATGTCACTCTTGCGAACCGATAATACCCTGCAGAAGGGAGATTATTCAAAAAACCTGAAAAAAGCGGTCGACTTTTTACTGAAGACGGTGGAAGAATGTCCCGATAACCAGCCCTACCTCACCACGCTCACCAATACACAGCCGCAGATCAAACTGGGAAGGAATATCGATGTGATCCTCACGGCGCAGTTCTTCACCAATATGCTGCGCTATGATATCGGCGACGCGTCGCTGAAAAAAAGAATTGAAAAGGCGCTCGATAAATGCGTGGCCCGGATCCAGAAGGGACAGGATACCGATGGTTCCTGGCGCGACGGCGGCTGGGCTCCCGTGCTTCAATCTGCCCTTGCCAACAATGCCCTCGAAAGCGCGGGTGAAGTGGGAAGGAAGGTGGATGAGGACGTGATCAAAAGAAGCCGGGATTACCAGAACAAGAATTTCGATATCAAAACCAATACGGCCGTAACCGACAAGGCCGCGGGCGTGATGCTCTATGGTTTATCCAGCACTACCCGCGCCAGCGCCAGGGAATCGAGAAGGGCCAAAGACCTGGTGGAAAAAGCGAAACAGGAAGGAAAAATCAAAGACGATAAAGTGACGGAAGAAAATCTCAAAGCGGCCGGCGCGACGACCATCGAAGCGAAAGAACTGGTGACCGCCTATTCCATCAACCAGGCCTCGCAGCAACAGGCCCTCCGCGAAGACGTGATGTCGGGTTTCGGCAACAACGGGGGAGAGGAATTCATGAGCTACCTGATGACAGGTGAAAGCATGCTGATGCAGGGCGGCGGCGACTGGAAAAAATGGTATGATATGATGTCGGGCAAACTGGTTAATATCCAGAATAACGACGGCAGCTGGAACGGGCATCACTGCATCACCAGCCCCGTATTCTGCACCGGTACCTGCCTGCTCATACTTTCCATCCATAAGGATATGCAATTCGCCATGAAAGAGCATCAAAAGAATCCGAACTGATCATTTAACAGCCGGTTAGTGATAACGGGGCCCCGT
>CAYNSL010000190.1:0-4278 GCA_964399755.1 uncultured Chitinophaga sp. | reverse complement strand
CGGCCGGTCAATTCTTCGGCTATACGATACCGTTAGCTGGTTCATCGGGTTTTTGTTAAACGTGACCGCCGCGCTCGGGAAGAAGTCGGTATAATCCCTTTTAAAGGTGGAATCGTACACGCTGTAATTCCCGTTCACCTGCTGGAAACCGTTCGAGGTGCCGCGGGAATGGGTGTTCTCCGCCCGGAGCCCGAACTGCAGCATGACGCCTTTTTTAAGCTGTTTGTTATAATTCACGTACAGGGCATTGATATTTTCCTTGTACTGGAACCGGTTGCTCTTAAGGGTATCCAGCACTTTCCCGGTGCTGTATACATTGTAGCGTTTGAAATCGTTATCCGTATTCACGATTCCGATCTTGCCCCCGATACCCAGCTTGCCGCCCTTGTAGTTCTGCTCATAATCCGTTTTAAAGGAAAACAGGTCGATATCGGTAGGCGAAAGCATATTGTAAATAACCCGGCTGGTTTCCGTGATCCCGTCGCCCAGGTAATAATAATTAGGCTGGTACTGGTTGGAACGGATCCTGAAAAAACCGTAATCGGCGTCGATATTCAATTCTTTGCCGCTGGGGAGCGCATAGCGGTAATTCAGGTTGGTATTTACATTGTTCCGATCCATTTCGTTATTATTCGTGGCTTTCAGGATTCGCACCAGCTGACCCGTGGGCATATAGGTAAAATACATCGGGCCCGCGGTGTTGAATTCGTTGTTGGCGATATTTCCACTGATGACGGCGCCCAGGGTGCTTTTCGCATTGATGAAATAGTCCATCCCGCCCTTGAAGCTGTGCGTATTATTCAGGAACTTCATTTTATTGCTTTGTTCAAAGAGGGTATCGAACTGCTCTTTGTGCATGTTCATCCGCATCTGGTTATTGCCATAGTTATAATTGTAATTACCGAAAAGGTTCACTTTCTTGTTCCGGTAATTCAGGTTCAGTCCCGTATTGTATTTGGCATAAACGCCCTGCACGTATCCGGCGCTCACCGATCCGTTGGTGCCAAATGATTTGTTCTTCTTCAACTTGATGTTGATGATCCCCGCGTTCCCGGCGGCTTCGTATTTGGCCGAAGGGTTGGTGATGATCTCGATCGCTTCGATCTGGGCCGACTGCATGCTCTTCAGGAAATTGGAGAGATCAGAGCCGGAAAGCGGCGAGGGTTTGCCATCGATGTAGATCTGCACGCCGTTTTTACCCGCCAGGCTGATATTATCATCCTTGTCGATCATAACACCCGGGCTCTTGCGCAGCAATTCAAGGGCGTCATTGCCCACGGCATTGATGGTGCCTTCCACATTTAAAATGGTTTTGTCGGCCCGCACTTCCACCAGGGGTTTTTTGGCCGTTACGGTCACTTCTTTCAGGTTGCCCGAAACCTTGGAAATGGACAGGTCGGGAACGGCAACTTCACCCCCGCCCGACACTTCAAAGACCTGCGAATAAGCAGGCATGAAACCCACATAAGAAGCGCTCACGAGAAAACGGCCCGACCGCGGAGCCGAAATGGCATATCGTCCGTTGGCGCCGGTGGCCGCCAGTTTTATCACGGAAGAATCTTTTGCATTCAGGAGGGAAACGGTGGATTTTTCAAGCCCCTTGCCCTGCTGGTCTTTTACATAACCGGTGATTTGTTGCGACCGGGCAACAGTGCCCATCAGCACAATTCCTGCAAAAAATGAAACTAACTTTCTCATATTCAATACTTTTTTGATAAGGTGGGGCAAAGATACCCCCGTGTCACAGAAATGTAAAAGCGTTTCCCGACAAAAGGCGCAAAACCTTGCATGAACGGCACGAAATCGCCGGTGAAAATGAAAGGGCCCCGCTCGCCGGTCAATTTGTTAATCGGTGTTTTCCCCGTAGGTTTGCAGCCAAAACCATTGAAGATGAATTTCCCCGCAAATCTCCGCTACACCAAGGACCACGAATGGATTAAGCTTGAAGGCGAAATAGCCACGATCGGCATCACCGATTTTGCGCAGCGTGAACTGGGAGATATCGTCTATGTGGAAGTGGAAACGGTTGGGCAAACGCTGGAGGCCGGCGCCGTATTCGGAACCGTGGAAGCGGTCAAAACCGTATCAGATCTTTTCCTCCCGGTGGGTGGCACGATCACCGAACTCAACCCCGCCCTTAGCGGCGCACCCGAATCGGTGAACAACGACCCCTATGGCGCCGGATGGATGATCAAAATGAAAGTCAGCAACCCGGCCGATGTGAGCAGCCTCATGGATGCCGCGGCCTATGAAGCGATCACCGGCTAAATCCCGATCAGTCTTATTTCCGTAAATTCTCCGGATGCATTTATTTTTTTTTAAATAGTGCGTCTTTACCAACTATTTGAACTCCAAAACGACATATGGCGAACAGGAGCTGGTCGCTTTATTGCAGCAGCAGGATGAAAAAGCTTTCGGCTATCTGTATGATCATTATTCCGGGGCGCTGTTCGGTATAGTCAATGCCATCGTTACCGACCCCGGCAATGCCGCTGATGTGCTGCAAAATGTATTCGTGAACATCTGGAAAAAAATCGGGACCTATGATCCAGCCAAAGGCCGTTTATTTACCTGGATGCTGAATATCGCCCGCAATGCGGCGATCGACGAACTCAGGTCGAAAAGCAACCGGAATGCAAGGAATACGCGGTCCATCGATGAACAACAGGAATGGAACGGACCCGTTACCGGCCCGGCCGCTGCCGATGTAGGTCTGCGGAAGATCCTCGGGAAATTAAAAGAAGAATGGCGTGTTTTGCTCGACCTTTCCTATTTCCAGGGCTTCACGCATGAAGAAATTGCGAAAATCCTTAATATACCCCTGGGTACGGTAAAGACCCGCATCCGGAGCGCATTGACGGCTTTAAGAACCATGATACAATAAAAGTGAACATTCAGGAATACATATCATCCGGTATCATTGAGCGCTATGTGCTCGGGCTCGCTTCCGCCGAAGAACAACGCGAGTTTGAGCAGTTGTGCGCGCAATATCCTGAATTGGCAACAGCACGTACGGCTTTTGAGACCGCGCTGGAGCAACAGGCTTTTGAACATGCCCTGCCGCCGCCCGCGGAACTGAAAGAAAAAATCCTGCGACAAACAAAGGAAACCGGGAAGATCATCCCCATTGAAATAGCGCCGGGTAAAAAACCGGGATCCCCCGGCTGGCTGAAATACGCCGCGGCCGCCTGCCTGGTATTACTGGCCGGCAGCCTTTACTGGAATATCACATTATACAGGAAGAACCGGGGTTTGCAAAACAGGTATGAAGAGGCCGTGGCAAAACTGGACGATATGAATAATGATGTCCGCGTGCTGCGACAAAACCCCAATGTAAAAATGGCATCGATGAAGGGTATGCCGATCTCCCCCGCTTCCTTTGCCACCGTTTTCTGGGACACCACCACGCATGATGTCTACCTGCTGGTAAATAACCTGCCCGTTCCCGCCAGCGATAAACAATACCAGCTCTGGGCCCTGCTCAACGGACAGCCTGTTGATCTCGGCGTCTTTGATATCAAAAAAGAGAAACTGCTGATACAGGCCAAAAACACCCAGGGCGCCGAAGCCTTCGCGATCACCCTGGAGAACAAAGGGGGCAGCCCCAGGCCTACCATGGAAAAACTTTATGTGATGGGTAAACTCTGATCCATTCTTTCCCTTGTTCAATCCGGAATTTTCAAGATTACGTAACTCTATTGCGGTAACGTGGCAATAGGAGTTTTGGTTCTATAGTTGGTTAAACAGGGGCCCCTTCCGGGGTCCCTTTCTTTTTACAAAAAAGATGATGCCGTTTTTATCCCGGCCCCTGGCTGCTGATTCGATAAAAAAATTGGGCTTATTATTGCCAAAAGAACTGGCTTGAAAAAAAACGTTTTGTTCCTTTCCGCGGCGATCGGCTGGTGGGCGCTTACCGCGATCCTGCTCACCCTGCCCGGCTCCGCATTTCCGAAAGAAGACTGGCTGAGTAAAATCTGGTTTGATAAATGGGTGCATATCGGGCTCTTCGCCGTCTGGGTATTTTGCTGGTGCCGGGTCCTTCAATTGAATTTTCCGCATAAAAAAAACAGGATGCCCGCTTACATCTTCGTGGGATTGGCCGGGCTGGCTTATGGTACCGGTATGGAATTCGTTCAGAAAAACTGCATACCTAACCGTTCCTTCGATATTGGGGATATTATTGCAGACGGGGTGGGCGCGCTGGCGGGTGTGATCCTGGGCCTGAGGTATATAAAAAAATAAACCCCTGTAGAAACAGGGGTCGCAACCAAAACTAAC
>CAYNSL010000189.1:0-4321 GCA_964399755.1 uncultured Chitinophaga sp. | reverse complement strand
CGGTATGAAATACCGGGTACGGCCCGGCCGGAAACTATTTCCGGGTAATTTGGCAGGGGGAACGGACGCTTTCACCGTGCCCAGGTTCACAATCACGGTCGAATATTTATTGGGCCCTTCGATGATCGGTTGCTGCTCGTTGCCGGTTTCCCGGGCCACATTGCTCCCGACATAATTATCCAGTTCCACCAGGGTGATCACCGAGTCCTTGTTGGCATCGGCCTCGCCATTTAATCCCTTCACCAGGTAATAAGAGAAAACGCCGCGGCCCTTTCCCCATTTCGCGTCTTCATAGGAAAGCTTGCCGGGCTGGGTACTCAGGATCTTGATCTCGTTGTTCCAGACATGGGCGATCGAAGAAGCCACGTATTCCGCGCCTTTCAGCCCACCGGCCAGTTTGCCCGATTTGCAGGCGTCGGTGATCATGATCACTTTGATCTGCTTGTTCAGCAGGGTTACAAATAATTCTTTCAGGAAACTCACCGGGAGCGCTCCCGCGATATAATTATTGCTGTAGGTGTCGTAAGCCAGCAGGTAGCCATTGTTGAACTGGGTGATGGTTTCCACATCGCCGTGCCCGGAAAAATAAAATACCAGGTTATCCCCGGGTTGCGCTATTTGCGCCAGCCGCGCCAGTTGCGCAATGATATCCCCGTTCCGGGCCTTTTCGTTTACCAGCAGGGTAATATCATCTTTGTCTACGCCCCAGAAATGACTGTTGCCCAGGTATTCGGCAAAGATCTCGGCATCGCGGTCGGCGTATTGCAGTTTATCGATATACTCATAGTTGGAGATTCCCACGACAAGGGCCCTTGTTTTTCCCGACACAGGAGAAGCAGGGGCGGTAGATGTGGTGGTGATGCCCTTTGGATTTTGTGAAAAAGCGACGCCGCCTGCAAAAAACAGGGTAACCGCGATCAGTAACCGGCCGGTATCGTAACGGGCTTTTCGCGACATACTTTAAAGTTACTGCCATTCGGCAGGAATAACAAGAGCGATTCTGCGGGCGGAAGGTTGCCGGCGGAAAATAAATTTCATGATCCGTCCTTCGAAAGATAATTTAGCGTTCCGGATCTGAACAGCATACGGTAACTTATTCGATAAATCAAGGTCATGCAGGTCGTATTATCCTCCGCGCAATTATCGGGTATCATCCAGCAACTGGTGCAGCAAATCAGCGCCTCCCATCCATCGATGGAGGAACTGGTCTTTGTAGGCATCCAGCAGGGTGGGGTGGCGGTGGCGGATGAGATCGTGGCCGGACTGGGCAAACGCTATCCTGCGCAAACGATTCCTTATGGCCAGCTCGACATTACATTTTACCGCGATGATATCCGTAAAGAGATCCTCGCACCCGACCGGATGAACCTCCCATTCGCCATCGAAAACCGGACGGTGATCCTGATCGATGACGTATTATTCACGGGCCGGACCATCAAGGCCGCGCTGGATGTGCTGCTGGATTACGGAAGGCCCGCCAAGGTGGAACTCTGCGTACTGGTTGACCGCAAAGAACACCGTCAATTTCCCATCCAGGCGGATTATGCGGGCATGGCGGTGCAAACGAAAAAAACAGACAAGATCAAACTGGTAAAGGACGAAAACGGGAAAAAACAGGTGCTGCTGATTACTCAATAATTTACTTTAATTTCGCCTTTTAATGCAATTATCCACACGACACCTGCTGGGCATTAAAGACCTCACCCCCGACGATATTTCATTAATTCTTTCCACCGCCGAACAATTCAAGGAAGTCCTGCAGCGACCCGTTAAAAAAGTGCCATCCCTGCGCGACGTGACGATCGTCAACCTGTTTTACGAAAATTCAACCCGCACCCGTTTTTCATTCGAACTGGCGGAAAAAAGACTGAGCGCCGACACCATCAATTTTGCCGCTTCCACCTCTTCGGCCGCCAAAGGCGAAACCCTGCTGGATACGGTAAAAAATATTTTGTCGATGAAAGTGGACATGGTGGTCATGCGTCACAGCGCCAGCGGGGCCCCGCATTTTCTCGCGCAGCATATCCCCGCGGCCATCATCAATGCGGGCGACGGGATCAACGAACACCCCACCCAGGCCCTGCTCGATGCGTTTTCCATCCGGGAAAGAACGGGCGAGCTCCGGGGCAGGAAAGTGGCCATCATCGGCGATATCATGCACAGCCGGGTGGCGCAGAGCAATATGTACCTGCTGACAAAAATGGGCGCCGAGGTTACTGTTTGCGGACCGCCGACCCTGATCCCCAAATATATTTCGGAAGCGCTCGGCGTACAGGTGAATTACAACCTGCGCGAAACGCTGGAATGGTGCGATGTGGCCAATGTGCTGCGGATACAGCTGGAAAGACAGAACCAGGTACTCTTTTCCTCGCTGCGGGAATATAGTATCGCCTACGGCATCAACCGCAGCCTGCTCGACAGCCTGCACCGCGAGATCGTCATCATGCACCCGGGGCCGATCAACCGCGGCGTGGAACTGGACAGCGATGTGGCCGACAGTAAACAATCCATTATCTTGCAACAGGTGGAGAACGGCGTGGCGGTGCGGATGGCGGTGTTGTATTTGCTGGCGGGGAGACAGTAGGCAGTCTGCAGTCAACAGTCAACAGTCTACAGTCTACAGTAAACAGTCGGCAGTAAACAATACGCAGTGCGAATAACGGAATCTTCGCCAACTTTTATCTTTTAACTTTTATCTTTTATCTAATCAACTTTTATCTCCAACATGTCCCGCATCTGTCTTTTCCCCGGCACTTTCGACCCTGTTACGCTGGGTCATGTAGATATCATCAACCGGGCCCTGCCCCTGTTCGACAAGATCGTGGTGGGGATCGGGCCCAATGCCTCCAAAGCGCCTATGTTTTCTCCCGAAAAACGCCTGGAATGGATCCGGGAAATTTACAAGGATGAGGAAAGGGTGGAAGGCGCCGTATATGAAGGGTTGACGGTTGATTTCTGCCGCGAGATCGGGGCGCAGTTCATTCTCCGCGGGATCCGCTATGTGAGCGATTTTGAATATGAAAAAACCATCGCCGATGCCAACCGCACGCTTGACAGGAATATTGAAACGATCTTTCTCACGGGCGAACCCAAATATACTTCCGTCGCCTCCACCATTGTGCGCGATATCATCCGTAACGGGGGCGATGCTTCCCATTTCCTGCCGGAAGTCGTTTTCAAATCCTTATCGAAATAATTTATGCCCATCTGGTTTCACAAGGACTTATCCCCTGCCATGCTGCACCCGCTTGGCAAAGGCACCATGACCGATCATCTCGGCATCGAATGGACCGAAGTGGGCGAAGATTACCTGAAGGCAAGGATGCCGGTAGATCATCGCACCAATCAGCCTTACGGCCTGTTACATGGCGGCGCATCCTGCGTGCTGGCGGAAACGATCGCCAGCGTGGGCGCGGCCATGGTGGTGGATCATTCGAAATACTATTGCGTGGGGCTCGAGATCAATGCCAATCATCTGCGGAGCGTAAAGGAAGGCTATGTAACGGGCGTGGCCAGGCCCCTGCACCTGGGAAATTCAACCCAGGTCTGGGATATAAAAATTTATGATGAGAAGGAACGACTGGTTTGCGTGAGTAGGATGACGGTGGCTGTTATGCTAAGGAAAGTAATCACGGGTTAGGATTTTTACTTCGTTGGAGGAATTTCGAAATTCCAAAATTCCAAAATCATCCCCTCATTTTTTCGAGCACATCGGTAACGGAAGGAAAGCTGTTCTTCATATAGGCTGCCAACTCGCCGGGTTTCACCCATTTTATTTCATGGATGTCTTCCGTGGTTTGTGGCACCAGTTGCTGTTCCCCGCTTACCTTCATTTTAAACCAGTGCGATTCTTTGAGAATAAAGCGTGCGCCTTCGTGGTAGGTATGATAGGTGACCATCAGGGGCGCGCCCAGCTTTACGTTTTTCAAACCGGTTTCTTCTTCCACTTCCCGCAACGCGCAATCCTCCAGTTTTTCGCCCTTGTCGAGCTTGCCTTTGGGCAGGTCCCATTTCCCGCGCCGGAAGATCAGCAGGATCTCTTTTTTTTCGTTTTGCACCAGTCCGCCCCCGGCCATGACGAGCGTGAATTTCTTATAAAAAGCTTTTTTCAGCGCTTCCAGGTCGGGGTGATAGAAAACCCCCGCGTGCACTTTTTCGAGCTGCATTTCGTGGATCATGGAATTCACCGTATGTGAATTCAGCTCATCGATGAATACCGCGTCGTCGTGGTGTACATAGGGCAGGAGGGTTTCGTCTACGTTGTCGCAGAGGAAGAGGGGTTTGTAGTTGAAATATATTTTGATATGCATATTTAGATAGG
>CAYNSL010000188.1:0-4399 GCA_964399755.1 uncultured Chitinophaga sp. | reverse complement strand
CTCTCGAAATATTTTACAGCTGTTTGTCAGGAATTAAATGCTCCCCTCTGCCGCAATGTTGACCACCATGAACTATGAACCATGAACCATGAACCTCTTTAACAATTCCCCCGGGTTACTTTTCCAGCACAGCGGGAATTAATTCCTGGTCCTCCTATTGTTTACATAAAAAGTATAGCCATGAACAAACTATTCATCGGGCTGCTCATTGTAGCGGCCGGGGCGGGCGCTTTCTTCCTGCTCCGCAAGAAAAAAAACCAGGTATCCGTTGAAAAGATCAATCATGAATGGATCATCGGGACATGGAAAACCGAAGCCATGCTTCCCGGTGATTCCCTGAAAACCGGGATCAGTTATGATTTCAGGAAAGACGGGAAACTCTATCGGTCTCTTAACGATGCTGCCGGGGCCGACACTTCGTCCTATGCCTGGAAAGGCGAGCGCGAACTGGTATTGCCCCCGCTGTTTCAGATCAGCGGCGCTGATCCCGCCGATTCATCCGGTATGCTGTTCACCGTGGTCATGCTGACGCGCGACAGCATGCAGTTGTTATCGGCCGACAGTACGGCAACGCTCTTCACCAGGCCGAAGTGATGAAGCATGGAAAGTCCCGTTTCGGCGGGACTTTCTTATGCAAAAGGGAACGCTTCCGCATCTCCATTACCAGCAAAATCATCAGCCATGAAAATATGGATCGCTGTTTTAATGACCTGTTTCATCCAGTCGGCCTGTGACAGCAAGGCCAAACTCAGTGAGATCAATTCACTGAACAAGGACGCAGGCCGGTTCAATTCGGAGGAAAAAATAGATAAGAACGAAAATGCCGCGGCGGATATAATCGCCGATACGACCCAGCAATCGCCGGGCGGGGAACCGGATCAGCAGAAAAAACCCGCGGGCAATCCCGAAAAAAAACAGGAGGACTGGGACAAAAAGATCGTCAAGACCGCCACGCTTAACCTGGAAGTGAAAGACTATAAAATATATTACAACCGGCTCCGGGAAAAACTGCGGGGCCTTGGCGGGTATATCGCGCAGGAAGACCAGACCGAATCGGATTATAAGATCGAAAACGCGGTGGTGATCAAAGTGCCGGTCGACCAGTTTGATAACGCCCTCGCAGAACTGAACGGTGACGGTGATAAACTGAACGAAAAGAAAATTTCCTCGCAGGATGTCACCGGCGAATACGTGGACACCAAATCGAGGCTCGAAGCCAAAAAGCAGGTGCGGCTGCGTTACCTCGACCTGCTAAAGCAGGCCCGGAACATGGAAGAGATCCTGAACGTGCAATCCGAGATCAACGATATCCAGGAAGAGATCGAAGCTGCTGCGGGCAGGATTGATTACCTCTCGCATGCCGCGGCTTACAGCACCATCAACCTGACCTATTACCAGGTGCTGAATGCCTCGGCGAAAAATACAGACAACCCCGGCATCGGGGCTAAAATAACCAGCGCTTTCAAACAGGGCTGGGGATGGATCGTTGACCTATTCGTCGGGCTGGTGTCGATATGGCCCCTGTTCGTCCTCCTGTTTATCCTTGTGATCATTTACAGGAGAACAAAAACACAGAAAGTAAAAGCAGCCTGACCGAAATGGCAGATCCGATCAGCGATCATTTCAGATACGAATATTATCAAATGCCGCGAAGACAAAAATGTTTTTTTAAGTGCTTGTTTTGTCTTCGAGGCAATATCATTCTATTGAGCAGTTTTCCTTTACGAAAAAATTGTATTTGATGCCGCAGGCTATCAATCTGCTGGTTTGCTCCGCGTTCCCGGCGGGCCCTGCGTGATATTATTCGTGTCGCCCGGTTTCCTTTTGCTCAACGGCATCCGATGTTTAATTTTGGCTATGAACAAAAAGAAACTGGTGGTGCTTACCGGCGCGGGGATCAGCGCGGAAAGCGGGCTGAAAACATTCCGCGACAGCGACGGGCTCTGGGAAGGATATGATGTTACCGAAGTGGCCACGCCCCGCGCCTGGTTTAAGAACAGGCAACGGGTGCTCGATTTTTACAATATGCGCCGTAAGAATGTGGCGGAGGCGCAACCCAATGCCGCGCACTACGGGCTGGCCGAACTGGAAAAATATTTCGACGTCACGATAATCACGCAAAATATCGACGACCTGCACGAGCGGGGCGGTTCCACGAATATCCTGCACCTGCACGGGGAAATATTCAAGATGCGCAGTGAAAGGGATCCGGGGCTGGTGCGGGAGATACGCGGGGACATTCAATTAGGCGATTGTGCGGAAGACGGGGCGCAGTTCCGCCCGCATATCGTTTGGTTTGAAGAGCCCGTGCCGAAAATAGAAGAAGCCATCCCGGTCGTATACGGCGCCGATATTTTCGCCGTGGTGGGCACATCGCTTGTGGTGTACCCGGCCGCGGGACTGGTAAATTATGTGCAACCCGGCGTTCCCGTGTATATCATTGATAAAAAGATCCCCTATATCAGCAACCGTGAAAACCTGACGCGGATTGAAAAACCGGCCACGGAAGGGGTGGGGGAATTGATCAGGCTGCTTATCCCGGGTTAACGGATTCATGAAACCGGATATCATGCTGCTCCAGTTCCTTCAGCACCGGTTCGTAAATTTCACGGGCGGTGGGGATATGCAAACCGGTGAGTTTTATTTTCCCGTTCAGGATCAATTTGGCCGCGATGCCGAGCGGCAGTCCCACGGTCTTGGCCATCGCCGTGCGTAAACTGTTTTCCCCCTTTACAATCAGGGCGCTCCTTGTTTCCGTATGTTCTTTGCCGTTAGCATACCCGATCTCGTGCAGCATCACGATCATGTCTTTATCGTAGGGGCGCAGGCTGAGCTTTTTCTCCATGGCGAACTGCAGGAGGTCGGCCGGGCTGCAAAGCCCTTTATTCACCTTGGTGTCTTTATCGTCGAGCCCGAGAAAAAAAAGCTGCTTCAGCGTGAGGTTGGCCTGGTGCATTTTTTCCGCCAGAAAAGCGGCGGCCCTGTTCTTCACGTCATCGATCTCCACTTCCTGCAGGTTGCCCTTGTCGTCGGCCGCCATAAAGGAAGCGGGTAATTCCTCGCCTTCCTGGTCCGCTTCGTTTTCTGCTTCCACCAGTTTCATCAGGTTTTCGAGCATGCCCTTTGTTTCGGCAAACCGTTCGGATAGTTTCTGGTTCAGCCATTCCCCGAAACCGTTTTTATCCATATGTTCCTTGAATAGGTCCTGGAGCGATTTCCCGCCGGTTTCATATTGCGGAACTTCGTCCGTCAGTTTCAGGTCGATCAGGTTTTTCCAGCCGTACATGAAATCAGGATGCCGCAGCGTGGTGCGGATAAAGGTTTCCGTACCGTTCAAACCGTAGAGGGATGTATAGCTGAGCGAGTCGCGGTTGGGATACCAGCTCCAGGTGCCGAGCCCGGGCACTTCCACGAGGCGGTCGGGGGAGAACAGTTCTTCGTAGGGCACCCTTTTTTCGGCGCCATACTCACGGTAATGCGCACCCGCTTTTCCGGCGAGCACGATATTGCGGGCGTTCCAGCTGATCTTGTAATGCCAGGGGTTGTCGTCGCTTTCCGGCGCTACCAGTCCCCCGCAATGCGAACGGAAGGAGGTGATCCTGCCGCCTTTTGCCCGGATCGATTCGATCAGCTGCATCGCGCTCATATGGTCGATCCCGGGATCGAGTCCCATTTCGCAGAGGAATAAAAGCTTCGCCTTTTCAATGGCGGGCTGCAGTGCCCGGATGGCATCGTCCACATACGACGCGGTGAGCAGGTGTTTATGATACCTGACGCAATCCGTGGCCACGAGGATATGCAGGGCGGGGGGGAGCATGGAGATCACGAGATCCGCGTGCCGGACCTGGTTCCCTCTGTCCTCATCCCGGCTGATATCAAAGGAAACGGCCGTAGCCCGCGTGGAATGACCGACTTTGGACCGGGCCAGTTCCGGGTTGGCGTCGGCCACCACGATCTTCCAGTTCTCCGTAATGGCGTTTTCGAGCAGGTAATCGATCAAAACCGTGGCCGAGCGGCCCGCTCCGAATAAGAGGATCGTCTTCATGTACAGCCGTTGTTAATAGAACCCGAAAATTAGGGTTAAAAAGCCAGAAAACAGGCGTAAAAACAGCAGGTAATCTACGGGGCCGGAATCATCCACAGGGGTGGAAAAAATAGCCCAAAAAACAGCCTTTTTTATCAGGTTTTCCAGCCTGTAAAAGGTAGATTTGCAGACCCTGAAAAAGACACTTTTTTCCGGACTTTTCAGGGTACAAAAACTCATCAAACCCCCACGAGAAAAACGCGATGGAAGAGCATACAGGGCCCCTGGAAACGAACGACCGCGACCGCATTATTCCCGTCAACATCGAAGAGCAGATGAAGACCGCCTACATCGACTATTCCATGTCGGTGATCG
>CAYNSL010000187.1:3224-4432 GCA_964399755.1 uncultured Chitinophaga sp. | reverse complement strand
TCCTGACAGCTATCGTAGTAACGCCATTTTATTGCACGGAACTTTGAAAGGAGAACAATCAACTAAAACAGATTTTATGAAACGTCTTTTAAGTATAGCAGCGCTGTCCCTGGTATTCGGATTCTGGTCCTGCGGGCCCAGCTCCTATATCACCAGTTCCTGGAAAGCGAATAATGTGCAACCCAGGAAATTCAATAAGATCGTAGTACTGGGACTGGTGCGGGAAGTGGACCGCAGCGTCCGGGAACAGATGGAACAACATATGGCAGCCGATCTGCGTGACAAGGGCCTGAATGCCGTTTGCTCCTGCGAGGAATTCAATCCCAAGGCTTTTGAAGGACTGACCGAAGAACAGGCGATCAGCAAACTGCAGGGTTCCGGCGTAGATGCCGTGCTGACCATCGTATTGCTGGATAAAACCCAGGAAAGGTATTATGTACCGGGGCAGGTTTATTATTCCCCCTACGTGGTATATCAGCGCCGTTTCTGGGGATATTACCAGACCATGTACACGAGGGTCTATTCGCCCGGTTATTACGTGGATAATACACGTTATTTCTGGGAAAGCAATTTATATGACCTGGCAACAAATACACTGTTGTATTCCGCGCAAAGCCGCTCCTTCGACCCGGTATCTGCCGAAAATCTAGGTCACGAATACGGCCAGATGATCGCCAAAGACCTGGTGGCAAAGAATATCCTGACCTCTGAAACCAAAGGGTTCTGAGAGAAAAGCATTGCGTTTTACTAACCAGAATGCTTTCCCGCATTCCCGCTGAACTTATCTTCAGCGGGAATGTTATTTTATACTTTTTATTTTAACCGCAGGGAAAGACCCAGTTGCCATACGCGGCTATGCACGGCTTTGCCGTCATCAAGCGTAAGGTCGCTCAGTCCCATCGAATAGCGCAGGTCGATTCCAAGTAAGTGCCGGGATGCATAGCCGATCCCCGCATTCCAGGCAACAGCGGTATTGCCATAACTGCGTTTCACATTTACCTTATCGTTTCCGCGGTCTTTATTGCAGGCGCCGGCAAGAACGCCGAACTGGGGGCCTGATTCGATGTAAAAATTTTTCCCGGGGAAAAACTGCACGAGTACCGGCAGCTGCACATAATGCAGGAGGATCGTCCGTTCCGTTTCGTCGGGCACATAATGAACGCCTTCACCGGAATAAAGCAGTTCCGGCTGGATGCGCCAGTGCTGAT
>CAYNSL010000187.1:0-3124 GCA_964399755.1 uncultured Chitinophaga sp. | reverse complement strand
CTTTGCGCAGGCCGACTGGAAAGCGAAATACGACAGCGTTTCCGCCGCCCCTACCGAAGGCGTTTATATTATTTACAAAAACGGAAAAGCCGGGTTTGCCGACGAGAAGAACGGAAAGGAAATAACCGCTCCCCTGTACCGGTCGGTCCATCCTTTTTCCGGCGGTTTCGCCGAGGTTGAAAACACCGATTTTCGCGTTGGCGTCATCAATAAAACAGGTAAACCCTTCATCCCGCTGATTTATGAAGAACTCGGTATAGGGGATGGTTTTTTTGTCGTTATGCAGAACAATAAGTGGGGTTACCTGGACAAAACAGGAAAGAAAATCACTCCGCTGAAATACAATTATGCGAGCGCGTTTTACGGCGACCTTGCCTGGGTGGGTATCGGGGAAAAAAATGGATTTATTGACCGGACGGGGAAGGAAGTGACCCGGATTGTATATGACCGCGTTTTAAGTTTATATGATGGCATTGCCATTGTACAAAAAGAAGAAAAATATTACGTGGTAAACAAAACCGGTAAGGAGATGCCCCTGAATTACGAGCGGATTGGGTCCGAAGGGCGTGGCCTGCTGCTGGTAAAAGCTCACAATAAGGCCGGGTTCATCAACCGGAAAGGAGAAGAAGTGGTTCCGCTGAAATATGATGACGCCCATGATTTTTACAGCTGGTCCCGCGACGCGATCCTCTCCGGCGTCAGGCTGAATAAAAAATATGGTTTTATCGACTCCACCGGGAAGGAAGTAATCCCCCTGAAATATGATTACGCGGGGCTGTTTCGCGGGGGATTTGCCGCGGTGAAATATGACGGCGTCAAAACCAATGCTCCCTTTCTGAGCAACTGGGGTTATATCGACAGCACGGGAAGGGAAGCAATCCCCTTTATCTACAACGAAGCGAAAAACTTCTCCGAAGGGTACGCGGCCGTTTACCAGAACCAGCAATGCGGTTATATCGACAAAACGGGGAAGCTGGTCATTCCCCTCAGCTACGAGATCGGGAATGATTTTTCCGATGGACTCGCGGCCGTCCGTAAAAACAAGAAATGGGGATTCATCGATAATACCGGGAAGGAAGTCATTCCCTTCCGGTACGACAATGTCATCCGCGACTTCAACCGCGGCCGGGCGCAGGTGATGCTCGAAGGCAGCAGTTTTACGATTAATAAAAAGGGGGAGAAAAATTAACGGGCAGGTTCCGGAATAATTATCTCACGCATCACGAACCGGCAGGTCTCCTGACTGAATACAGCCAATGAAAAATGCATTTCCCTGTTACCGGGCTGGTCATTTATAAGGATGCCAATCCCCGGTTACCCGATCGCTGCCGGGCTGTTGCTTTTCCTCTTACCGACAAACTCCGGTTGGGATACATATTCAATGCACGGTCGAACTCGGCGACGGCTTCCGCAGGCCGGTTTATGTCAAGCAGCCATTCGCCATACATTTCATAAGAGGGCTTTACAATATCGGGAGGTCCGTAAGAATACCCGCAGATTGTTTGCAGGGCGGTGGCCTCTTTGAATAATTTGTCCGTGGCTGCCGTGTCTTTGTTCATCCAGGCCCGCATCGCTTTCAGCTCGAGTTCCATTACTTCCGCAGCTTCCAGGTCGGTTTTACTGGCCAAGGACCGGTTGATGTTGCCGCAAACCCGAAGGCCTTTGTCAGATGCTTTGGATTCGTCAGCCAGCCGTTCGGCCGTCATTTGCAGTAGTATATTATCCAGCGCGCCTGCATCCTTATCCCGGTATGCCTTCATTCCGTTTATAAATGCATTCCGGGCCCGGACAGTAATATTCAGATCTTTCACCGGAACATCCATGTTCATGATCTCATTGCTGAAATCATTTGTTTCGGCGATATAGGTGGTTTTGAAAAAGATCATGTGCGACCGGGCTTTGGGGCTGGGTAATTCAGTACAGTAAGTCTTCATGCTGTCCAGCATGTTCCGGGCCGTCGTAAAATTATTTTCCTGCAGGTACCCGTAGAGCAGCCAGTGGTAGGCGTGATAACCCAGGGCATCATTATCCAGGTTTTTCCTTTTTTTCCTGGCTTTTTCCGCCGCCCAGGAAACAATATTGCTGCTGATTACTTTATCCCACAATCCCAGCGCGAGATAGGTGTGTGTGGGCATGTGCAGCGCGTGCCCCGCATCCGGAGCCACCTGCGCGTATTTGTCGGCTGCCTGCAGCGCTTTGGCCGCGTAAGCGGGATCGTCGTAGGCATGGATCAGGTAATGCAGGGCGCCGGGGTGACGCGGATTCCGGCCCAGCACTTCCAGGGCGACGGCCGCCGCTTTTTCCAGGATCTTTTTATCCGTATCCGTGGTGCCCCATCCGTCCAGTGAGAGGCTGTAAAATGCAGCTACTTCATCATTACCGGGATATTTTTTATACAGGGATTCCATGTACACCGCGTAGCTGCTATCCCTTTCCGCCTTATTGCCTTGACCAAATAATATATTAACCCCCCCGATAAAATCCTTTTCCAGTTCCGTTTTTGCTTTCTTTACGCGGTCTTCCGCCGTTGCGGCCAGTTTTGAAAGGATTTCGTTGCCCTTATCATAATCCTGTTCCTGCCAGAGCGGGTGATTTTTCGTCATGGCTTCGCCCCAGTAGGCCATCACAAAACCGGGGTCGGTTGTTCTTGCATTCAGGAACTGCTCCGCCGCGTCTACGTATTCAAAACTGTGGAGCAGCAGCAGTCCTTTTTTGAACGCGGCCTGCGCTTCCGGTTTACCGCTTACGTCAAAACGGATATCACCCAGGTGATCTGCCGGCGCGGCTTTGCGGCGGGAACAGCCGGTGGTACATGCGATAAAAAGAAAAATACCGGAAATGGAGATTACATGCCGTAGCATCAGGCAGGTTTTTGTTTCCGTTAAATGTACTGATTTTCGGCGGAAGGCGGGTAGTTACTTCCCAATACAGAACTTCGAAAAAATATAATCCAGCATGTCTTCGTTGCTGATCTCGCCGGTGATCTCGCCCAGCCAGTGCATGCAACGGCGGATATCGGGGGCGAGCAGGTCGCCCGGTAATTTTTTATCGAGCCCCGCTTTGATATCGTCCAGCGATTTTTCCACCTGCTTCAGCGCGTGGTAGTGCCGGGCATTGGTGATGA
>CAYNSL010000186.1:0-4676 GCA_964399755.1 uncultured Chitinophaga sp. | reverse complement strand
AACATGTCCCGTAGGGGCAACAGGTCGGTAACCTCCGGTGCAACCGGGGGATAAAAGAAAAAATAAAAGACATTCCAATACACGATGAACAGCATTACCGAACCCTGAAGTGTGCGACGCAACCGGCGATCATAGCAGCAATGCAGCCGGGCCAATAAAAATTGAATTATGAAAAAATTCCTGGACGAAAATTTCCTGCTGAAAACAAAAACAGCGCAGCGGCTCTACCATGAGTATGCGAAAGACATGCCCGTCATCGATTACCACTGCCACCTCCCGCCGCAGCAGATCGCCGGTGATACGCAATTTGAAAACCTCTCGCAGGTATGGCTGTACGGCGATCATTACAAATGGCGGGCCATGCGCACCAACGGCGTGCCCGAAGACTATTGCACCGGCGGCAAAAGCGACTGGGAAAAATTCGCGAAATGGGCGGAGACGGTGCCCTATACCGTCAGGAACCCCCTGTACCACTGGACCCATCTCGAACTGCAGCGTTATTTCGACGTGTACGATATCCTGAACCCGGATACCGCGAAAAAAATATACGAGGAATGTTCGGCGAAACTGCAGACGCCGGCCTATTCGGTGCGCAACCTGCTGCGCCGGATGAATGTAAAACTGGTTTGCACCACCGATGATCCCGTGGATTCGCTGGAACACCATAAAAAATTAAAGGACGACGGTTTTGAGATCCCCATCCTGCCCGCTTTTCGCCCCGACAACGCGATGGCGGTGGGAAGCGCGCCCCGATTCAACGCATATATTAAAAAACTGGAAGCAGTTACCGGCATCGCGATCTCTTCCTTCGACGATTTTCTCTATGCCCTGCAGAACCGGCACGATTTCTTCGCGGCGATGGGCTGCAGCGTTTCAGACCACGGGCTCGAAGAGATCTTTGCCGAAGATTTCACGGGTTCGGAGATCGACAGCATCTTCAACAAGATCCATGGCGGCAAACAACTGAATGAAACGGAACAGCGCAAATTCAAATCGGCCATGCTCATCCATTTCGCCGAATGGGACTGGGAAAAAGGCTGGGCGCAGCAATTCCACCTCGGCGCGCTGCGCAATAACAATTCAAGGATGATGCAGACGCTTGGTCCCGATACGGGCTGGGACTCCATCGGCGATTTTTCACAGGGCAGGGCCCTGGCTAAATTCCTCGACAAGCTCGACAGCAACAATAAACTCGCGAAAACGGTATTATATAATCTAAACCCGGCCGACAATGAACTCATGGCGACAATGATCGGCAATTTCAACGACGGTTCGGTAGCGGGTAAAGTGCAGTGGGGATCGGCCTGGTGGTTCCTCGATCAGAAAGATGGCATGACGCGGCAGCTGAACGCGCTCAGCAATATGGGACTGCTCAGCCGCTTTATCGGCATGCTTACCGATTCGCGGAGCTTCCTCTCCTACCCGCGGCATGAATATTTCCGCCGCCTGCTCTGCGACCTGCTGGGCGACGAGATCGAGCATGGCGAACTGCCCAACGATATCGCCTGGATCGGGAAGCTGGTGCAGGACATCTGTTTTTACAACAATAAAAATTATTTTAACTGGCAGCTGGAGCCCGCTCCCGCCGCCCAAAAAATTACCGGCTAATGGGCATTCTACAGCAGTTCAGCTTATCGGGTAAAACCGCGCTGGTCACGGGTTGCAACAAGGGCATCGGCAAGGGCATGGCGATCGGCCTGGCCGAAGCCGGCGCCGATATCATCGGGGTGTCGGCTACGCTGGAACCCGGCGGCAGCGCGGTGGAAAAAGAAATAACCGCGCTCGGCAGGAATTTCAAAGCCTACCAGGCAGATTTTTCAGACCGCAAAAGCATCTATGCCTTTCTGGAAAAATTATTGCAGGAAAACGAGAGGATCGATATCCTGGTCAACAATGCCGGCACCATCCTGCGCGCACCCGCGGCGGAACACAGCGACGAATACTGGGACCGCGTGATCAGTATCAACCTCAACGCGCAGTTTATCATGGCCCGCGAGATCGGGAAACACATGTTGCAGCGCGGTAAAGGAAAAATAATTTTCACCTGTTCCCTGCTCAGCTTCCAGGGCGGGATCCTCGTGCCGGGCTATGCCGCCAGCAAGGGCGCGGTCGCGAGCCTTGTCAAAGCGCTGGCCAACGAATGGGCCGGTAAAGGAATAAATGTAAACGGCATCGCGCCGGGTTATATCGCCACAGATAATACCGAGGCCCTGCGCAACGATCCGGAGAGAAGTAAATCCATTCTCGGCCGTATACCCGCGGGTCGCTGGGGAGATCCCGAAGATTTCAAGGGTGCGGTGGTGTACCTTGCTTCTGATGCGTCAAATTATGTGCAGGGAGAGATTTTAACGGTGGATGGAGGATGGATGGGGAGATAGTTAGTTAGGAGTCGGGACTCGGGAGCCGGGAGTTTGAAAAGTTCTTAAGGCATTTTATAATTTTTATTGGGCCGGCTGCGGTTCCCTGATGAAGCTTTGTTGCCCGCCCGGAAAAACCTTCGGACGGGCGACGCTCCGTTCAGGGTCCGGTTCGCTGCTCAGCTATAAAATAACAATATGGAAATACGATTTCAAAACAGCCCGCAGGAAACAAAGCAAATGGACACGGAACAGCTCCGGAAGAATTTTCTCGTGCAGAACCTGATGCAGGAGGATGCCATTCAGCTGGTCTACACGCATTACGACCGCATGATCATCGGTGGCGCGAAACCAGTCAGCAAAACACTGGTACTGCCCAACCATCCCGAACTGCGGGCCGGTTACTTTCTCGAGAGAAGGGAACTCGGCGTCATCAACGTGGGTGGCCCGGCGCTGGTGATCGCGGATAAAAAAGAATTTTCGCTTGACAAACTCGGCTGTCTCTATCTCGGCAAAGGCACGAGAGAAGTGAAGTTCAGGAGCCGCAGCAAAAAAGAACCGGCCATCCTGTACCTGCTGTCGGCCCCCGCGCATCACAAATACCCCAACCGGTCGATGACAAAGGAGAAGGCATCGCCGGTAAGTTTGGGTGATGCAGCCAGTTCCAATAAAAGGACGATCTATAAATACATTCATCCTGACGGTATCAAAAGCTGCCAGCTGGTGATGGGTTTAACGGTACTGGAAAACGGGAGCGTCTGGAATTCCGTTCCCCCGCATACGCATACGCGCAGGATGGAAGTATATTTTTATTTCGACGTTACAGAAGGTCAACGCGTCTTTCATATGATGGGTCAGCCGCAGGAAACAAGACACCTCGTGATGGGTAACCACGAAGCCGCGATCTCTCCGCCCTGGTCGATGCATTTTGGATGCGGAACATCCCATTATGGATTTATCTGGGGAATGGCAGGCGAAAACCAGGTTTTTACGGATATGGACCCGGCGCCGGTACATTCATTGCTATAGCAGGATATAAGCTCATTTGAAATATCATCTCATTGAAAAAATAGGATCAATTTGGAATTTTGAAATTTTGAAATTTCGAAATCGATAGGCTCCAATAAAAAAAATTCAATTAAATATTTTCATTATGTCTAAAAAAGTAGTCACCCTTGGCGAGATCATGCTTCGCCTTTCCACTCCCGATTTCAAAAGATTTGTACAGGCCGATAGCTTCGACGTGACCTATGGCGGCGGAGAAGCCAATGTATCCGCCGCGCTATGCAATTACGGGCTCAACGGGACCTTTGTCACCAAAGTTCCCAACAACCCCATCGGGCAGTCGGCCATCAATCACCTGCGCCGTTACGGCGTGGATACGCAGTTCATCGCGCGGGGCGGAGACCGCCTGGGAATTTATTTCCTGGAAACGGGCGCTTCGATGCGCGCTTCGCAGGTGGTTTACGACCGCGCCGGCGCCTCGATTGCCGATGTGGAGGTAAAGGAATTTGATTTTGATAAAATCCTCGACGGTGCTTCCTGGTTCCATACCACGGGTATCACGCCCGCGCTCAGCGATAAAGCCGCGGCCCTCACCGAAGCCGCCTTAAAAGCCGCCCGCGCCAAAGGCATCACCACGAGCATCGACCTTAACTACCGGAAGAAACTCTGGAGCAAGGAAAAAGCAAGGGAAGTGATGAGCCGCCTCTGCCAGTACGTGGATGTCTGTATCGGCAATGAAGAAGATGCCGACACTACCCTGGGTTTTAAAGCAAAGGATACCGATGTCACCAAAGGTGAACTGAATCTCGAGGGCTTTAAGGATGTGTTCAAACAGATGAAAGACAAATTCGGTTTTAAATTCATTGCTTCCTCCCTGCGCGAAAGTTACAGCGCCAGCGACAATGGCTGGAGCGCGCTGGTGTACGACGGCCGTGAATTTTATCATACCCGGAAATACAATGTCCGCATCGTCGACCGGGTGGGCAGCGGCGACAGTTTCGCGAGCGGACTTATTTACGGGCTGGTAACGGGAATGCCCATGAACGAGGCGGCGGAGTTTGGCGTGGCCGCCTCCGCACTCAAGCATACGATTCCGGGCGACCTGAACCACGCCACGCTGGCTGAAGTGAAAGACCTGATGAAGGGAGATGGGAGCGGGAGAGTGCAACGATAAATTTTAAATGATAAATGTTAAATGCTAAATGTTTGGGACATTATAATCATAGACACTTTAAAGCAGGCGGGCAAAAATTATTCGGCGCACCCGTTGTTTCAAATCGTCTTTGAATAGCCCCGGGATTTATCCAATTGCCC
>CAYNSL010000185.1:0-4696 GCA_964399755.1 uncultured Chitinophaga sp. | reverse complement strand
GTTACTGTTTTCAACTGAATTTACATCGGAAAAAGCAGGCATTTATTACTATCCGCAATGGGGTAAACGGCTGGCTACTATCTGTTATTCTTTTTATTGATCCATGCTGCATGTTTCAGATGGTGAAGCGAATCGTGCCGGCCGCTGAAATTCCTGTTGCTGTTTTTTACAGCTTCGGGTCCCGCTTCCTTACTTTTAGTTGAAATATATCCAAAAAGAATGGTGAGGGAGATGCAAGCCGCGGCAGCCATTGTAAGTTTCGACTTTATTCTTTTCTTTCCTGCCGGGATTTTGGGAAGAGGTGGTTCGGTCATCTTCTTTTCAATTGTGCCGTTAAAAACATAACCGTTCTTCGGAATTGTTTCAATTATCTTCCGGTCTTTATCCCGGAAAACTTTTCGCAGGAAGGAGATTGACTGGGTCAGCCCCTCATCCGCGCCACCATAACCATCCCATAACAGTTCTGTTATGGTTGATCGACAAACCACTTTCCCTTTATTCTCCACCAACAGGCTAAGTAATTTCATCAACCGGGGTTCGACCTTCTTTTCATTTATTTCATTTCTCTCCGTGTTGACTAAAAACTGTCCGTTAATGATCATGGTGCCCATAAAGATGCATTTTCAGCCAATTTATTTATTCTAAAGGTTTTCTAAACCTAAAATATATACGAGCGGTATCGTTGCGGGTATAAATTGCAGGTACGACAACTAAAGCACAGTATACAATGAGAAAAGCCATTTGCCTCCTGTTTTTGGTCCTCCTCTTTTCGCTGAATAATAGTGCCCAGCATAAGGGGAACGCTACTGGCGGGAAAACCCCTGTCCCGGATTCAGTACTTGCTCAATTCATGGGTTGCTGGAAAGGCCCCGGTGTACATGAGGGGAAACAAAGAGAAGTGGAAGTAAATATCAGCCGTAGCACGGAAGGTAAAATGGTGTCTTCCTGGACGATACGGGAGACCGGCATTTTCCGTAAACCCTTTGCCTTTAGTTCCTGGAACCCGGAGAAAGAATCCTTACTGCTGGAAAATGGTTTTTTTGAACTCAGGCTTGACCGGGAAAAACCCGGGCAGATCCAGGCCACCATATCCCGGCATGGATCAGTAATTCATTGCATTTTAAGTAAAGTAAACCCTGAAATATTGCCTTATCGGCTGGAGAATATCAGTTTTTATAACGGGAGCGTAAAGCTGGCTGGAACATTGAGTATTCCCGACCGGAAAAAGAAAATGCCTGCTGTCATTTTTCTTCATGGTTCATCCAATGCTACCCGGTGGGAATGGGCTCCATTCTTTGCGGATATCCTGTCAGGAATGGGAATCGTTTGTCTTTTTTATGATAAACGGGGTAACGGTGAATCAACCGGAAGCTGGATCTCTTCTTCACTCGATGATCTGAGCAAGGATGCAAACAAAGCCATGGAATACTTAAAAACACTGGATTACGTGGATAAAGATAATATTGGTTTCTGGGGTTTCAGCCAGTCGGGCTGGGTAGCGCCCAATTGTCTTAAAACGAACAGGGAAATAGCTTTTATGATTATCTGTTCGGGAGGGGCCAATTCCCCCAGGGAAATTGAACGGTTTGGTTATAGAAATATCCTTCTTGAGAAAGGGATGAAACAGGAGCAGGTTGATTCCGCCTATATCCTGATCGATAAATATTTTGATTACCTGGGATCAAAAATGCGGCTAGAAGAAATGGAAGATGAAATTCGCCGGGTTAAAAATTCAACCTGGTATCAATATGTAAACCTGGAAAAGGTACTGCCCGCTGAAAGTAACAGGGAAAACTGGAGATGGGTGGCCGACTATGATCCCCTGCCGTCCATCAGGGAAATTAATTTCCCTCTTTTACTCCTGTTTGGTGAAAAGGACCAGCAGACCAATACGCCGGTTGCCGTACAGAAATGGAATGCTGCGCTTTCCAAAGAAGCATTGAAAAAGGGGACGGTGATAAAAGTTTTTGAAAACGCCAATCATGGTATCAAATTAGGGGATCATTCACCCGGCGCATTGCTTTTTTGGCAGGAATTCGCACCCGGTTATGTTGATCTGGTAAAGAATTGGGCAGCGAAAATTATTATGAGGAATTAGAAATAAAATGATTTTCACATTCATTGCAGGGAGGCCGTTTCCCTGTTAATTTATTTCACGCTACCCTTCAACCGGAAGGGATCGGGAATAAACAGGAATAGTTAGAATTTAATCCGGCAAACCGCCGATGTCTTTAACCATTTTTAAATCCACAAAACAATTTTTACAGCCTTGGCTATTGCCAGGCATTCCTTTTTCCTTATTTCCGCTTTGAGCGGCAGCAGGTAGGTGTTCATTGTTGTATCAAACCAGATGGCGGTTTGCCATTCGGAGTTGCCGATTTTCGCTGTCACTTTCAATCTTCCCCAGCCTTCTTCTTCTGATTTAAGCGCTTTCCTTATTTCTTTTGACAATCCAACCGGCAATGAAATAAAGTGCCAGCCGGCGGGACCTGCATACTGCCAGGGGGCGGCGGTGAATTTGTATTGGATCCCGTTGCCTTTCATTTTATTGCTGTTAAAGGGAATTATCCGTTTGCCTCAATGTTGTCATGGATTTGCTTTGCATGTCGAACACAAGCCCTTCAGTTTGTACTAAGTTATGCGGAAAACCGGATCTGTTCAGGCTGTATTTTCAGCCTCTCCCATTAACTGGGATGCCGTAAACGATTATAGGCTTCGCAGGGGATGCTTCGATGCAGCAAATCCCGGGAGGTTATAATTTTAAAATGTAAATTCCGATCGTGCCTTTGGATTCTCCCTGCCGGTTAAATACCACTTCAGTTCCTGCCTTATTAATATATGGCCGGGCAAAGCTTACCGGTGCGCGCTGAAAGGAGATTTGCGTTTGACGGGTTCCATCTGCATTCATCATGAAGAGGTGAAAGCTGCTATCTTCCGCCGCGTAAATAATTTTAGTTCCATCAGCCGTCCACATGGGCCAGCCTTCGTGCATTTGCGATTGGGTGATATTTGAATCGCCTGATCCATCGCTGTTCATCACAAATATTTCATCATTTTTCGTTGAAAGAACACCTTTCAGGTAGACAATTTTTGTCATGTCAGGTGAAAACCGGGCACAGGTTTTTTCATCGGTTGAATGTAATACCTGTTTCAGGTTTTTGCCGTCTGCATCTACCTGGTAAATATCAAATATGCCGTTATTGTCTCTTGTGGAGTTGAAAAGGATTTTTTTACCATCAGGGGAAAAATAAGGATGTATATCCCTGTCAGGGTGGTGGGTGATCCGTAATAAACCGGTCCCATCGGTATTCATCGTATATATTTCTTCATTGCCGTTCCTGTCTGATACAAAAGCTATCTTTTTATTATCGGGTGACCAGTCTATAAAATTATTATTGAATGTATCTTTTGTTAAAGCCTGAATCCCGGATCCGTCCTTGTTCATGGTATAAATCTGCCATTTCCCTCCTTTATTAGACTGGAATAAAATTTTATTACCATCAGCAGAAAATCGGGGATATGCGTTTTCTACACCTGGTTCTTCCAAAACTTTTAGTATGCGATCAGGTTGATTTATCAAAGAATGCCTGGAAGCGGTTTCCATACATTGCAGGGAAAGGAACAATGGAAACAAGTATAGGTATCGCATATGAATATTTCATTTACTTAGTAACGGAAATCTGTATGCTATGGACGGGTATCAAAAATAGACCAGCCAGGGATTAGTCGGTTATCCGGCTTTAAAAGTGGTATGAACTTATCATGGAGTGGATAAACGGCAAAAAAATGAATTTTAAAAACGCAGGTTTTGGGAAATAGCCGGTTTCAGCCCGGCGTAAGGGATTAATTTGTTTAATTAAACCCGGCAGGAAAAAGGGGGGTGCTTACATAGTCTGCCGGTTATATCCGCACCCGTTTCCCTATAGGTTTTGTCTCTCAGTATAAACACCTATCCAGGACGATCCACGCACTTAAGTGGGTGTAGTAAAAATTTTACACCGGAAAGGTGTTGTTACTATTGGAAAGAGGTAACGGTAATCGTTACTTGCAGGAGATTTGATGCAATGTCCAATTCCCTATGGGAAACCATTTTTTCTGTACCGTTAAAATCCATCCCTTTGAAACAACAACTAAAAGCGGGCTCCGTGCATCCGGGCTTCTCCCGGATCCCCCTTCAGCAGTTGATTGATGGTTTAGTAGGTAACTCCCTGCCCGTTGCGGCGAACAGGCGTAGCGTGGTAGTGAACGAAGTGGGCAGGGGAGTTTGCCTGCGAACCATTCATGTGCAACTGATCAGTTTGCTGAACGATATCCTCTCCGCCGTGATCGCCAATTCCTTCCAGGGAGATATCCGCATCAGTGTACAGGAAGAGAAAAAACAACTCGTTTTATCCATCACCGAGCGCAACAATTATAACGGGTACGCCCTTTCCTACCGTATCGGCGCCCTTGAACGGGAAGCGGGGAGGATGGGTCTTGTTCTTTCCATGGAAAATCCCACCCGGCTGGAGACAACGATCAGGTTGGTGTTTCCGGGGATGGCGGCGTGAGGCAGTCTACAGTCGGCAGTCTACAGTCGGCAGTCCACAGTCGGCAGTCCACAGTCGGCAGTCCACAGTCGATAGTCCATAGTCCATGGACAAAACCCGATAGTTTGGTGTTCACAATTCATTGCCTGAATCTTACAGCTTTTGTT
>CAYNSL010000184.1:0-4723 GCA_964399755.1 uncultured Chitinophaga sp. | reverse complement strand
ATTCGAGTGGGATCAGTATATCATTTAATTCCTTTTCCTTATCATATGCAAAACCGACATCATTAAATTCGAACATGCCTTCCGTCGATAGAATGGAACGGGCTCCCGGCGCGTCGCTGACTTCGTTTTCCTGGTCAATAACGGAAAAGACCCGATCGAGGCTCGCAATGCTTGATTGGATATCGTTTACCTGTTTGCTGATGCTTTGCAGGGGGCCGAAGATCTGCGCCAGGTATGCGATGACCAGGGTTAGTTCTCCCAGCGTCATCTTTCCACTTTTTACATCATGCGCGCCCAGGTAAATAAACAGGGCCGTACCGGCGGCAAAAACGAGCCCGACTATAAAATAATAGAGGGCGCCCATCCTGGCCAGTTTCATCTGGCCTTTTACCGCTTTACCGGCGCGGTCCAGGAAGCGTGCGCTTTCCCCTTCCTCCTGGCCAAACGATTTAACCACGCGAAGCGAACCCAGCACTTCATGGATGACATTTATCGCATGACTTTCGTCTTCCTTTACCTGGTACCAGTTTTTCCGCAGTCGTTTGGATGAAAAACGGATCAGGATATAGAGCAGGGGGATGATACCCACGGTGATCAATGCGAAGGTGGAATGGATAAAGAACATCACGATGATCATCGCTGCCAGCGTCATCACTGACGAAACAAGCGGGGCCAGGTTACTGATCAGCAGCGTGCGGATGGCCATGGTGTCCCACTGGATTCGATAGAGCGAGTCGGAGCTTCCCTTTCTGTCGTGGTAGGCCAGCGACATCCGCTGAATATGATTAAATAGGGTTGTACGGAAAGCCAGCACCAGTTTTTCACCGGTATAAGTGCCGAGTATCCATTCAAAAAAATTATTCAGGTTATCGATCAGCGCGATCAGGATAACCAGTCCCGCCGCGATAAGCACTACCTGTCCAAAGGGAAAAACATTTTGATGCGGGAAAAAAGACCGGATAAAACCCGGCAGCGGTTTATCGCCGAATCCCGAATCGATCAGCACTTTCAGCGCATAGGGTTTTAGCAGGGCCAGGGGGGTTGCCAGCAGGCACATCAGGAAAATACCCGTTAAATGCCACCAATAAGGACGGGCCTGCTGAAAAGTTCTGCCCAATATTTTATTGGCCGGGTATTTCAACTGACCGGATATAGCCTCCTTTTCAGTTGATTTCCGCCTGTATATTGACTTCCTTGTTTGGTGTTGCGATAACATGGATTTATAATTTAGCGATCAGATCGCCCAGGATCCTGTCACTGTCAAAGTATGCTTCGGCCAGTTGCCTTGCCGCCCGGGCGTGCTGGGGGAGGTCCTGAAGAGCGGTCAGCACGGATGAAACGGCGCTATCCGGGTCGGAGAAAGCGAAAAGGCCTTTCCCGGTGGGAAGGTAACGCGACCAGGCTGTATCCTGCGTAAAAACAGGTTTCCCGGCGGCCAGGTAACAGGCGGACCGGCCGCTGAACCACCCGCTGTTGGATTTGATATAAGTTTCTTTAGCCACGGAAAATTCTGCGGTGGAAGCATAAATATAGTTTTTGTACCGATTGGCATCGTTGATGGTAAGCAGGGGGTCAGCTATCTTCCAGCCCTGTTGCCCTGCCCGGGCAGATTCCCCGGGTGGAATACCCGTTATCATGATTTCAAAATTGATGCCGGGTAATCGTCCGGGAATATTCATGTATTTCTTGAATTCTGAATTTTTCTGACCCCATGTCTGATTATCGTACACCAAATCGGGCCTGACCGACCAGTTCATCACGGATGTAAATAATGGGTTTGCCCGCTGGATAAAGTCAGGTTCCCAGTATTCAAGACAAACGGGTTGCCGTGTCGGCATCCATGTAAAGCCGCAATCGGGAACCAGGCAATCTGCATTTCCAATATTTTCTCCAAAACTGAAGAAGTGGGTATGGTGGTCGAGCAGGAACTTCATTTTGTAGGGATCGTTTGATCCGGAAAGGGATTCAAGCTGGTATTCGATTTGGGTGAACATCGGATCGGAATCAATAAAGACCCTTACGGGGACAGACAGGTATTCTTCCCGAAGAAAGGTGGAGGCGGATATATTGATGAACAAATCAGCCGTACGGCAAAGCGCTTTTACTTTGGATTCCGAAAGGCCAAAACATTTGCCGGTGGCCACGTCGCGATAGGCCCAGCGTTCTTTCAGTCCGAACCTCTCCATACTGTTTTTCAGGTATTCCACGCTTACGGAGGGGTCCGACCAGTCCTGGCCCGGTAACTGGAAACGCGAATATTGAAATGTGTCTTCGATATAATAAACATCATGACCGAGTTTTTTTAAACCTAAGGGATATTGAATATAGTCCCAGGTTACTCCCCCCGTCGGGTAAAGACCGATATACCCTCCCACGATGATCCTGAGTTTACGCATGTGATAATTGCCAGCCCGGATTTAATTTATTTATGTTGTGATACCTTAAGATGAACCGGATTGAATCTAACGGGAGTATTCGGTAAACAACCGGAAGCAGTTTCTTATTTTTCCATGACCGTATCGGGATGTTCTATTTCGCCGCCCGGTACCGCAGTTTCTTCCGTTTTTTCACGGGTATGATGACGAATTCTTTTCAGCCGGTTAAAGGCAAAAGAGATGCTGTTCAGGGTGCTGGAATTTTCAAGCAGCAAATAAATGCCCATACCGAAAAACAATAAACCGGCGATGGCCGCGATAAGCCATTCTTCCGAAATGATCGCCGCGGTCATTAAGGCTGCAAGCAGCAACGGAATGAAAATGGCGCTGAACGAAAGGCACATCCATGTTTTGAATCGCAGGTATTGTTTGCCAGCCCCGTGTTCTTCAACGACCAGCCTTCCCCGGTATTTTACGAACAAACCGGTAGAAACCTGGAAATCCCAGTTGTCGAACGGGCCGTTTCGACGCACCCGTGTTTTCAGACGGTTCAGTGATATTTCCATATAGGTCAGCCATTCTTCGGGGGCTAACCAGTTTTCAGACCAGTAAATAAAGGTCCGTGGTTTGAATGAAAAGATCAGTTTGCCGGATACCCCGGCGCCGCGTTTGCGCCAGGGGGTGAGCCCGTTTCTCATCCGCCCGTATAACCGGGCCATCGGTTGTATGATATGCAGGAATACGATCAGGGCTTTTAAACGCAGTGAGCCGCGCTGCTTCAGTTGCGGCTGAATATTCCTGATCACGCTGACAATCGCCTGGCCGATTACCAGGGTAAGCGCCAGGATGAACAGCAGCCAGCACCAGAGCAGGGGCGTCCACAGCAATCCCAGCATCCCCAGCAGTCCGGAAAACGCGGTAAACAAATACCATTCGGGCATCAGGGGTATGGCGAAAAGAAAACCCGTGGCCGGCTCGTAAACAGATTGAAAGAGCGATCCGCCCCATTCTCCGTGGAAAATCCTGCCGGTTTTTTGCCGGATGGGCAACGTGAAACCGCTTCCATATATCCGGCCTGCCCAGGTAAGATGACCAAAGCGGTTATATTTTTCCGGCCATTTGGCTTCGAGCAGGGCTTCGGCCTTTCCATATCCTTTTTGCTGATTCCAGTAAGCCCTCAATGAATTCCTTCGCCGGTGCCAGACAAGCGCCGCGGGATGAAAGCCGATGGTTCTCCCCGTTTGCTGTATCCGCCAGCAAACATCCACATCATCTCCCGCATTTGTAAAGACAGGATCAAAACCACCGATCGACAATAATGCATCACGCCGGAATGACATATTACAACCCGGTATGTGTTCGGCCAGTTCATCCGTTAACAATACATGCACGGGACCGCCGGGCGCATTGGCCACGGCACGCGCTATAAACCCGTCATCGTCCGGCGCAATATTAGGACCTCCGATGCAGGCGTGATCTGAATGGGAATAAGCAAAAGCAAGGTAAGAGAGCCAGTGCGGATCGGGGAAAGCGTCATCATCGATATAAGCGATGATCTCCCCGCGGGCATGGTACATCCCGGTGTTGCGGGCATGGCTTAATCCCTGGTTGGTCGTGGAGATCAGCCGGACGGGAAATTCATTAACGATCTGCGGCAGGCCATCGGTGGAACCGTCGTTTACGACAATGACTTCAAAGGCGGGATAATCAAGCCGTAAAATTTCGGTCAGGCATTCCCGTATGGTTGCCGAACCGTTGTAGGAACAAACCACCACGGAAATGAACGGCGGTCTGCTGGATAATGCTACCGGTGTCCGGGTGAATACTTTCGACACCGCCGCGAGAGCCGGTTTGGGTACCCGGTCCCGTCGCACCAGTCCGAAATCCCAGTCCGTTATCGGATACCCGCCGCGCCACCATTCATCGGTCCAGGCGAATACAAATAGCCCTGCGCAACCCCCGGTGAATACGGTTTCGATCTGCCATTTCAACACCGCCGATTGTTTTGTTTCGCCGTTCCGGCAGCTGTCGAGACCGATTTCGGCCAGTACCAGGGGGCGTTCGCCGATCAGGTTCTGTAAACGGGTAATATACCGGCTTAGTTTCTCGGGGGTTTCGAGGTACACATTAAAACAGCTGAAGTCAAGGAATCCCAGGTCGAGGTATTCGGTCGTGGGAAAATTCACATAGGTGACCAGCGCCCCGGGGTCGGCCGATTTTACCCGGCGGTATAATTTTTTCAGGAATGATTCGATTTTCTTCGGCCCATACCATCGAACGATTCCCGCAGGGATCTCGTTGCCGATAGAATAACAAAGAATGGCAGGATGGGCATTGCAACGCCGCAC
>CAYNSL010000183.1:0-4784 GCA_964399755.1 uncultured Chitinophaga sp. | reverse complement strand
TCCCAGGCCGATATTAAGTTTTTCGGCGGGGTTCAGGTCCAGCCGGATATCGGGCCCCAGGGTCAGGCTCCGGATATCGTTCCCCGTCCCGTTGATGAATTGACGCGTTTTAAAGAGACCGGAATTGCTGCTGATCTCGACGCTTCCTTTCAGGAAACGGACGGGCACACTGTAACTGATGTTGCTGTTGATGTTATACACTCCGTTTACATTGACCGGACGCGTGGTCTTTACGCCGAGTGCACTGATCGTATCGTAATTCACGATTTTATTGCGGGTAAACTGCGCCGTGAAAAACAGGAACAGGTTTTTGTTTTTATAGGGGCTCAGCAGGTTCAGGTTGCCCTGCATCGCATGCTGGTATTCCTGCTTCAGCCCCGGGTTACCTTCCCGGATGTTCAGGGGATTGCTGTTATCGGGAACGGGCTGCAGCTGTTGCATCGAGGGCTGGTTGGTGCTGGCGGAATAATTGAGCGAAAAACTTTTAAACCGGGAAAAATTATACTGGAAACGGGCATTGGGTAAAATATTCCGGAAGGTCTTGCGGATGATGGAATCTTTGGATCCGCTGGTGATCGTTCCTTCCAGGTCGGCCTTTTGCCAGCCGGCCCCCAGGGCGAAATTGTATTTCTTTTTCTGGGTGCGCCAGCGGATGCCCGCGGTGCTGTACCCGTAGGTGTTTTCGTAGTCATTACTGAGAAAATCATTCAGGCGGTCGAATTTCCCGTTGCCCTTGTTATAATCATAGGTCAGTTTTTCAGAAATATTTTTACTGTTGCTGCGCCCCACGCTGAATTCGAGCAGGGACCGCTTCCCCACGGGCTCGGTATAGACCGCCCGCGCCGTATAGCCTTTCAGATCGCCATGGGTAATGTTTTGCTGGTTGAGCGTATCCCTTTTCAGCAGGGAACCGTTGGGGTTATAAAAACTGGTGATGGACGAGAGGCTGCCGTCGCCGTCGCTGTTGTTCAGGGTGGTCTGGAGCGACAAAGAAAAAGTGCGGCCCTTCCTTGCGAATTTTTTCCGCCAGGTAATATCGTTACGGAAATTATATCCCTTATTGGAATTTGTCGTGTTGCTGAACCCGTCGTTGGTCAGCGTCTTGCTTCCCGACAGGGTCTGGTAATCGGTTTCGCTGCGGTTATGGGTTTGCTGGTAACTGAAGGAAGGGTTGATGCGGATCGAATTCATCGAATCCACCTGGTAAAGCGTGTTCAGGTTCAGCCGGTGGTTATTGTTCAGGTTGTCGGCAAAAGCGTTCTGGTTGTAATAATAGGATGAGTCCGGGAGAAAATACTGACGCTGCAAGTGACTTTCCGTATGCGGATTATAGCGGTTATAAAAATAATTGCTCTGGAAATCCAGTTTGTTGCCGATGATATTGTTGTAATTCAATCCGCCGCCCCGGGCCGTGATGATGCCGCTGTTGGATCCGCCGGGGTTCATCCCCATTGCCGTTGCATCGGCGCCGGAAATACTGATATTGATATTTCCCCCGCCGCCTTTTTGCATGCGGGCCAGCTCACCCGTAAAATTGAGGATATCCATAAAGGAAAAACCTTCGGCGTTGGTGTTATTGCCCATCCCGATGGCCGAAAACTGCCGGGCCCCCTTGAAGGAATTGACATTGAATTTCCCTTCATACCGTTCCTTGTCGCCCGCCCCCGCCATCACTTTCCCGAACAATCCTTTTTTCTTATCCTTCTTTAATTTCAGGTTGATGGTCTTTTCATAATTCCCGTCCTCGAATCCCGTGAGCTGTGCCTGGTCGCTCTGCTTGTCATAAACCTGCACTTTGTCCACCGCGTCCGCGGGCAGGTTCTTGGTGGCGATCTTAGGATCGTTGCCGAAAAATTCCTTGCCGTCCACGAGCACCCGGTTTACTTTTTCCCCCTGGGCCTTGATCGTCCCGTCTTTTTCCACTTTCACGCCCGGTAATTTCTTCAGCAGTTGTTCCACGCTGGCATTGGGCTGTACTTTGAAGGAGCCGGCATTATACTGGATGGTGTCGTTGATCAAGGTAACGGGTGGCGCTTCGGCAGCCAGCACCACTTCTTCCAGCACTTTGGTCTTATCGTTCAGCACCAGGCTCCCCAGGTCTTTGGTTTTAACGCTGTCGGAAATACGGAAATAAACATTGCTGTTATGATACCCGACATGCGTGATCAGCAACCGGTAATCGCCGTTGGGGATCCCCTTCAATTCAAACCGTCCGTCATTGCCCGTCATGGTAAAACTGACCAGGGAAGAATCCTTTCGCTCCAGCAGGCTGACCGTCGCTCCCGCTACCGCCTGTTTGCCGATCGTGTCGTAGGCCAGCCCCCGGACGGTCCCGTTGCGTTGCGCCAAAACGGTCAGGGAAAAAACCGCGGAAAGGATAAAAAGTAAACTTTTTCTCATAGCTATTTTATTTCGGCTACGAAAATATTCTGAGCTCCCGGGAACGGGGGTTAATGGGTCTTGGTTTAATGTTAATGAAGGTTAATATTTGAGTCAGGAGTCATTAGTCTGCAGTCAGGAGCAGCGTCCAGTCGTGAAATTAGCGGCTGTCTTCCTTTGTCGTACCCTGTTCATCATCCTTCCGTTCCCGGTCATAGACCAATACTTTCACCTTCCAGTTCAGGGGCGCTTCATATTGCAGGGCGACTTCGACACGGAGTTTGGAAAATCCCTCTTTGACCGGTTCCAGGGAAAGCAGGATCCCGCTGAATTTTTTTTCTTCCTCCGGCGATTCATATTTTCCTTTCAGGCGAAAGGTTCCGGTTCCTTCCAGGATCACGTTCAGGTTATTCAGCCGGGTAAAGAGATTTTTGTATTCTTTCTTTGCTTTTTCAAAGCTTTCGGTCGTCAGTAACAGGGCCTCCCAGCTGCAGGTTTCCTGTTTCGCGGAATAGCGCGTGAAAAAACTTTCTTCGGCCTCCCGGACCGGGAAATTGCAGCGGTAATCGGAAGACTGTTCCCTTTCGGAAATTTTTTCTCCCATCAGGTGGACAAAGCGGCTGGGATAATCGTTCAGCACTTTTACCAGGTCCCGGGCGATCCCGCCGGTAACCGGCCCTTTCAGCTGAGCCTGCACCGGGTTAAGGAAGAGGAAGCCGATCGTAATAAGCGCAAGTGGTTTTACGGGAATTTTCATCAATGTTGGATTTAACAGGCAGTTAACCGGGGTCAATATTATAAAAAATTAACTTTAGTAGCTATTTTTAAAGGTACCACCGGCCCGGTGAAAAAAATTCTGACTATGAAAAACAAACGTCTTGCCCATCATTATCAGTCGGCGAAAATTTACCGCCTGTATTACAAACCTTCCTTCAACATCCTGCGGCTCCTGAAATCGGTGCTGTCCGTATTGCTGACCGGCTCTTCGGCCGCTGCCACGCATTACCGCAGGCATAAGTAAGGTTGCTACTTTTCATCGTACTAACCCGTAACGATAAAAAAAGTCCCGCCACCGGCTGGTCCGGTATGGCGGGACTTTATCTTTAGCGGCTTTCCTGCCGGTTCTATCAGTACATTCTTACGTCGCGCATATTCCGTTCCATCATCCGCGGCATGCCCGGTATGGTTTGCTGCTGTGTTCCTTTACCGCCCATCCGGTTCAGGTTGAACAGGAAGCTCACCAGGAAATACCTTTTCAGCACCATGCTGCGGACGTCTTCCACATAGTTGTCCGTGGCGGTACGGGTGATGCTCTGGTTCTGGTTCAGGATATCGTTCACGGAAAACTTCAGCTCCCCGTTTTTCTTTTTAAAGAGTTGTTTGCTGAAGCTCGCATTCCACAGCGGGATGCTCTGGTTAAATCCTTCCCCGCGCCCGGTATTCACCAGGTAGTCGAAGTTGGTGGCAAGAATAAAATTCTTCGGCAGGGTCCAGGTCACATCGCCTGAATAAGTCTGCGTATAGTATTTCAGGTCGTCCCTTCCGTCCGAATAATTCACATGCGTGTAAGTTACATTTGCTTTCACGCCGAAATCGATCTTCTCTTTGTTGATATTGACCCCCGCTCCCTGCGTGATCAGGAAGGTTTTGGTAAAGAGTTCCAGGTGCTGGACGAGACTGACGTCGCGCGAAATATTCATGTTATTGGTCAGGTTAACGCTGGATCCTTTCAGCTTGGGATTCTTGAACGGCAGTCCAAGAGTAACGAACGTGTTGACATTATAATACCCGTTCACGTTGGCATAGGTGGTACGCTGGATGGGCCCCAGCACGCTGATGTCATTGACGATGCGGTTTCGGATCAGGTTGACATTGATATTGGCCGCGATGAATTTAAAAGTCAGCGCATTAAAGGTATTATAGCCCAGGTTGATATTGTGCGTGAATTCCTGTTTCAGGTTGGGATTACCGATCTTCTGGTTGAGCGTATCGGTGAGGTCCGGTACATTCTGCAGCTGAGAGATCGAAGGCTGGCTGGTCCGGCCGTTGTACCGGAACCGGAGGTTCTTTGTACGGGCCGGCGTGAAATTGAAATTGAAAGTGGGGAAAATATCCGTGTACTGGTGGCTGTTCAGCGAATCCTTGCCGGTCGAAGCCTGGAAGCTTTCCGTCTGAAGGTCCGAGCGCTGCACGCTGAACCCGACCTGGTAATTATATTTTTTCTCCTGCACGCGGTAATTGGCGCCGTAGCGGTGAGCCGTAAAGAGGTTTTCAAAATTATTCGTGAGCAGGAGGTTGGGCACATCGTATTTCCCGGAACTGGCATTATAGTTCGTAGTAGATTTATCAGAAGTGCTCAGGTTATGGATATACGCGTAATTCAGCTCGATCAGTTTGTTCAATCC
>CAYNSL010000182.1:2194-4804 GCA_964399755.1 uncultured Chitinophaga sp. | reverse complement strand
TTAAACCTCTCCGTGCTTTCAACCAACTTTTAACTTTTATCTATCAAACTTTTATCTCCACTTGTTCCTAAACCTGTCCCATGTCGTCAACCCCACCTTAAACTGCACCGGGTTATTGAATTTATTTGCGGCGGAAGCCACGATGTACACGCCCAGTTTTACCCGGGCAAGGGGATTAAAGGGCCATTTGAAGACGCGCTCAAGGCCCGTGAAGAATTCGATATAGCGAAGGTCGCGTTCCGGGGCGATCAAAAATCCGCCGCCGGCGATCTCCTGCAGTTTTAATTTTTTCATGAACGGAATGCGGTTGATCAGGGCCCCGTTGAACTCGTGCACGAGGTTGCCCTGGAAATAGCGGTCGAATACCGGGAAGGTGGAATCCAGCGCCTGGAAGGCTTCCTGCGGGTTCTGGAAGAGCAGCGGGTCGCCGCGGCGCATGAATTTATAGTCGATCACCCGCAGGTCTTTGGTGTTCACAAAATCTCCCGAGCGGATCGTATAGGAAGTATTGCCCGCCACCCCGAAATTGATCTGCTGGATGAGCCCGAACTCGAGGTAGTCGAAATTGATCTCGCTTTTGAAAAGACCGGGCACGCCCTTGCGCCAGATGATATAGAAAGTAGGCCACTTGGAACCGAGGAATATCTTCTCCTTGGGTTCGCGGATATATTTCAGCCGGGGCGTGAGGTAGAGTTTAGTCTCGCTGTAAGTGGCGTTATAGGGATCAAAATCCACCGCGGGCTCATTGCGCAGGCCGAAGATATTATTGGTATTGGTGCCCACTTTGTAATGCGCCACGGAACGGCGCAGGGCCACCTGCACTTTATTGAAGAGGTGCACGCCGTTGATGATCTGTATCTCGTGCGCCGCTTCGAACATATTGTTCAGGTAAATATTGCTGCGCTTCAGCACGTTCACCCAGGCGTCGCCGGGATAAATGAATTCGAAGTTCCTGCCCGCGCTGAGTTTGAACTGGCTCCGGGCAAAGGGATTGTACATCCGCTCCACGCTCACCGTGCCATTGATATCATGGTTGCGGAAGCCATAGCTGATATCGCCTTCAACGGAAAGGGTTTTACGGGATGGAAAGGTTTTACGGTAGGCCCCCGCCACTTTCAGCCTGGCCCCGCCAAAGGCGATGGGCTGGATGGCGGAGGTGATCGGCGGCAGGATCCACATCCTTTCTTTTTTATGGTCGTTGAAGATCTGCCCGAAGATCAGCATCTTCTTCCAGGTGATGCGGTTCAGCACGCGGTCGATCGAATCGAGGTAGGCCTCGCTGTGCTGGTATTTGTAGATGCTGTCCTGGTAGCGCGCATATAATTCCTGCTGCTTCGAGAGGGGTTCGGTGCGCACCGACTTCCAAAACGTGGAATCCTTTTCATAGGCTTCCTGGGCCGTGGTGCTTACTTCATTGCCGAAATAGCCTTTGCGGAAATTCTTTTTCAGTTCATACCCCGAATAGACAACCGTTGTCTCGCCATAGATCCTCCCCTTTTTGGTCTTGGTGTAATAATTGAACTGCTGCCGCGTGATCACGCGGGCGCTGTCGCCCACGGGGCCGTACTGCTGTTTCACTTCCATGTAATCGTATTCGGGCATATGCGCGGGCGGGAGCCTGAATTCGGCGCTGATCACGTTCCAGGTGCTGTCCTGGATGCTGATCTCCCCCTCGATGGTGGCATTGCTGAGCTGCCGGGGCCGGATGGCGATCGTGTAGACCTTGGGTTTGATGGTCCGGTCGATCTTCAGCGTTTTGAATTTATAGGCCAGCAGGCCGGAATAACTGATGGGCGACACGAAAGGTATTTTCGACACCGGCGGGGCGTGGATCAGGTTATCATAGATATAAAAATCGCCGTCGGTGGTGGTCAGGTAAAAAAGGCTTTCCGTGCTCCCCATTTTCTTCACCCCCTTTCTTTCTTCCCGCACCTGTCCCACGGTGTTGCGGTCGAAATGCAGGGATACTTCGGTCAGCGACATGCCTTCATAATCCGTCTTGCCCAGGCTGTCGTTCTCTTTTTTCTTTTTGGCATTGCTCGAATCGAGCTGGAAGGCCTTGATATAGGCATTGGCGGAATAGGAGCCTACGGCGTCGAGGATGGTCTCCTTGTTGCGGATCACGTTGCGCACCAGTTCTTCGGCCCGGTCGCGCAGTTTGGCCTTGATCACCACTTCGGCGAGGTTGGCGGAGGAGTCGGGTTCGAGTTCGATGTTCTCCACGATGTCCTCATTATTGATATAAAAGGTGCGCACTTTGGTCCGATACCCGATCATGCTCACCACGAGGTCGTACTTGCCTCTTTCGAGGAAGAATTCGTAACTGCCGTCGTCGCGGCTCACCGTTCCCTTTTTCAGCTCCTTGATCTCCACGCTGGCCAGGGGCATGCGCTCCCGCTTATTGTCGAGGATGATGCCCGAAATACGGTAGAGCTGACCGTTAGACAGCAGCGCTTCGGCAAGAAACAGGACCAGTAACAGGAATTTTGATCTCATGCGCGGTGGAGGAGCCATTCAGCAGCAAAAATTGTGCTTTAGGGGCTTTCTTTATTAAGGTAGGATTATCTTTTGATATTATTTAACAAGTAGAGGGAGAAGTATATAAGTAGA
>CAYNSL010000182.1:0-2094 GCA_964399755.1 uncultured Chitinophaga sp. | reverse complement strand
GTAAATAAGTATATAAGTAAATGGGGGTTATACGGCTGAGATAATAGTAGTGATAGGATAGATTTTAAAATTTGTAGTGTTCAATCAGGTTTTTAAAGGTGAAATAATCCAGGTAATTTTTTCCTGTTCCGGCTATTAAAGTGCATTCTTCATGCGCCATCATACCAGGCGGCCTTCCAAAAACGATCCTCACCGGGGTAGTGTTCAAACAAATTTTTCAGAAATTAACCCGGGTAAATTTTTACCCGTTCAGATTATAGAAGCGCCTTCTTACGATTCCATCACGCGAGTCAGGCATTACGCAAATCTCCCCGATCACATATAATTATCCTCTACTTTATTTTCTCCCCTACACCCCTACCCTATATACTTATTAACTTATCTACTTATTTACTTATTTACTCCCTCCCCCCTTCCCCAAAACTCATCCTTCCACTCATCCCCGTGCACGGGATGTTTTTCGAGCTGGCGGAAAATTTCATCCAGCTTTTCGGGCGGAAGTATTTCCTCGAGGGTAGCGAAGAGTTCACGCTCTTCAAAGCGGATATGGTGGTTGACGAGATCGGCGAGGATGACGAGGGTTCTTTTATCCGGCTCGTCGTCGAGCCCGAGGATGAGCTCGCGGATATGATCATGTTCTTCCAGCATCCGTTTGGCCTGCGGGTTATCGGCGGGCAAATAGGGAAGCAGGATTTTTTCTTCCTGGTAAAAATGGGGTTTGATATGGTGACGCCAGTACCAGAGCGCGTATTGCCGCAGTTTTTCCAGCGGCGTATGATTGTCGATGCCCTGTTTGATCTTCCAGGCAAATAATAATCCGTCGTGGTGTTCGCGACTGAGGGGGGCCAGCTGCTCGCTGCGCTTGATGGGTTTTATTTCTGGTTTCATGATCCAAAGTTAAAATCATGTGCGTTTCGGGGTATGACCTGCCCCATACAGGCCGCTGATTTCGGTCAGCCGCCAAACCCCGTGAAAAACAAGACCTACCGGCTAAACCCGGGGTTTTCGTTCCCATCATTCGATTCCGGGTTAAGGGATCCGGATAATCAGGCCGGGTGAACAGGCTGTTGCGGGAGGACTTGTGTGCGGGTTTAAAATATCCGTCTCGTGCCGTCATTATTTGTTCGAAACAAAATTTGATGGATGCATTTTACCCGGCCGGGATGATGCGATTCGTTTACGATTAAAGGAAAAAATTTACAGTGGCGGGATCCATCACAATGGTTTACTGATAATGAAAAAATACTTAACTAATTTTTGCCCCGCTTTATTTGTATCCACAACTGTTAATAAGTAACTTTAGGAAGTTATGAGCAGCTAAAGTTATATTTGAAAAGCTACTCGTAGCCACCAAAGTAAAGGCAGGCTTCTGAAAATGGTCAGAAGACGCTCAGTAATCCGGTACTGCCTTTCGCCGGTATAGTGTAAAATAAACCGACCTGAATTGACAGACACAATCATCAACCTCGAGACCGTAAACCCTATTGAATTTTTCGGCGTCAACAACGGCAAGCTCGACATCCTCAAAAAGAAATTTCCCCTGCTCAAGATCCTCTCCCGCGGCACCCAGCTCAAGCTGAGCGGCGCGCCCGAACAGATCGAAAACGCCCGGGAAAAGATCGAGCTGATCATCTCCTACCTCGAACGCAACGGCCACATGAGCCAGAACTATTTCGAGCAGGTGCTGGGAGGCGACGACGCCGAGACCATCGATCATTTCCAGGAAAAGAACCCCAATGAAGTGCTGGTATTTGGTCCCAACGGCAAATCGGTAAGGGCGCGTACGGCCAACCAGAAAAAACTGGTGCAGGACGCCGAGAAGAACGATATCGTATTCGCCATCGGCCCCGCCGGTACGGGTAAAACCTATACCGCCGTTGCCATCGCCGTACGGGCCTTAAAAAATAAACAGGTCAAGAAGATCATCCTCACGCGCCCGGCCGTGGAAGCGGGCGAAAGCCTGGGATTCCTGCCCGGCGACCTGAAAGAAAAGATCGATCCCTACCTGCGTCCCCTCTACGATGCGCTGGATGATATGATCCCCGCCGACAAACTGGGATATTATATGACCACGCGTACCATCGAGATCGCGCC
>CAYNSL010000181.1:0-4840 GCA_964399755.1 uncultured Chitinophaga sp. | reverse complement strand
GAGCGGTTTCCTTCTTTTGGTAACGTCTTTCCATCCCGGTCCTACCAGCTTGTCAGGAGTGAGCCGGTGACAGCTCTGGCATTTCAGCTCATAAGTGGCTTTACCGGCGGCCACCCATTCCGCATTCAGGGGATTGGAAATCGTGATGTCACTTTCTTTCAGTTCGGTACCATGTACTTCGGGCTGGTTCTTGGTAAGGTCCTGTACATCCACCGTTTTTTCGTCCTTCTTTACGCCTTCGTTACCGCAGGAACTCAGCCAGAACAGGCCTCCGGCCATCATCGCCGTTGTCAGGAGATTTGCAAGTTTCATTTGTTAGAGGTTTTTGTGTTAATTAAAAAGACGCAGATGTCTTTAATAGGCCAAAAGTATTTCCATACGAAATGGCCGTTAATGACAAGCATCAAAATAAAAGATGAGATTTATCAGTCCCAAAGGTAGTGGGTTCTGATACTTTTGGAGTTGTATGCTGTTCTCAAAATCATTTGGGTATGCCCTGCGGAGCGTATTATATGTAGCCGCGTCCGAATCGGAGAAAAACCGCGTCTCGCTCAATGAAATAGCGGAAAGACTGAATATCCCCCGTCATTTCCTTGGAAAGGTGATGAAAAGGGTAGTAAAAGAAGGTGTCCTGAGCTCCCAGAAAGGGCCCACGGGCGGATTCAGCACTAATGAAAAAACCTTATTTACGACCCTCCGGGTCTTTGTGGATATCACAGGAGAACCGATCCAGGCCGACAGTTGTGTGCTGCGCCTGCAGAAATGCAACAGCAGGAACCCCTGCCCCCTGCACCAGCAGGCGCAATTGCTGCGGGACCACTGGCTGAACCTGCTTTCCTCGACAACGATCAGGGACCTGCTGAAAAAAGACCGGCCCGAATTTTTGAGCAGTATCACTACAACCTGATTGTCAGTGGGAGGGGTGATGTAAATCATCCTTTTTGGAAAAACACCTCATTTAATTTGCTTTTTAATGCACAAGTGGCAGTAATGGATAACCTGTTTTTACATTCGGGTAAGATAGATAGAAATCAACCCGTGGCAGACATCGTGGCCCGTGATTACCGCACGGCCGATGTGTTCCGTAAGTACGGGATCGAGTATTGCTGCGGCGGCAAATCCCCCCTGCACATGGCCTGCGCACTCAAGGGAGTCGATGAAAACCGGCTCATCGAAGAGCTGGAAGTGTCCATCCGCGAGGTCAATACCTCCAACACCCACGATTTTAACGAGTGGCATATCGATTTTCTCACGGACTATATTATTAATGTGCACCACCATTACCTGCGCCGGGCGCTGCCCGTTCTGCAGGACCATGTGGACCGCTTCGCCGAAGGGCACCGCAGGAAATTTGAATACCTCGACGAATTACAGCGCCTGGTAAACCAGTTGAGCCGGAACATGATCCCGCACCTCGAGCAGGAAGAAGAGATCATCTTTCCCTATATCAGGCAGATCGGGCACGCTTATTACAGCCGCGAATCTTATGCCAGCCTGCTGGTCCGCACGCTGCGCAAACCCGTGGAAGATATCATGCAGCATGAACACGAAACGATGACCCGCACCCTGAAAAGACTCCGGGATCTCACCGGTAATTATACATTGCCGGAGAATGCCTGTATCAGCCACCGGGTTACTTTCGCCAAACTGAAGGAAGTAGACGCCGATATCGTACAGCATCTCTACCTGGAAAACAGTATCCTTTTTCCCAAAGCCATCGCGATGGAAAAGGAATTATTGCAGCACCGTGACTGATCATCTTAATTTGTAAAGCAGTTGGCGGGTTTTTCATTAATTTGAACCCGAACAACGGAATATTGCATGCTCACAGACGCTACCCACCTGGTTTCTCTTTTTGAAAACGCTACCGAAGGAATCATCCTTGCCAATGGTTCGGGGAAGATCGTGCTGGTCAACCCCGCCGCCGAATCCATGTTCGGCTACCAGGGCGCCGAGATCACCGGGCAACCCATTGAAGTGCTGATACCCGAGCGTTTTCATCCCCACCACGAGGATCTCCGCAAAGGCTTTTACCAGCAGCCCTCCAACCGGGTCATGGGTCATAACCGCGACCTCTACGGCCGACGCAAAGACGGTACCGATATTCCCGTGGAAGTGAGCCTGAGTCATTACCGCCGCGGCGGGGAACTCTTCGTAATCGCCTTTATCGTTGATATCACGCGAAGAAAAGAAATCGAGAATAATATGATCCGGCAGCAAAAGGAACTGCAAAAGATCAGCAGCGAGATCCGCAAACTGAATGCCGAACTGGAAGCCAAAGTGGAGGAGCGGACCGTGATTTTAAAAGAGGCCCTGCAAAAACTGGAAGAGTCGCAAATGGAACTGAGCGACGCGCTGGACAAGGAAAAACAACTGAACGAGATCAAGGGCCGTTTCGTGGCCATGGCCTCGCACGAATTCCGCACCCCGCTGAGCACGGTCCTTTCTTCGGCTTCGCTGCTGTCGAAATACACAGGGGCCGATGAACAGGAAAAACGGAACCGGCATATCGAAAAAATAAAAAGCTCGGTCAAGCACCTGAACGATATCCTCGAAGATTTCCTGAGCCTGGGCAAGCTGGATGAAGGGAAAGTGGATACCCGCTATGGCGGGTTCGACCTCAAGGATTTTATCGGCGATACCGCCGACGAAATGAAGGGGCTGCTGAAGAAAGACCAGCAGATCCTGTACGCCCACGAAGGAAAAGTGGAAGCCTACACCGACCGGAAACTGCTGAAAAATATACTGATCAACCTGATCAGCAACGCTATCAAATTTTCCGCAGAAGGCGAGATCGTGGAGGTCAGGAGCACCAGTCTTAATGATTACTGCACCATTTCCATCACGGATCACGGGATCGGTATTTCAAGGGAAGACCAGGATCACCTTTTCTCCAGTTTTTTCAGGGGCGCCAATGCCACCAATATACAGGGTACGGGCCTGGGGCTGCATATTGTAAAGCGATACCTTGATTTGCTCGGCGGAACCGTACATTTGCAAAGTGAATTAAACAAGGGAACCACGGTTACCCTTTCTATACCGATCAACCAACCAGAATGATGAAATCAGTACTTGTGATAGATGATAACCCGGATATCCGGGAAAATACCGCCGAGATCCTCGATCTCGCCGGTTATAAGACTTTTACCGCGGAAAACGGGAAGAACGGGGTGGAAACCGCCCTCCGGGAAAAACCCGATGTGATCGTTTGCGATATCATGATGCCTGATCTCGACGGGTATGGTGTGCTGCACCTCCTGCGTAAAAATGAAACGACCCAGAATACCCCCTTTATTTTCCTGACGGCCAAAACCGAGCGGAGCGATTTCCGCAAGGGGATGGAAATGGGCGCCGATGACTATATCACAAAACCCTTCGAGGATATCGAACTGCTGAATGCCATCGAGATCCGGCTCAAAAAATCGGCCGTGCTCGGTAATATGTACGCCTCCTCTTCGCAGGGTGTCAACCAGTTCATCAAAGATGTGAAAGATACCGGGCTGATGACCCAGCTGGCGGATCAGTATGAAGTGCTGAACCTCGGGAAAAAACAGTCGCTGTACCAGGAAGGTAAAAGGCCCCGGTTCCTGTATTACCTGGTCCGCGGAAAAGTGAAAGGCTTCAAAGTGCACGAAGACGGCAAGGAATACATTACCGACCTGTTCAGTGAAAACGATTTCATCGGCTACCCGGCCCTGATCGAGGACAAAAATTACGACGACAGCGCCGTGGTGCTCGAAGAAGCCGAGATCATGCAGATCCCCCGCGAGGATTTTCTGCAGATGATCTACGGCGATATCAGTATTGCCGCCAAGTTTATCCGTATCATCACCCAGAACGTTAAGGAAAAGGAAGAAAGGCTGATGAGCCTGGCCTATAGTTCCCTCCGTAAAAGGGTGGCCAAGGCCCTTGTCGATATACAGGGAAAATTCAATACCGGCGGGGAAAATAAACCCATCGAGATTTCCCGGGAAGACATTGCGCATTACGTGGGTACCGCCACGGAGTCGCTGATCCGCACACTGAGCGATTTCAAGGCCGAGAAGCTGATCGAAATAAAGGAAGGGAAGATCATCATCAGCAATATGGATAAGCTGAAAAATCTGCTCTACTGACCGGCTTCCGTCCTAACGGTAATCAGTATACGAAAATATCGAATGGCATGCCCGCGACTCCTTTTTTCCCGCGGGGGATGTGAATTTCCAGTTCGCCGCGCCGGTACACCGCAGCCGTCATTACGGTGTCCGCATCATCCGGCAGGGTAAAGGTTTGGGTCCAGTGGGCGTAAGCGGTTTGCCCGGCTTGCTCCAGGCAGTGCAGCGCTTCATTTTTATCGGCCGACACGATTAAGGAATTTTTACAGATGCGAACGGAAAAATCCTTCCGTTCCATGCCGGGTACGGCTACGTAGATCACGTATTCGGCTACGGATTCTTTCATCTGGCTCGTGGACCGGATCGCAGCTGCCGCTTTTTTGATCCGGGGCCGGCTTTTCTTTGTAGGAGTGATTTCAGTACGCATCGTCCTTTGATTTTACAGGGGTCCAGGCAAAAAAAGCCCCCGCCTTTCCGTTGCAGACGGGGGCCGCCCTCTCAGGCCATCGGTTAATTAACGGCGATGTTTTTTACTTTCTTCACAAACTTTACTTCCAGTTTCGGGATCATGATCTTCAGTTCCCCGTTCAGGTAATTGGCATCGATCTTGCCCAGGTCGCAATTTTCAGGAAGTGTGAAACTGCGGCTCCAGCTGCTGTAATTGTACTCCCGGCGGTTGTAGCGGCCGTTCTTTTCTTCTTTTTCCTCTTTTTCTTTTTCCGCGCTGATGGTCAGCATGTCGTCAA
>CAYNSL010000180.1:0-4876 GCA_964399755.1 uncultured Chitinophaga sp. | reverse complement strand
GCCACGAAATACACGAATAACACGAAAGGGCTTGGGCCACAGATGAACGCAGATGGGTGGATGGCGGTTAATCACACGAAATAGGTTTTTTTGCCACGAAATACAGGAATGGATTGAACCGTGGTTTACAAAAAAGATTGGCTTCAAGCAACCCTTCTGTTTCGTGATCTTTCGTGGCTTTCGTGGCCATCTCCCGGTTTTTCCTTAAAAAAAACAGAGGCGGCCCTATTGTCCGGAGAGGCAGTTAAACATTTTTAAGAATTGTTCGGCGTTCTCATCCGTCAGCGTTTGCTGCACCGAGCCCTGTTGGGTCCAGACCCTGATGGATTTTATTTTCTTTGTCTTTAATTCTTCCAGCTGCTTTTTTCGTCCCCAGTTGCTCCCGAAATTGGCGGCCGCTTCACCGCGGCAATTGGCGAACCCGTCGTGGGTGAGCTCCAGTTTTGATCCGTCGCCGAAAACAATATTTATTTTATTTCCCTCACCGATGCATTCCCCGGCGCCGACAGGCCGCAGGAAGACCGTAAGGATCCCCTTGGAGTTTTTCTGGAATAGGATGCCGATCTCTTTCTTGCCCCCGGGTTCTGCCACTACAATCATGCTGCGGGAGCGCCAGGTGCGGATACCCGTTTTACTGTCTTCATTCAGTTCAACTTCATCTGCGCAATCCGGCACACTGACCGGAATCCCGGCTACCGGTTTTTTCGGTTCTGTTTTTTTCTTCTCTTCTTTCTTTTCTTCCGGTTTTACCTTCACCTCTTTTTCCTTGGCTTCCGGTTTAATATCCGCCGCATATTTCCAGGTGCCGTCGGGAAAGAGTATCACCTTCTTCCCGCTTTGGGTGGTGGCTTCCACTGTTTGTGAAAACAGGAGCGCCGGGTTACCGGCCAGGAAGAGCAGCAGTAAAAAATTTTTAAACATACGGGAATTAAATAATGAGATGAATCAGGTTTATAAACCGGCCTTGCGGCTGATCTCCAGCATCCGGTTGATCGGTTTCAAAGCCGCGAGCCGCAATTCTTCCTCCATGGTGATCTCCGGAACCTCGTATTCCATGCACAGGTAAAGTTTCTCCAGTGTATTCAGTTTCATATGCGGGCAATCATTGCAGGCGCAGCTGTTATTGGGGGGCGCGGGGATAAAGGTTTTCTGCGGGCTGGCTTTCATCATCTGGTGCATGATCCCCGTTTCCGTGGCTACGATATATTCGGTTGATGGATCGGTTTGGGTGTATTTCAGCAAGCCCGTGGTGGACCCGATATAATCGGCGATGCGCAGGACCGGTTCCTCGCATTCCGGGTGTGCGATCAGTTTCGCCTGCGGGTGACGGATTTTCAGCTTCGTGATCTTTTCGAGGCTGAATATTTCATGCACCATGCAGGCCCCGTTCCAGAGCAGCATATCCCGCCCGGTAACCTTATTGATATACGCCCCGAGGTTCCGGTCGGGCGCAAAAATGATGGGTTGTTCTTTCGGAAAACTTTCAACGATGATCTTTGCGTTGCTGCTGGTGCAGATCACATCGCTCAGCGCCTTGATGCCGGCGCTGCAGTTGATGTAGCTGACGACCACATGCCCCGGATGCTGTTCCCTGAATTTTTTAAAGAGCGGCGGCGGGCAGCTGTCGCTGAGGGAGCAGCCGGCCCTCAGGTCGGGTATCACCACTTTTTTGGTGGGGTTCAGGATCTTTGCCGTTTCGGCCATGAAATGAACCCCGGCAAAAACGATCATATCGGCGCTGGTCCGTTCTGCCTGTTGCGCAAGTCCCAGGCTGTCGCCGATAAAATCCGCCACGTCCTGGATATCGGGTTCCTGGTAGTAGTGCGCCAGGATCACGGCGTTTTTTTCTTTCTTCAGCCTTTCGATGGCCGCAAAGAGGTCGAGGGTGGGGTCGAGGTCGATATCGAGGAACCCTTTTTTCTCCACTTCCGCTATTGCCGTACCAGGTATTTCGTTGACCATTTTTTTTACTTCAGGAGCAATATTCCACCCAATCACCGGGATTTTCAAAATAAAATTTTTCCGCCGGCCCGTAAATACAATAATAGTACTAATACATATTTTTAAAAAAGAGAGTATTATTATTAGGGCTGTGGATTCGTGGAAAAATGCCACTGCAAAATTACCGATTTGAAGTAATTCACATTCCGGGCATGGTAATACACAGCGCGGACCCTGACCCGGAGCGGGTTTCAGCGGCTTTCCACAGGATTGTTAAAAACCTGCCTGCAAAACTTTCCGCTGATTTTTTGCCGGGGGCCTGTGGATACAAGCGGTATAAATCGTGCACTATTACCAGAAACCGGGACCTTCGACGGAAAAAATATATTAGCGTTCCAATGATCCCGTTTCATATACACGTTTCACCCGGGGATATGCACATTATTTTTACTCCATGCACAGCGGGATGGGGAGAAAAAGAGGATCAGGCGGTGAAAGGAAACATAAAAACCGGCTCTTTTTCAGACCCCGGAAAGGCCTAATTTTATTCCCGGTAAAAAATAACATATGAAGTATCTCAAACGTTCGCTGCTTGCCATTTTCCTGTTTACGATCGCCCCGCTTGCCAAGGCCGATGAAGGGATGTGGCTGCCCTTCCTGCTGGAAAAGCTGAATCAAAAGCAAATGAAAAGTCTTGGTATGAAGATCAGCGCCAAAGACATCTATAATATTAATGCCGGTAGCCTGAAGGACGCGATCGTGAGTTTCGGCGGTTTTTGCACCGGGGAAGTGATATCCGGCCAGGGACTGGTGGTTACCAACCACCACTGCGGGTTCGACGCGATACAGAACCATTCCACCCTTGACCATAATTATATACGCGACGGTTTCTGGGCCCGCAACCGGGGAGAGGAATTGCCCAATGAAAAACTCTTCGTCACCTTTATTGTCAGGATTGATGATGTAAGTAAACTGGCCCTGGCGGGCGTTACGGCAAAAATGAGCGAAAGTGAAAGGCAATCGCAGATCGATAAAAATATCGCGGAGATCCGGAAAAACGCGAAGAAAGAAAGCTATCAGGAAAGTTTTGTGCGCGGATTTTTCGAAGGCAACCAGTATTATTTATTCATTACCGAAACCTATAAAGACGTACGCCTGGTGGGCGCCCCGCCTTCCGCGATCGGGAATTTCGGGAAGGATACCGATAACTGGATGTGGCCCCGTCATACCGGCGATTTTTCGATGTTCCGCATTTATGCGGGAAAAGACAACAAGCCGGCGGAATATTCACCTTCCAATCTGCCTTATAAACCCAAAAAATCCCTGTCCATTTCGCTCGACGGAACTACCGAAGGCGATTTCACCATGGTCTTTGGTTTCCCGGGACGGACCACCGAATACCTGCATTCCTCCGCGGTGGAACAGATCATGAACGTAAACGATCCGGCCAAAATCGCGATCCGGGAAAAAGCACTGGGTGTAATCGACGGCTTTATGCGCCGGGACGAACAGCTAAAGATTATGTATGCCGCGAAATATGCCGGTATTCAGAACGCTTATAAAAAATGGCAGGGCGAAGTGCTGGGACTTAACAGCACCAACGCGCTGGCCAGGAAAAAAGCCTACGAAACCGAATTTCAAAAAAGGGTAAACGCGAACCCGTTATGGAAAGATATATACGGTAGCGTAACCGGCGATCTGGCTACCGCTTATGCCGAACTGAAGCCCTATGGTTATGCGCGGGATTATTTTTCAGAGATCGTCAGCAAAATTGAACTGTTTACCGTGGCGGCCCAGCTGAATACACTCGTTACCGCCTGGGAAAAAGACGGTGAAAAGGGCTATGCCCAGAAATTACCGCAGGTGAAAAGCGCGCTGGAAGGATTTTTCGACGAGTACAGTCCGCAGGTAGATAAAAAACTTTTTGAAACCCTGCTGATCATGTACCTGCACGACCAGGAAGAAAAATATACTTCTCCGTACCTGCGGAAGATCCTGAATGAAACAGGGAACGGGTTGATGTCGCGCCTGGCCGAAGTGATCTACAGCGAAGGAATGCTCAGTGAGAAATCCTTTGTGACCGGTCTGCTCAGCAAAGCGCCCGCCGATGCCGTCGCCGCCGCGAAATCGGCGGAATCGCTGAAACTTTATGCCGACATGCTGAAGACCTATCAAACACAGGTACAGGCCAGGCTGAACGAGATACAGGGCCGGATCAACCGGCTGCAGCGAACCTATATGCAGGCGCAAATGGATGTGTTCAAAGAGAAGACATTTTACCCCGACGCCAACAGCACCCTTCGCGTTACTTACGGAAAAGTGAAAGGATACAACCCGCGCGATGCCGTGGGCTTTGGGTATTATACCTACCTCGACGGTGTGATGGAAAAATACAAACCGGGCGACTATGAATTTGACGTGCCCGGGAAACTGCAGGAGCTTTACCGGAGCAGGGATTATGGTCCCTACGGGAAGGGCGGAAAAATGCCGGTATGCTTTATCGCGACCAACCATACTACCGGCGGCAATTCGGGGAGCCCGGCCCTTGATGCCTGGGGCAACCTGATCGGGCTGAATTTTGACCGGGTCTGGGAGGGAACGATGAGTGATATTAATTACGACCCCTCCATTTGCCGCAATATCATGGTCGATATCCGGTATGTCCTGTTTATCGTGGATAAATACGCCGGGGCCAGCCACCTGATCAGTGAAATGAAGCTGGTGCACCCGAAAAAGAAATAGGCGGTACATGATTTTAGGGGTCGCCCGGGGCGCAGGCCCCTGATAGCCAATGAAACGGCCGGGGATCAACTAATTCCCTAATTACTCACGACTTATCCCCAAAAGCCCTAATTTTGCCCTCCCCCAAAGAGGCCCTTTGGGATTTCAAAACCCTAGATAAAAAGGCTATGTCAATTATTCAAACCATACGTGA
>CAYNSL010000179.1:2440-4891 GCA_964399755.1 uncultured Chitinophaga sp. | reverse complement strand
ACATTGTACATGATCAGGGCCAGGGCCGATGTACCGATACCCAGGGCCGTGTTATACAGGGCTTCCGAGATACCTACGGCGAGCTGGTTGGCAGCGCCGGCGCCGCCTTCTTCACCAAGGGCGGCGAAGGAACGGATCATCCCCATTACCGTTCCCAGCAGGGCGATCAGGGTACCCACGGAGGTGATGGTGGAGAGGAAGACCAGGTTCTTCTGCAGCATGGGCAGTTCCAGTGCCGTGGCTTCTTCCACTTCTTTCTGGATGGCCATTACTTTCTGGTCGGTATTGATACCGCCTTCATTGATCATTTCTTTATAACGGCGGAGGCCCGCTTTCATCACGTTGCCTACGGAACCGCGCTGTTTGTCGCACTCCGACAATGCGGCGTCCACATTCCGGTTGGCCAGGTGGTATTGCACCTTGCGGATAAAATCAGAGATAGAACCGCTGCCCAGCGCTTTGCGGATCGTGAGGTAACGCTCGATCGAGAATACGATCACCATTAAAAACATACCGAGGAGCAGGGGAACGATGATACCCCCCTCGTAAATCCTGTGCAGGGCGTCTTTGGGATGTTTGTGCTGGGGCCAGAAACCACCGCCGTGGGGCTCGTCGAAACCGCTGGGAGCGCCCAGTACAAAACGCCAGAAAGAATAACCGGCAATGATACACACGATGGGGGCAACCCAGGAAATTAGATTGCTGCTCTTTTTCGGTTGAACAGACGTCGCCTTAACGGATGCAGTTGGTTTAATCTCTGCCATGATCTTAGTTTTTTTTAATTTTTAAATGTTAGTGTACTAATCCTTTTTTCGGGTGCACAATGCTAAGAAAAAAGTTTATACAAAAATCCCCTTCCTTCACATTTCAGGTAGGGGGCATCAAGTTAAGGATTTTCTCAAAAGAAACAAGTCCCTGATAAATAATTTGATAAGAAATTGGCCGTTGTTTGAAATATCTGAACCGGAATCAAAGACATGCTGATATTTATTCATACCGCAATGCCTCAATGGGGTTCAGGCGTCCCGCTTTCATGGCCGGGTAGAGACCTGCCAGCAAACCCACCAGGCTGCAGATGGCGATGCCGTAAAATACCCAGTTCCAGGGCACCACGAAACCGGTTTTGAGAACGATCGAAAACAGGTTGCCTACCATCACCCCCAGCAGGATCCCGAACAGGGCTCCCAGGACGCTGATGATCACGGCTTCGAGCAGGAACTGGCGGCTGACCATACGGCGTTTGCCGCCGATGGCTTTTACCAGGCCCACTTCACGGGTCCTTTCCGAAACGGAGACCAGCATAATATTCATCAAGCCGATGGCGGCCCCGATCAGGGTGATCAGGCCGATAACGGTGGCGGAAACGGTGAGAAAACGGAGGCTGTTCATGGCTTTTTCGGCCACGCTGTCGCTGCGGTCGATCACGAAATTATTATCCTCGGTGATATTCAACTTGCGGATGGCCCTGAAATCACTCTCGGCTTCCCCCATCGCTACGGATACTTTCATGAGATCGGTGGTCATGACCGCAATGACAAAGGAAAAACCGGAAGGGAAATTACGGTCCACATTCGTATACGTGGTGATGACCATATTATCGCGGCTGAACCCGAAGGAAGCGCCCCGGCTTTCCAGTACGCCCAGCACGCGGTAAGGGATATTGTTGATCCGGACAATTGAATTGACCGCGCTTTCAATTCCGGCTTTGAAAAGATTTTTGGCCACATCATAACCCAGCAGGCAAACATTCCGGCCCGACTGCTGATCCGTGCGATTCAGGTTGCGTCCCATCAGCAGCGAAAACCCGTTTAGCTGCAGGTAATTTTCATCGCCCCCGAACAGCATTACGTTCGGACTGGTCTTTCTTGTTCTGTAGGAAACAATATTATTACGGTTGCCGAAGATGGAAATGCTTTTGACTGAGGGGAAACCGTAGCGTTGCACAAAAAATTCCGCTTCGTCTTTTGTAATGATCTTTCCGAGGTTGGATTTTTTTTCCTTTCTCCCCTTGTTCCGCGTCAGTTTGAATTCCCGGTTATTATTCCCGTTGCCGAACCGGAGGGTCCTTTCCTTAAACCGGATCGTAAAAGCGTTGGCCCCCATCGTGGAAAAACTCTCCGTGAACTTCTGGTTCATGGCCTTGATGGCGGTGATGATGCCGATCAGCGCCATGATGCCGAATGCGATGATGGATACCGTGAGCCCGGTGCGGAGCTTGTTGCTGCGTATCGTGCGGTAAGCCAGTAAAAAAACATCGCGGAAGTTCATGTGAATACAGGGAGATGCTGACCCTGCAAAAGTACGAGAAGAAAGTGAGGGAGTGGGAAGGTGAAGGGCACTTTAGTTTATGCTGGGTATTATTTGGCTGATTGCTTCGCTACGCTCGCAATGACCACCTTCGCTACGCTCGCAATGACCACCTTCGCTACGCTCGCAATGACCACCTTCGCT
>CAYNSL010000179.1:0-2340 GCA_964399755.1 uncultured Chitinophaga sp. | reverse complement strand
CTTCGCTACGCTCGCAATCACCAGCTTCGCTGCGCTCGCAATAATACTTGGAATTAAAAATAGAACCAGTTAAGGAGCAGGTTGGGGAATACACCCAGCAGGATCACGGCCGCAGCCAGCACCACCAGTGTCCATTTGAAGGATTTGCTTACTTCGATCCTGGCAGCCGTACCTTCTTTGAAATACATGGCCTGGATCACCCGGAAATAATAATACACGCTGACCGCCGCCATCAGTACGGCAAAAATGACCAGCCAGAGATTTTTCCCCGCTCCCATTGCGGCCTTGAGCATGTAAAATTTGGCGAGGAAGCCCCCGGTTAGCGGTATACCCGCCAGCGAGAGCAGGAAAATGGTGGTGGTGGCCGCCAGCAGGGGCTGCTGTTTGGCGAAACCATTGAATCCGTCAAACGTATAGTCGTTCATCTTAATCAGCACGGCAAAGATGCCGATGGTGGCAAAGCTGTACGCCACCGTGTACAGCAGCAACCCTTCCTTGGCATCGGTATTCATGGCGTAGAGGGATAACATCATAAACCCCGCCTGCGCGATGCTCGAATAAGCCAGCATCCGCTTTACGCTTTGCTGGAAAACAGCGGTAATATTACCGATAAACAGGGTGGCCGCGGTAACGATGGCCACGAAAAGTTTCCATTGCGGCTGCAGGTTGCCGAAGGCTTCGTCGAATAAACGGATAAAGGCGATAAAGACCGCCGCCTTCACGATCGTTGCCATAAAAGAAGTGAAAACCGTGGGCGCCCCGTCGTATACATCGGGTGTCCAGAAATGAAAGGGCGCCACCGATGCCTTGAACGACATCGAGAACAGCAGCAGCAGCATCCCGGCTACCAGCAGGGCGGAGGGTTTGCCCTCCGTGAGCACGCCGATAGCCGCCGTATCGAATGAACCCACGGCGCCGTAGATCAGGGCGATCCCCATCAGCATCAGGCCGGTGGAAAAAGCGCCCAGGAGGAAATATTTGAGCGAAGCCTCGTTGCTTTTCAAATTTCGCTTATCACTCCCCGTTAGTATGTACAGGGGGATCGAAATGATCTCGATCCCGAGGAAGAGGATCAGCAGGGAACGGAAAGCCGACACCATCGCGATCCCGCAAAGAATAAAGAAGATCAGCGAAAAATATTCCGCGTAGTTCACCCCCACTTTTTCCATATCGCGGGCCGAGAGCAGCAGGTACAGAAAGGCCGAAAGAAAGGCGATCGACTGGAAGAGCAGGGCGAAGCGGTCAAATGACATCATGCCGCGGACGTTGACGGAAAAGAAACTGATCCCCCGCATCTCCAGCACCGCGGCCAGGAGCAGGAGCAGCGTTCCCGTGATGGCCGTTGCGCGTACAGCGGGTTTCCCCTTCAGCATAAAACTGCTGAACATCATGACAACACCCCAGATAGCCGATATGATTAATGCGTTCATAATTCTTTCCTTAATGTTTTGGCAGGCTCCGCAGTACCAGTTCAATTTTTTGCGTGATGAATCCGGTTATGCCCGAGGTTTCACCCAGCAATACATTCGGGTAAACACCCAGCCAGAAAATGATGACCACCACGATGCCCAGCGCCAGTTTACTGCCCCAACCGATATCATGGGCTGCGCGGGTCAGTTCATTGGTTTCCCCGTAAAATACTTTCCGGATCATGTTCAGCGTATACACCGCCCCGAAAATGATGCCCAGCCCGGCCAGCGCCGTAAACCACACATTGTACACGGTAGCCGAATTGAAGATCCCGCTGAACATTAAAAATTCACCGGGGAAGGCGTTGGTCAGCGGCAGCGCGATATTGGCCAGCGCCACGATCACCAGCAGGGCCGCGAGTGCCGGCGCCTGTTGCGCCAGCCCGCCCAGTTCCGAAATTTTCCGGGTGCCGGTTTGCTTTTCCACCTGGTCTACCACGATCCACAATGCGATGATATTGATCCCATGGTTGAACATCTGGATCATGACGCCCTGTATCCCGCTCTCATTTTGTGCGAAGGCCGCCGCGCACATTAATCCGATATGCGCAATGGAGGAATAGGCCACGAGTCGCTTGAGGTCATCCTGCCGGATGGCGATCAGCGAAGCATATACCAGTCCCACCAGCGCCAGCGTCGTCACGAAGTCGGCCCATTGAAAGGAGGCAAAGGGCATCACGGGGAACAACCAGCGAAGCATCCCGAATATTCCCATCTTCACCATCACCCCGCTCAGGATCATGGTAGTGGCTGCGGGCGCCTGTTCATAGGTATCCGGCTGCCAGGTATGCAGGGGGAAGATGGGCATCTTGATGGCAAAGGCCACGAAGAACAACCAGAACACCCATTGCTGCTCCTTTAAACCGAGGGC
>CAYNSL010000178.1:0-4936 GCA_964399755.1 uncultured Chitinophaga sp. | reverse complement strand
TACCGTCCAGCAGGTATGTATAGTCCCATTTCATGCCGCTAAATTACAACCAATTTTAATCCATGTAACGTTCACTTAAAAACCTTTCATATGATACTGGCCCGATGGAACTATACACCCGATGAATGGCGTTGTTTCAGGAACTGGAAAACAAGAAAGGCAGGCCTTTTCTTCTACCTGCTCCACTGGCTGCGTCCGCCAAAAAACCGGCGTATTCCCGAAATCCGGATCATGCCCGACCGGGTATGGATCAATAATTCCCATGAACCTTTCCAGAACAGCCAGCGCAGGTTCATGGAAATCCATATCGTGGAAACACGGCGGCTCCATATCCTTGAAATCAATTATGAGTTTGAGAAAAAAATCAGGGAAATCAATGTTCCTATTCCCAGGGGAAAGCTCAGGGAAGCGCTGGAAGTGCAGGAACGGCTGTTGTTCGACGGGGAATCAATCGGCTAGGCTTTGGGCAACCAGTTCGGCCACATCCATCACTTTTACGCTTTCTTCCTGCCCGGCTGATTTGACGCCGTCGGTGAGCATGGTATTACAGAAAGGACAGGCCGACGCGATGATCCCGGCGCCCGTTCCGATGGCTTCATTGCTGCGCTCGCCGTTGATGCGGGCGTTGCCTTTTTCTTCTTCCTTGAACATTTGGGCTCCGCCTGCGCCGCAGCATAAGCCGTTGCTGCGGCATCTTTTCATTTCGGTGAGTTCGGCATCCAGCGCTTCCAGTACTTTGCGCGGTGCTTCATATATATCATTGGCGCGGCCGAGATAACAACTGTCGTGGTAGGTAATCTTCTTACCGGTAAAGGTTCCGCCTTCTTTCAGCCGGATCTTACCGGTATCGATCAGATGCTGCAGGAAAACGGTATGGTGCACCACTTCATAATGCCCGCCGAGTTCGGGGTATTCGTTTTTCAACGTATTAAAACAATGCGGGCAGGCGGTGACGATTTTTTTGATGCCGTAGTTATTCAGCACCTGGATATTCTGGAAGGCCATCATCTGGAACATGAATTCGTTTCCGGCGCGCCGAACCGGGTCGCCGGTGCACATTTCTTCTTTCCCCAGTATCGCGTATTGAATACCGGTTTTTTCAAGTATGGTTACAAAGGCCCTGGTGATCTTTTGCGCGCGCTGATCGAAACTGCCGGCGCAGCCCACCCAGAACAATACTTCGGGGGTTTGTCCCGCGGCGAAAAGTTCGGCAACCGTTTTTATTCCCATGCAATCCCGCTTAATTACCGCAATAATACGGAATAATGGGGAGGATCGCCGTGGTACAGGCGATTACCACCATGACCAGGAAGCAATGATGATGGCAGCGGCAATGATAAAGGCCAGGATGACACCCAGTGTGATCCACCCGATCAGTTTAGCCATATGCGCTTTTGAATCGGAGGAATCTTTTTTATAGGCCGAGGTGCCGATGGCGATAGCCAGGATCGCAGAAACCAGTGAACCGAATATGACATAGGGCACAAAAAGTCCGACGAGGAGTAAACCGATAGCCAGCAACCCGAAAACAAAAGCGGTTTGTCCGGGGCTATTTGTTTCCCCGGCGCGGGCCGGGTCTTTTTTCAATTTTACTTTTTGCAGAAGGGGAAAGGGGGAGGGATTCAGCACTCCTTTTTTTAACTGTGATCTGATATTCTTTTTTACCAGCCAGAAACCGATCTTTTCTTTCAGCGTGAGCCTGCGTCCTATCATTTTCTGCAGCTCCTTCACCCTGAGTGAAGCCAGCCTTTCATATACGGATTTAACGGGGATGATGGCCGCGCTGGCAGGCGGCACGATTACTGCCGTAGCCGCAGGATTGGCGAGGGCCATACACCCGGCCAGGAGATATAGCATCAATCGGGATCTCATGTTGCAGTTTTTTTTAAAATTAGCGGTTACGCATTGCATTGCCAAATTATGAAACGGGCTTATTTTTGCCGTTCCTGATGACCGGTAAAAAATTTTTTCAACGCATCTATAAATGGGAGCTGTGGAATTTCTACGTGCTCTATTTCCCTATCAGCTTTATCTGGCTCTGGTATTGCATCCGCAGCTGGTCGTTCTGGTATTTCAGTTCTTCCAACCCCACCATCACTTTCGGCGGTTTTGAAGGCGAGGGAAAAAAAGAGATGTACGACCAGTTGCCCCCGCACCTGGTGCCCCGCACCACTTATATCATGCACGACTGGCCCTGGGAGGAAGTGCAGGAAAAAATCAGGGAAGCGGGATTTAGTTTTCCCTTTATCGTGAAACCGGATGTGGGCATGAAGGGGATCCTGTTCCGGAAAATCGACAATTTCGACCAGCTGAAAAAATACCACGAACGGATTCCCGTGGAATATATCGTACAGGACCTCGTAACGCTTCCGGTGGAAGTGAGCGTATTTTATTACCGTTATCCCTGGGAGCAGCATGGCGTGGTCAGCGGATTTATCGATAAAGAATTACTGCAGGTAACGGGCGATGGTCGTTCAACGCTGCATGAACTGGTACAGGCCCATCCCCGGGCGCGGTTCCGCATGGAAGAGATGCAGCACCGCCACGGACACCGCTTTGAGCGTGTGTTGCCGGAGGGGGAAGTGTTTTATCTTTCCTACGCGGGCAACCATAACCGCGGCGCGCATTTTACCAACCTGCATAATGAGATCGACGCCGACCTGCACCGGGTATTTGATGAACTGAGTCACTATACGGATAAATTCTATTATGGCCGCTACGATATCAAAACCACTTCGATCGAAGACCTGAAACAGGGAAAGAATTTCGTGATCCTCGAATTTAACGGCTGCGGCGCCGAGCCCAACCATATTTACGATTGCGGCATGAGCATCTGGCAGGCCTATGGCGTGATCCTGCATCACTGGAAAGTGCTGTACCGGATCAGCAGGTACAACCACCGAAACGGGGTGCCCTACTGGTCGTTTATCCGCGGTTATAAATACCTGCGCGAAGCCAAGAAGCATTTCCGGTTGCTGGAAAAGTACGACTGACACCCGCTGCACCGCACCGGGTATCTGACCTGTTTAGCGTAATTTCGCCCCCATGCGGCCCTTGCTGAAAATTTTTATTACCGGTCTACTGATCAGTTTCCTGGGCTCGCTGCCCTTAGCCACCATGAATGTGGCGGCCATGCAGATATCGATTTCGGAGACGGTCACCAGCGCGATGCTGTTTTCACTCGGTTCACTTACGGTTGAAATGATCTATGTACGGGTTTCTCTGGTGGCCCTGAACTGGATCCGCCGGCAGAAAAAACTGTTCCGTTTCCTTGAATATATTACGTTGCTGATCGTACTGGCCCTGGCCGCATCCAGTTTTTATGCCGCCATGCATGAAGGCGCGCAGAAAAACGTAGTGCTCAGCAGTACGCTTCCCAAATACCTGCTCGGCGCGATGATGTGCGCAGTCAGCCCCGGGCAGATCCCGTTCTGGCTGGGCTGGAGTACAGTGCTATTCACTAAAAAAATATTGTTGCCGCGCAAGGATCACTATAATGCATATATTGCCGGGATCGGCATCGGCACTTTTATCGGGAACTGCATTTTTATTTTCGGCGGGCTGCTGATCGCCAAGGCCATCACGGCCAACCAGCATATCCTGCACTGGGTGATCGGCGGGATATTCCTGGCTACCGCCATCCTGCAGGTCTGGCAAATGCTGCTTAGAAAAGATGTGGTGGAAAAACTGGCGCATCCCGACCCGACGACCCTGAAAATGGAAAAGGAATTCGAAAAAATTTTAAAGCACCACGACGACAAGGAATGAAGCGCTTTTTTCAAAAACTGTTTAACTGGGAAAAGTGGTCCTATGATCTCATTTACCTTCCCATCGATATCTTCTGGTTATATTACGGCATCAGGGCCCGTGCTTTCTGGTTTTTTACACCGGTGAACCCGACACTCCAGTTCGCCGGGTTTGAAGGCAACAGCAAGCGGGAAATGTATGACCAGTTGCCGGGCTGGTGTTGTCCGACCAGCTTGCTCATCGATCCGAAAACTTCATTGGCTGCGGCCGAATCCCGCATGCAGGAAGTGCAACTGAAATTCCCGGTAGTGGCCAAACCCGATACCGGGATGCAGGGGGTGCTTTTCCGCATTTTAAAAACCAATGAGGAGCTGAAGATCTACCATGAAAATGTGGGGGCGCCTTATATCCTGCAGACCTTTGTCGACCTGCCGCTCGAGTTCAGCGTTTTCCATATCCGTTATCCCGGCGAAGCAAAAGGTATCATCACCGGGTTGATCGTTAAAGACTACCTGCACGTAACGGGCGACGGGCAACAGTCCCTGGCGCAACTGGTGGCCGCGCACCCGACCGCCAGATACCGGCTGGAGGAAATGAAAAAGAAACATGCGCCCGGCTGGGAAAAAATAATCGCCGCAGGTGAAAAATATTTCCTGAGTATGGCTGGCAACCATACTCATGGCGCCAAATTCTGCAACCTGAACCATGAAATCGACCAGCGGCTCTGTGATGTATTCGACCGGATCAGCCTCGAAGCGGGGCAGTTTTATTTTGGGCGCTATGACCTCAAATGCACATCGCTGGAAGACCTGAAGAACGGTAAAAATATCCTGGTACTCGAATACAACGGCGCGGGCGCGGCCATCACCCATGTATTCGACAGGGGCATGAGTTATATCGCCGCGCTGAAAGAGATCGTGCGGCACTGGCGGCACCTGTATAGGATCGGTAAGATCAATCATAAAAAAGGAGTGCCGTACTGGAGCTTTATGAAGGGATACCGTTTTATGCAGGCCGCAAAAAAGAATTATAAGCGCATGAAGGAAATCGATAAAAGAATTCTGTAAACCCACTAAATCTATTCGCCCTCACTTCGCATGGTACAAGTTTTTTTCACCGCCTTACTGATCAGTTTCCTGGGCCAGCTTCCCTTTGGCAACATGAACCTGACCGCCACGCAGCTTTCCGT
>CAYNSL010000177.1:0-4983 GCA_964399755.1 uncultured Chitinophaga sp. | reverse complement strand
AAAAATAAATACTGAAGTATGGTGCGGATCCGCTTGTTCATGCGCCCCGAAAATAAGTAAATAGGAACGGAAAGCAATAGTGCCGGAAAAGACACATTCTTTCTTTCCCCGCAACCGTGAAAAAGATTGGTATATGACCTATATGACTTATGTGACTTATTTGACTAATCTGACTAACCTGACTTTTTCACCTCAACTGCATATTATCAATCAGCCTCACGTCAGCCAGGAATGCCGCGATCAGTGCGACGATGGCGGTTGAACCGTCCCATTCGTTCAGGAGGGAGAGATCAGCGGCATCGGCGATCTCGACATAGTCGATACGAAAACCCGACTGCTCCAGCAGCGCCCGCGCTTTTTGTTTAACGGGATCAAGGGGCCCGGTCTGAATAACCGACTTCATGAGTTGCAGGCTTTGATAGATAGCGGTAGCCTGTTGCCGGGCCTCGGGTGATAAACGCCGGTTCCGGCTGCTCATGGCCAGCCCGTCGTTTTCACGCAGGGTAGGACAGATATGCAGGGTAACCTGCTGTTCCAAATCCAGTAACCCGATCAGTTTTTTGATCACCATGCATTGCTGGAAATCTTTACGGCCGAGGTACAGATGGGCGGGCCTGACGATCTCCAGCAGCCGTTGCACGACGCGGCAGACGCCCTGGAAATGACCGGGACGGTACTTTCCTTCCAGTACGGTTTCGAGGTAACCCAGGTCATAGGTTTCACCGGCAACGAGGCCATTGGGATAGATTTCGGAAACAGCGGGGAGGAACAACACATCGCAGCCGGCTTCTTCAAGCATATCGATATCCGATTCGAGGGTAACGGGGTAGTTGGCAAAATCCTTCGCGTCGTTAAACTGGGTAGGATTTACAAAAATGCTGCAAACCACGATCGGGCAGTCATTTTTAGCGGTATCCAGTAATGAAATATGCCCGGGGTGAAGCGCTCCCATCGTGGGCACAAAGCCACATGACCTTCCGTTTTGCTGCTGAGCATCAAGCCATTTGCGCAGGTCTGTTATTTTTTTAAATAAGATCATTCGTGCGTATGCCGGGTTGCTGCGTTATTGATAATCACAGCAATTCGGCGTAAAATAGTTACCTTTGCTGCCCTTTACAGGGCCTGCCAGCCCCAAAGCGGTACTTTGGAAAGGCAGCAGGGGTTTAAATTAAACGGAATGCCCATGTCAGCAAAGAAAAGAATTTTATTTATAGCCAATGAGATGTCGCCCTACCTGGAGCTGACAGAATTTTCTGAGATCGTGAACAAACTGGCCATCAAGGCCAACGATAATAATTTCGAGGTCCGCTGCATCATGCCCCGTTTCGGCATCATCAACGAGCGCCGGCACCGCCTGCATGAAGTGGTGCGTCTTTCGGGTATTAATGTTTCTGTTGACAATGACGACCTGCCCCTGCAGATCAAAGTGGCTTCCCTGCCCAGCGCCCGGCTGCAGGTGTATTTCCTCGACAATGAAGACCTTTTTAAAAGGAAATTCGTTTTTCACGACGAACACGAAAAATGGTACGAGGATAACGACCTCCGCACCGTATTCTTTTGCAAGGGCGCGCTGGAAACCGTTAAGAAATTCGGATGGCCGCCGGATATCATTCACTGCAGCGGCTGGATGACGGGACTGATCCCCGCTTACCTGAAAACGGTTTATAAGAAAGAACCGGTGTTCGCGCATAGTAAAATCGTGTACACGATCGGGCAAAATACGTTCAAGGAAAAACTCGGAAACGGCTTTATCAAAAAAGCGCTGATCCACGCCACGCTGAAAGAGAAAGATCTCGAAGTATATAAAGATGGCAGCAACACGGCCCTTTTCAGGGGCGGCGCTCATTTCGCGGACGCCATTACTTTCGGCGCCGAAAAGATCGACAAAAAACTGCAGGATGAATTTTCTAAAGTGCGGGGAAAGAAGACCTTGCAATATAATCCGGAAGGAGATTTAACAGACTATTTACAACTCTATAGCGACCTTGCAGGCAAATAAAAAATCTCTAACCCAGTATAAATTTACTTTGTGAAGCGCAATCACCTGGTCTTATCGGCGATTACAGTCAGCGCTGCGATCGCCCTTCTTTTTTCAGCCTGCCGTAAAATCAACGATTACACCGAACTGGGCGGGGACCTGATCCCGCCCGTTGACAATATCCACACTTTCGACACCAGCATTTCCCTTCAGACTTATAACGACACTTTTGGCCTGGCCAGCGATTCGGAAAGGATTACCCGCGCCGATGAGCAGTTTATCGGGCTGATCAATAATGATCCCATTTTCGGGAAGACCGACGCCCGGCTTTTCTTCGAACTGAAGAATCCTTATTACGGAAGCTATCCCTTTGCCCGGAAAGACAGCGTGATCATCGACTCGATCGTGATGGTGCTGAATTACGTGGAAACCTACGGCGATACGAACACGGCGCAACTGCTCAAAGTGTACGAGATCAGCCAGAACCCGTCTACCAATGTTTTCAAGGAGGATTCCAACTACCTGATCCGGCGGGAGAATTTCGTTTACAATACCGCCACAGCTTTAAATGAACTGCCCTACCGTTTTATCCTGCCCAGTACGCTGAAGGATTCCGTTAAAGTGTTCCGCGATACCTCGGCCCGGCAACTGCGGATCCGTCTCGATACGAATTTCGCCCGGCGCCTGATGAATTACGATACCACCAACGGGTATAAAAACGATTCGATATTCCGCACCCTGTTCAGGGGATTCGCCATCCGGTCGGAAGGACCGGGGAATGCCCTGATCGGCGTAAACGTAAACAGCACCAATACCAAACTCGCCTTTTATTATAATTGCCCGAAAGTGGGCGGGGGCGGACGCGATACCGCCGTATCCTACCTGTATTTTACTCCCAATTGCGGTACCGCCAATTACGTGAAAAGGGATTATACGGGTACGGCGATCGCCGCCGCCGCGGGTCTTCCCGTGGAAGCGCCGATCGTATATATTCAAAAAACGCCGGGCAGTTTCGCCAAAATAAAAATACCGGCCCTGGCCAGCCTGAGCAACCGCGTTATACACCGCGCCGAACTGATCGTTGAACAATTATATGATCCCAGCGATGCCATGTTCCCGCCGCCCGACCGTTTATATGTGGACGCTTATGATCCCAGCATCACCAGTTCCTATAAATACAGGACCATACCCTATTCGCTGGATGTATCCACTATTTCAGGGTATAATTTCGCCAATTTCGGCACCACGCCGGTCAATGATAAGGACCCGGGGGGCCGTGCGATCAAGGTCTGGAAATTTAACCTATCGCGTTATGTGCAGCATATCGTTACCCAAACGCAGGCTTCCTATGAACTTCGCCTGTATGCGCCGCTCACCATCAAAGGCAAAACATGGCTGTCGGGCACCACATCCGAGATCGATGTATTTCCTTCCACCTATGTAAACGGCAGCATCGCCGCCGGAAGGATCAGGGTGGGAGGGGGCAACCATCCCACGCAGCGGATGCGATTACGGCTTATTTACTCCAAACTCTGAGTGTAATAGTTATCAAGATATGTTTACAAGTCTCCCGTTTACTACAGGAGACTTTGTTCATTTATCGGCACGACCTTATCTTTGCCGCCTAAAATTTTACGCATGCCTTATTTATTTACATCGGAATCGGTAAGTGAAGGACATCCGGATAAAGTGGCCGACCAGATCTCCGATGCGCTGATCGATAATTTCCTTGCCTTTGACCCGCAATCCAAAGTGGCCTGCGAAACGCTGGTCACCACCGGGCAGGTGGTACTGGCCGGTGAAGTGCGATCCAAAGCCTATCTCGATGTGCAGGAGATCGCGCGGGGCGTGATCCGCCGGATCGGCTATACGCGCAGCGAATACATGTTCGAAGCCAACAGTTGCGGCGTGCTCTCGGCTATTCACGAACAATCCGCCGATATCAACCAGGGTGTCGACCGCAGCAAAAAGGAAGAACAGGGCGCGGGCGACCAGGGGATGATGTTTGGCTATGCCACCAACGAAACGGAACACTATATGCCGCTGGCGCTCGATCTCGCGCATAACCTGCTGATCGAACTGGCGGCGATACGCCGGGAGAAGAATTCCAAAATGCCTTACCTGCGTCCCGACGCGAAAAGCCAGGTGACCCTGGAATATAATGATAAGAACCAGCCCGTGCGTATCGACGCGATCGTGATCTCCACCCAGCACGATGACTTCGACAGCGAAGCGAAGATGCTGGCGCGGATCAAAACCGATGTGATCAATATCCTCATCCCCCGCGTCAAGGCCAGGTACAGGAAGTACGCGAAATTCTTCAGCGGCGATATCAAATACCATATTAATCCCACGGGAAAATTCGTGATCGGCGGCCCCCATGGCGACACCGGTCTTACCGGCCGCAAGATCATTGTTGATACTTACGGCGGCAAGGGCGCCCATGGCGGCGGCGCCTTCAGCGGAAAAGATCCTTCCAAAGTAGACCGCTCCGCGGCCTATGCCACCCGGCATATCGCCAAGAACCTGGTCGCCGCCGGTGTGGCCAGCGAAGTGCTGGTGCAGGTATCCTACGCAATCGGCGTGGCGCAGCCCACGAGCATCAACGTGAATACATTCGGCACCTCGAAAGTGAAGATGAAGGACGGGGAAATTGCCAAACTCGTGGGCGAGATCTTCGATATGCGCCCTTATTTCATCGAACAGCGCCTGAAACTGCGCAATCCCATCTACAGCGAAACGGCAGCCTACGGGCATATGGGCCGCATGCCGGTAACCGTTGAAAAAACATTTTCATCACCCGATGGAAAGAAAGTGACGAAAAAAGTGGAATTGTTCACCTGGGAAAAACTGGATTATGTGAACAAGGTGAAAAAGGCTTTTTCGATCAAATAACCTTTTGCATCCTGAGTGTATAACCCGTTTCACCCGTTCGTGAGACGGGTTTCTTTTTTTCCTTTCTTTGCACGGTGAAACATTTCCGGCATCCCCAGCGCCCCAAAAAA
>CAYNSL010000176.1:0-5001 GCA_964399755.1 uncultured Chitinophaga sp. | reverse complement strand
GCGGCCCACACTGGCCAAATACGAGGTATATAATCCCAAGAACATGGGCCAGAGCCGGATGACCTGGGAAGAGCTGTTTGAAAGCCGCATGTTCAGCAGTTATATTGTCAAATCCACGCTCGACAACCCGAGCTTTAAGAATATCCGCCAGTATATCCGGGATCCGATCCTGGCCCTGCTGGAAGGAGACAATATCAAGGAAAAAATCTTCAATTTCGAACAGGATCTCTGGTCGTATTAATACGGTTCCGGGTCTCCTGAAATAAGCTGATAAAGCCCCTTAACCGGGGCTTTATTTTTTTGACAACTGTTTAGCATTCAGTAGGAAAAAAAGTTTCAAAAATCGTAAAAGTCCTATAGGAAAATTGGGGAATTGTTGTATTTTCGTCTCGGTTTTTCATAGGATATTGGATTTTAAAAACGGGGCTGGATTTCTATCCGGGCCCCATTTTTTTTACAGCTCTTCCTGCGCCGAAATGGCATATAAACAGCTTTTTGCACTTTTCCGTTCAGGGATGAAAATGCCGGTATACAATTCCCGCTTTTACCCTGCCAATATCAGCCGCCAGCTCGGATTCTGATTTTTCACTCACTTTTTTCACCGACTTATATTCTTTCAGCAGGATATCCGCCGTGGCTTTCCCGATACCCGGAATATTTTCCAGTTCATTTTTAAATGTACCCCGGCTCCTTTTCTGGCGGTGAAAACTGATGCCAAACCGGTGCACTTCGTCGCGGATACGGCGGATCAGTTTCAGGCTGCTGCCGTTAAAAGGGAGTTTAAGTGAAGCCCCGTCACCCGCAAAAAAGATCTCCTCTTCGTTTTTTGCGAGCCCTACAAACGTAGTCAGACCCCGGGCGCCGATCTCATCCATGGCTTCGAGCGCCGCGCTTAACTGGCCCTTGCCGCCGTCGATGATCACCAGTTGCGGAAAAGGCTGCGCTTCCTCCAGCATCCGTTTATAGCGACGGGAAACGGCTTCTTTCATAGTCGCGAAATCGTTGATACCGGTTACGGTTTTAACATTGAACCGGCGGTAGTCTTTCTTACTGGGCTCCCCGTTCCTGAAACAAACCATGGCGGAAACCGGGTAGCTGCCCTGGAAATTGGAGTTGTCGAAACATTCTATATGCAGGGGCAATTCCTGTAACTGCAGGTCCTGCTGCAGTTCCGTCAGCCGTTTCAGCATATCGGGGTTTTTATCGCCCAGTTGCAAACGATCCCTGTGCTGCTGCTCTTCGATAAAATGACTTACGTTCTTTTGGGAGAGGTCCAGTAATTTCTTACGGTCGCCCCCTTTGGGAACAGTTACCTGCACTTCGTGTCCGGGATATTCGATAGTGAAGGGCACAACGATTTCCGGGGCGTCGCTGTTGAAGGTGGACCTTAACCGGGCGATAGCGAACAACAGTATTTCTTCCGGGCTCTCATCCAGGTGTGTTTCCGCCCGGCTGGTATGGGTTTGAATGATGGTGCCGTTGCGGACCATCAGGTAATTCACGTACGCGGTATCCTTTTCTTTTTGGAGGGTGAATACGTCGAGGTTGCCTGTGCGCAAATTGGCCACCACGGAGCGCGACTGGTAATGGAGCAGGAAATCGATTTTCTTTTTGATGGCTGCTGCTTTTTCAAAGTCAAGCGCAGCGGCGGCGGTTTTCATTTCCGCGCGGAAATGCCGGATCACCGGGTTGAGGTTGCCCCGCAGCAGGTTTTTAAGCTGGGCGATATCTTCCTGGTAGTCTGCCGCTGTCTGTCGTCCTTCGCAGGGACCCTTGCAGTTACCCAGGTGAAATTCCAGGCAGACCCTGAATTTCCCCTTTTTGATATTGGCCTCGCTCAGATTCAGCGTGCAGGTGCGTAATTGTATTGTCTGTTTGATGAATTCCAGCAGTTCCCGCACTTTCTTTACGGAAGTGTAGGGGCCGAGGTATTCCGAACCATCGCCTGTTTTTTTACGGGTCAGGAATACCCGGGGAAAGGGTTCGTTTTTGATAACGATGAAGGGATAGGTCTTATCATCCTTGAGGTTGATATTGAAACGGGGCTGGAACTGTTTGATCAGCGTATTTTCCAGGAGGAAGGCATCCTGCTCGGAGTTCACGATCGTGAATTCGATGCGGGCGATGCGCTGTACCAGCTCATGCGTTTTATAGGTAGTGAAGGTCTTGTTGAAATAGGAGCTGACCCTTTTACGGAGGTGCTTGGCCTTGCCTACGTACAGCAGTTCATTGGCGGCATCATAGTATTTATAAATGCCGGGTTGCGCGGGTATGCCGGGTGCGATATGCCGGAATGCTTCGGGGGTCATTGTTCTTCGTCTTCGTTCCAGGCCACTTTTACGGTAACCGTTTGCTCGGGTTCGCCGGGACGCTGGGTGCTGGTGACCACCTGGAAACTTTTATCGATCTGCCAAAGCATTTCCTTGCGCAGGTACCCGTCGCGGTTATTGACGACGCGAGTGATGATAATCGTGTTTACCTTGTCGCCCGTAGCGGCATTGGGCGTTACCAGCAGTTCCTGTTTTTTAATTTCTTCTTTATCGGGGTCAAGGGGCGTATAAGTGATGATGGCGCGGTTCAACGCTTCATCGTAAATGGCGGGCTCTTCCCTGAATTTTCGCGCCACCTTGCTGTTGCTGAGATCGGGAATGTCCAGGAATTCCTTTGCCGCTTCCCTGAATTCCTCCCGGCGCAGGTAAACGGTATCGCAATCCAGGCTGTCGGTACAGGTGATCTTTGTAATGGAATAGAGCGAACTGTCCACATCGGCTACCTGCGCTTTGATCAGGGACAGGATCGAAACATATTTTTTGGAACCCTCATTTTCTTTCCCCTTTCTTTTGCAGGAGAACGTCAATGCCAGTAATACCAGCAGGTATAGCCCGGCGGATTGTAATTTCATGGCCTAAAATTAATTGAAATCAGAATTGGGTAAGGAACATTCCCTTCCGGAAAAAAAATCCCGTTCCGGTCCGGAACGGGATTTTTTCAGGAGGGCGGCGCCGGTTTAGCGGAGCATCACACCCAGTTTCAAACCAAAATCAAAAAGATGTTCCTTGATCGGATAATTTTTTACAAAACTCGACATGAGCTGGTAGTGTACCTGCGGTCCCACCCTCCACTGCACTTTCCCGGTGGTATGGGCCGAGAAGATCTCGAAACTGGTGTTCAGGTTCCAGTGGCGGATCAGTGAAGGGACTTCCGCGTAATTCTTATAATCGGTCGAGATCAGGTAGGCCCTGTTGTCAAGCACGTAAGTGGGTTGCAGCGTGCCGCCGATACCGAAATAATTTTTGTTGCCGTCCGAGAGTTTCAGTTCCATGCCAAGCGGAAGGGATGCGGAGAAATAAAAATTACGGAGCCAGTTCTCTTTGTACCCGTCCGCCGTTCTGTAATTGGTGACTGTAGAAACCGTATTGGAGCCGCTGCGGGCGGTAGTTAGTGAGATCGTGGCCACTTCTGATGAATGACTGGAAGCCTTGATATCGTATTTGCTGACGCCCAGCTGTAAACCGGCCGTAAGGCTGAACCATTTCGAAATCGGGTAAGCGCCGCGCACACCCAGCTGGAAACCAAGGTCGGGCTTATGGTTGACCACGCTGTTCACGTCGGTGGTATAAAATATCGGGGTAATTCCATAATTGCCGTTGATGATACTGTTGTACCTGGCGGCGCTGATGAACTCGGTATTTTCCGAGAGCTTGCGGTAACTGATGGTCGGTGTCAGGAAAAGTTCCCAGCCCCATTTCCGGGATTTGCCGGTATGGCGGTAGGAGTTTACAACGCTCTCGATCGTATAGGGAGCGATCCCGTCTTTTTTATTATCCGGTTTTTCCGAAACCGGTTCAGTTTTCTTTACGGCATTATCCGTCAGGGCCGCAATAATAGGGTCGTTTTGCCGGAGTTTGGGTTCAGTCAGAATAGAATTTGTTTCCGGGTTATTCTTATTAATGAAAGTAACGGGTTTATAGCGTGTGTTTGTGTTCTTATCTGCAGCATTCACCTGGCTGATCGCTTCGGTGGTGATGACCGGTTCCGGCAGATTAGTTATAGCAGCGGGATGATCAGCGGGATCCTTTTCTGCGATTTCGGTAACATTATTATTATTCCGGGTAAATTTAACGGGGAGTGTAACGGGATAAGTGCCGGTCCCATTCCTGTCATCAGCAGGCTGCACCGGGCCGATCACCGGTTGTACGGCAGGGGCCGTTTTTGCCGCAGGTTTAATCGAAACAAGATTATTGATATTCCGGCTGTTCGCTGCCAGTGAATTGTTCTTTCCGCCGGGGACAAGCATAACCACGGTTACGGCGGCGGTAGTTATCAATAACAGCGCCAGCCCGATACCATACCAGCGGCGGCGGGTATGCAGGGCATTATGTACACCCTTCCATACCTTTTCCGAGGGGAACATCCGGTATTGGTCGGCGTTTTGCCTGACAAACCTTTCAAAATCCCTGTTATCAAAACTATTTTCCATAAACCAGTCAGCGTTTAGGGTACGCTTAAATTTTTATCGTTGTGCTACGGCGGCCAGCCAGTCTGATTCCGGTTTGGGCCGATGCAATATTTTTTTACGAACCAGGATATCTTCCAGCATCGCCTTGGCCCTGGTATACTGGCTGCGGCTGGTGCTTTCTTCAATATCGAGCATGTTTGCGATCTCCCGGTGACTGTATCCTTCCACCGCGTACAGGTTCAGGACGGTGCGGTAACCGATGGGCAGGAGCCGGATGCATTCCACCACCTGTTTGGCCTGGATGATGGCCGGCACGCTGTCTTCCCTTACCTGTACCCCGCTGGCATGAATAATATCTACGCTTTCGTTAAACTTCTTATTCTTCTTGAGGATGTTGATACAGGTATGAACGATGATCCGCCGTATCCATCCCTCGAAAGCCCCGCGGTTTTCAAACGTGTGCATCTGTGAAAAGACCTTGATAAAACCTTCCTGCAACATATCCTCGGCATCTTCCCGGTTGTGCGCAAAACGATAACAGA
>CAYNSL010000175.1:0-5065 GCA_964399755.1 uncultured Chitinophaga sp. | reverse complement strand
GGGGCTCAAAAAACCAATTTAATCATTTTCTACTGACATAGCGCCCCTACGGGGCTTATCTATTTATAATCGGCTATCTTCGCTCTACTGCATGGTTTAAAACGGGATAAGAATAATACATGGCATTCCTCTCATTATTTTAAATCGACTTTCCGGAACATACATTAACATAGCCCCGTAGGGGCGTCATGTTAGTAGAAGAAAGTTTCCCAGTACAATTAATTTAGCCCCATCGGGGCGATATGTTTAAATCATTTGCCAATCAAAGAACATTTGATCCAATCTTGCTATATGAAATTTTTCGCAAATCGGATAACTCATACTCATCCCCCGATCGCTTCCCCGCCCTTATCCGGTTCAACCGCGTCCGATCCGGGCAAACGCACATCAAATTCCTTCCAGCCCCCCGACATATCCCCCGTCACTGAAATTTTTCCTTCATCGATCAGGCGTTTCATCCGCCACATGATAAACACATCGCCCGTCTTTATTTTCATCCGGTGAAGCGTATTGGTCAGCACCCGGGTGGCTTTCTGCCATTCGGGCGTGATATTTTTCAGCAGCTCGCCGTCATAAAAATTTTCATCCCGGCCCGCGATCTTCTTGCCTCCTTCGAGAATCCTGACTGCCGCGTTTTCCGCCGCGAGCCGGCGCCATTCGTCGGGGTCGATCTCAAACTCGCTCAGCGTAACGGGTCTTGCCAGCTTTTTGGCTTTGATAAATTCCTTTGCCGGTATTTCATGCAACCAGGAAGGATAAAACAACTGCCCCTTTTCGTTAATAAAAGGAAGGTTGTTCATGTACAATACCATTATCCTTCCCTGGAATTCGCGCAACTGCGGCATCAGCCAGTAATACCCGCATACGTCGTGCTGGTTCTGTCCCATCCAGATCCAGATGGTTTCATCGGGGTTCTCCCTTAATTTGTCTTTCAGGATCCTGACGGTATCGCGGTCGTCAAAACTGCCGGCCAGCCCTTCGCCATAGGGCGAACCCCGGAGCAATCCTTTCCACCAGTCAATCCGCGCCTGCCAGCCTTCTTCCGTATCGAGCGCCTGCAGGGGACCGACGGCAAAATCATCCCTGATCTGCACCAGTTCACCGGACAGTGTTTCATCCATTTCCATCACCTGTTTCATCAGGCCGAGTTCGCTTTCATTAAATAAAACATGAATCATGATTTGCCGGTATGGTTTGCAGGTTGAATAATATAATATACACAGGTGGTAAAAAAATTCCTGATAAAGGGCAGGGAGCGGATCAGCGCCGCCTGCCTTCTCGGTTTCCACCCGAATTTCCATTCATAGATCGGGTTCAGGAAATAATGCCGCCGGTGCAGGAGCCGGTACCCTTCTTTTTTACAGATCCTTTCAAACCGCTCGATGCTGATACCCGTATCCCGGATTTCCATCAGGTGTTCCACCGGTTCTTTTTTCTTTTTCAGTATCCGGCGGTACAGGCCGCGGGGCAGCAAATGAATATAGGGCAGCCGCGAGATCTTCGAACGGCAAACCTGCTGGTGCCCCCCGAAGGGCATATACCAGGGCGGGAATCCGAAGAACACGATACCGCCGGGTTTCAGGAAATGCCGCATCCACCCGATCAACCGGGCCTGGTCATGGATATGTTCGATCACGTCCTTGAGCACGATGATATCAAAGCGCCCGTTAAAATCCTGCTCCACATCCACTTCATAAATATCCTTTACCACGAACTTCAACCGGCCGGCGGCGATGTCTTCGGGTAAGAACTTCCGGGCATCTTCGATCCGGGGCGCGTCCAGTTCCACCCCGGTGCCGCTGCAGCCTTTATTGATAAATGCTTTGAGCACGCCCCCTTCCCCGCAGCCGATCTCGAGCACCCGCATCCCGGTTGTTACCCTGAATTTTTCTTCGATAAACGGAATGACATATTTCTCCGCGTTCATCACCTGGATGTCAAAGTATCTTTTCCTGTCGGCGTGAAATTCAAACATGGACCCCGCTTTAAACTTTTTCCTCCACCCTGTCCATTTCCACCCGGAGGTTCCCGATAATAAATTCCTGCCGGTCGGGTGTGTTTTTTCCCATATAATATTCAAGCAGGTGCTGGATATGGTCGCCCTGTTCCAGCCGCATCAGCTGCTTGCGCATATCAGGTCCTATAAAACCGGCAAACTCATCGGGACTGATCTCGCCCAGTCCTTTGAACCGGGTGATCTCGGGTTTACTCCCCAGTTTTTTGACGGCCGCCTGCTTTTCGCTTTCATCGTAACAATAAATCGTTTCCTGTTTGTTGCGTACGCGGAACAGGGGTGTTTCGAGCACATACACTTTTTCATGCTTCACCAGGTCGGGAAAGAACTGCAGGAAGAACGTCATCAGCAAAAGACGGATATGCATCCCGTCCACATCGGCGTCGGTGGCGATGACCACGTTGTTATACCGCAGTCCTTCGAGTCCCTCTTCAATATTGAGCGCGTGCTGTAGTAAATTGAATTCCTCGTTCTCGTATACCACTTTCTTGGTTAGCCCGTAGCAGTTGAGGGGTTTGCCCCGCAGGCTGAATACGGCCTGGGTTTCCACATTGCGGGCCTTGGTAATGGAACCGCTGGCGCTGTCGCCCTCGGTAATAAACAGTGTCGTTTCTTTTTGTTTGGCAAGGAAATCTTCCCGGCCCTTCGCGGGCGCTTCTTCGTCGAGGTGATAGCGGCAGTCGCGCAGCTTGCGGTTGTGCAGGTTGGCTTTCTTCGCCCTTTCGTTCGCCAGTTTCTTGATCCCCGCCAGTTCTTTCCGCTCCCTTTCGCTTTGTTCGATCCTTTTTTTCAGCGCTTCGGCGGTGGCGGGATTCTTGTGCAGGAAATTATCGAGTTCTTTCGAGAGAAAATCACCGACAAACTGTCGCATGCTGGGCCCGTCGGTGTCTACGTTCACCGACCCGAGTTTGGTTTTTGTTTGTGATTCGAATACCGGCTCCACCACCCGCACCGAAACGGCGGCCACGATACCCGTGCGGATATCGGAAGCGTCGTAATCCTTTTTGAAAAAATCGCGGATGGTTTTTACATAGGCTTCGCGGAAAGCCTGCTGGTGGGTGCCGCCCTGCGTGGTATGCTGCCCGTTCACAAAGCTGTAAATATCCTCCCCGTAATCGTTGGTATGCGAGATGGCGACTTCGATATCATTACCCGTGAGGTGGATGATCGGGTACCGGATTTCGTCTTCGTTGGTTTTGCGCTGCAGGAGATCGAGCAGGCCGTTGCGGCTGACAAAGGATTTCCCGTTGAAAATAATTTTCAGTCCCGCATTCAGGAAGCAGTAATTCCAGATCTGGTTTTCCAGGAATTCGGGATGAAATTTGAAGTTCCGGAACACGGTTTCATCGGGCAGGAAGGTAACCATGGTTCCGTTCTCGCCGGTGGTTTTGGCCTCCTTGTATTCTTTGATGAGTACGCCCCTTTCGAATTCGGCCGTCTTTTCTTTTCCTTCGCGGTAGGCAGTTACCCTGAAATACTGGCTGAGCGCGTTCACTGCCTTGGTGCCCACCCCGTTGAGGCCGACCGATTTCTGGAATACCTTGCTGTCGAATTTGGCGCCGGTATTCACCTTGCTTACCACGTCCACCACTTTCCCGAGCGGGATGCCGCGGCCGTAGTCGCGAACGGTTACGTTTTTTCCTTCGATGGTCAGTTCAATGGTTTTGCCATATCCCATCGCGAATTCGTCGATGCAGTTATCGATCACTTCCTTGACGAGCACGTAGATCCCGTCGTCGGGGGAGGAACCGTCGCCCAGTTTGCCGATATACATCCCCGGCCGCAGGCGGATATGCTCTTTCCAGTCGAGGGATTTGATGCTTTCTTCGTTGTAATCAAAGAGGGCTGCCTTTGAAGCGTCTTTGGAAGCCGTATCTTTTTCTTTTGCCATCGTCCACGGTACGTTGTTAATGAAAGGATTGTTTTTCTACTGGTTATCGGTTCAGGCGACGCTGCCGCCATGCGGGCAAATATACCAAAACAGGACCTGCAGGCAAGATTTGGAATTATTAACGAATGTGGAAAAGAAAGGATGAGTGAAATCCTGTTCCGGAATGACCTGCCTCAAGACAAATATGGGAATTGGTTGATACCTTACCTATTCAAAGTATAACAATGAAAAAACTGTTTTTCCTGCCCCTGCTGGCGATCCTGGTTTCCTGCCAGCCCAGTAAGATCATCCAAACCTGGGTACCGAAGGATAATGCGCCGAAGCACTACCGGAACATACTGGTACTGGGAGTGCTGAGTGATAACGATAACGAATTACAGGTGAAAATGGAAGACCACCTGGCTGGCGATCTCAGGGACCTGGGGTATAATACCATTGCCGCCAATAAGGTTTTCCCCCCCGGTACATTTGTTAAAGGCGATACGGCACGTGCTGTTACCGCACTCGAAGGCAAGGGATTCGACGCCATCATGACCATCGTATTACTGGATAAGACCAAGGAATCCTATTATGTACCGGGCAAGGAAGTGGACAATACCTATTACAACCGATTCAGCCGCTTCAACCGTTATTATAATGAAATGGTGGAAAAGGTTTATACGCCGGGTTATTACGGGCAGGAGACCAGGTATGTCTGGGAAAATAATTTTTATGACCTGTTAACAGGGAAAATGATCTATTCCGCCCGCAGCCGGAGTTTTGATTATGCGTCAAAAAGCACGCTGGCGCATACCTATGGTCAACTGATGGCGGAGAGCCTGGTAAAGAAAAATATACTGGCCAAACCGGAGAAGGGCGAGTATGAGAAGTAAGGGAAGAAGCTGACCGGATACTGTCATTTCGTGTACCGCAGGTATTCCCCCTTCTGTTTTAAAATAATATGTCGCGAGGGATAAACTTCTCGCCCTGCTTTTTTGCTTTGCAAATAATCCCGGAGCTAAAGCACCGGGCTATGGTGCCCCCGCAGGGACTTCCCGCTGTTATTTTGATTCATAATCCCATTTCAAAAAAAATTCGGGGTGCTTACAATTTCTTCGGCCTGAGACGGGATAAACTTCTCGTCCCTGCTTTTTTGCTTTGCAAAAAATCCCGGCCCTGGG
>CAYNSL010000174.1:1383-5069 GCA_964399755.1 uncultured Chitinophaga sp. | reverse complement strand
CGGCGGCACGATGGAGATCACGTCGCATAAAACCCCGCCGCGGATGAACCGGGTGAAGGGCATTCTCGAATCGGTAAAACGTTTTTATCCGGATTTCGACCTGCCCATGCCCCCGCCCGAAAAGATTTGGTACGGTTACCGGCCCTGCTCGGCCGACGGCCTGCCCTATATCGGCCGTGTAAAAAAAATCAGCAACCTGACCGTCGCCACCGGTCATTCCATGCTCGGGCTCAGCCTGGGCGCGGGAACGGGGAAACTGGTGGGGGAGATTGTAAATGGAAATACGGTCAGTATGGATTTGCGGCCGTTCTCTGTGGAACGGTTTAAGTGATTCGAATTTCACCGCGAGCGCCCCTGGGGTGAAACGTCATTGCGAGGCCTGGAAAATGTTTGTCTTTGAAAAAACCGCCAATCAGGCCGACGCAATCCCCTGTTTATGTTAAGGGGTTTCATAAAAACCTCACTTCTTCCCACAAATCCTTCCATTCCGGATTCATTTCGTTAATCAGTTTTATTTTCTGCTTTCTACTGCCTCCCTTAATCCTTTTTTCTTCGGAAATCGCTTCCTGGATCGTATCAAACCACTTATAATAAACCAGTTTGTCACAATTGTACCTGGCGGAAAAGCTTCCGGGATAAACTTTATTCCTGTGCTGATAAATCCTTGCGCCAATACGAGAGGTAACACCAGTATATAATGTCGTGTGATGCTTGTTGCAGGTAATATAAACGTGCCCGCCCATACGCCAATCTAATCCGTCCCAGGCAGGTGTCAAGGTGTTTTTTCACGGGAAAAATGTTTTTTTTCTGACATCTCACCGTTCTCTGACAAACTGCTGAATAATCTATGAAGCCCGGGGCAGATCGCTTCGGGCCGGTTTGGGCTGTCTTCATAGTTCAATGTTTTTGCCGCCCCTCGCGATGACGTCTACGGCTGTAGCATTTTCACAATTTTAAATGCTTCCAAAATATCAAATAGTTAAAAAACATCTTAACCCCTTGGCATCTTCTTTCCCCAATCCTTACTTTTACATCCGTTTATGCCTTTCACCTCAACCCGCCTGCCATACCGCCAGACAGGGGCTTTCTCAAAGATCGCCCTTGATTATCTCGACCAGGCAGCTTCGCTGAAACCTTTTTTTGCGCATCCGCCATCGCCGGCAGGAATGCAAAAAGCCATGGAGGCCCGGAAAGGATTTGCCAATAACCGCGAAATACTGGTGGGGGAGCTGAAGAAGCAATACGCAGGAATCAATACAACGGAGAAGGTCAGGAAGAATATCGAATCCCTTTTATCCCAAGGTACTTTCACCATCACCACCGCCCACCAGAATAATATTTTCACCGGGCCGCTTTACTTTATTTACAAGATACTCCATGTTATCAGGCTGGCGGATCAGTTGAAGGATGCATTCCCCAACAATCATTTTGTCCCCGTTTTTTATATAGGGACCGAAGACGCCGACCTTGAAGAACTGAACCATATTTACCTCGGCCCCGAAAAACTGGTTTGGAATACCGGGCAAACCGGCGCCGTGGGCCGCATGAAGGCGGATAAGGAACTGGTGAAACTGGTTGACCGTATCGAAGGCGAATTATCCGTTTTGCCGAATGGCAAAGAGATTTGCGCGTTGTTCCGGCAGTATTACCGCGAAGGCCTTACGATCGCCGATACCACGTTTGGATTGGTGAATGATCTATTCTCGGAATACGGGTTGGTGATCTTGTTGCCCGATAATGCCGCCCTTAAAAGGCAGATGATACCGCTGTTTAAAGACGAACTGCTGCAGCAGCGGGCAGCCGGGATCGTGGAACAATCAACAGCAAGACTGGAAGCGGCAGGGTACAAGATGCAGGCGCATCCGCGCGAGATCAATCTGTTTTATTTAAAAGATAATATCAGGGCAAGGATCGTGAAGCAGGGAGCGGGATACAAGGTGCAGGGTGAAGGCATCAGCTTTTCTGAAGCTGAATTACTGGATGAACTTGAAACATATCCCGACCGTTTCAGTCCCAATGTCATTCTTCGCGGGCTCTACCAGGAAACCATCCTTCCCAATATCGCCTTTGTCGGCGGGGCGGGGGAGACGGCCTACTGGCTCCAGTATAAAGACCTGTTTGAACATTACCGGGTTCCGTTCCCCATGCTGGTATTGCGAAACTCCTTTTTGATCGTTGATAATAAAGCGCAGGAAAAAATCGCGAAGCTTGGCTTCTCCATGGAAGACCTGTTCCTGCCCGAAGAGGAATTGATGAACCGACTGGTGGCAAGGGAAAGCGGGAAGGAGATCAAACTGAACGGATCGCTTGAGGAACTGACCCGCTTGTATGAATCTATTAAAAAACAGGCCGTTTCAACCGATCCGACGCTTGAAAAACACGTGGAGGCCTTAAAAACCCGGACCGTTTACCGCATTTCCGAACTGGAGAAGAAAATGCTCCGCGCCGAAAAAAGGAAATTCAGCGACCAACGCCGGCAACTGCATGCCGTAAAAGAGCAGTTATTTCCCGGGAACGGGCTGCAGGAACGCCACGACAACCTCGCTTATTATTATGCGCGCTGGGGCAGGGACTTTATCGATGCGCTTTACAGGAATTCATTGGGTCTTGAAGGGGAATTTGTGGTGCTGAAAAATGCCGAATAAAAAATCCCGCATCTGTGATGCAGGATCATAATTTATGTTCAGCATGACGGTTGATGACCCGCCCCCGTTTCTTAATTATAAATCCACAATAAGACCGGTTTAGGAGAAGCCTTGATGTAACGGCCGAGTACGGCCAGGAAGGAAGTGCTTACCGTGGGACAGCCGGCGCTTTCAAAAATATGATAGGGAAAGGGTTCAGTATCCGGAACATGGCTGTCGCCATGCAGCACGATGGTCCGCTCGAAGGCCTTGTCATTGGTGCTGTCGAGCCCGTATAATTTATACGATAACCCGAAAGTGCCGGTATAGGATTTGCCGATCTTGTATTTCCCCAAAGAAGTCTTGAAGCTGTTGGGCCGGTTGGAAAATTCCAGTACATCATTGCAATCCGGCAGGTAGGAGCCCCAGCCATGGGATACCAGCGAAGCGTATTCCACCGCGCCCTTTTTGATATTGTAAACGAAAAAACGGTTCTTACCCGAAGGGATCGACATATCCACCAGGAAAAAATATTCCGCGTTATAATTGTTCGCTTTCGCGTAAGCTTCGATACTGGCCGCCTGCTGCGGTAAGCGATCCAGCGCGGCTTTGTACCGCGTTTCAATACTGTTCACAGAAGGATCGCCCGTTGTTACGGAAGGTTTGTCGGCGAAGGCGGCATAATGGCTGTTGTTCGGTTGTGTGCTGTCGCCCGCCATCCGCGACGCCGCATCCCGGTTCATCTCGGCTGAAGGCTGAGGTGATCCCGCGCTCATCGCGGCCAGGGAGCTGATCATTGAACAAAAGAAAATGCTGATCCTTAACATGGGTTTCAGGTTTACTGGAAATTGAATTTTTCGGTTATAATAATACAAGATATAAAGTTACTTCATTTTACGGGCGTCATTTATGACCCGGACCAGGTAACGCTATATTTAATAAATCATTAACCGGCCTGTAACAGAGGGAAAATCCGGTTTTTTGTCATGTAATTGTCCTGCTGCCATAGCAATAAACTAACGCATTGAATACTATCCTTATCAAGATGTATACCTTATTCAA
>CAYNSL010000174.1:0-1283 GCA_964399755.1 uncultured Chitinophaga sp. | reverse complement strand
AGAAGCCCTTCGGCTGCATAAAGACCCCGACCCGCAGGTGAATGCTTACCTGAAGCAGCCGATCCTGCAGGCGAACCGGAACCTGGCCAACAGTTATTTTATTACGGAAATCAACTGGCTGCACGATGCCCCTTACAAGACAAGGTTCCAGGTGATCAGCAATCTCGGGGCCAAAGACCTTTATTTTATCATCATCGGCGGGGGAAACCAGTTATATACTTCCAGTTTTTTGTACGTGTATAAAAAGTTACTGGAGATAACCGAAAAGGAAGGGCTGGAGCATTTCCTCGATGAAACCGGGTATTACCAATTCGACCAGTTCATTTCGAATATTTCCGGTTACGGGCTGGTGGGCAACCTCGTGAGTCATTTGCGGGAGGAGAAATTCGCCGCGATCATTGAAAAATATTTCGACCGGCTGCAAAACACGCAGCTTACCGACAATGAGATCATCCTGAATGCCATGACGCTTTCGGAAGTGGTGTATGAGGTCCGGAAATTCCCCGTGGTAAAAGCGGCCCTGTTGTCCCGGATCGACAGTATAGAAAAAGGGAACCCCGATCTCCTGTTGCAGCGCATGTACGCGGGACTGAAAGATATTTTAATGGACAAGAACGATTACAAAACCGACAAGGCTTATGACGAGCTTGCTATCGACCGGCTGAAAAGGAACAATACGATCGTGCAGGCCTGTTTTTTTTACGACGATGAGGATGGCTGCAGTTCCTTTGCCAGCAGCATGGCCTTGTTTGACGCGAAAACATGGGCAAAAGAGGACCGGGGCAATTTTATCGTCTTTCGTTCCCGTTACGGCAACGATGTGCGGGTTTATATGAACAAGCCCAACAGCAGCATCGGTTTCGACGCCTCGCAGGATGAGATGCTGCGGGCCATAAAGGATGAAGGCTACGAGGCCACTTGCTTTATTCACCGCGGGCATAGTTACCACCTGCCCACCAGTATCGGCAAGATGACCGGCGCGGCCCGGTTCGTATTCCTGGGATCCTGCGGCGGCTATAACGACGTGTTGAAGATATTCCAGCTCAATCCCGATGTTAACGTCATCGTTACCCGCAATATGGGCTCCCTGCTGATCAATGATCCCTTATTGTCGCGCATCAATATGGAAATGGTGAATAACCGGGATATCCGCTGGGACCAGTTCTGGCCGGCATTAACGGCGCGGTTCCAGGCCAAACAGACAAAAGATATGTTCTCATCCTATATACCGCCGAACAGGTATATAGGGGTGAAGTTTATCAGGAAGGTGTTTAATTATTGAG
>CAYNSL010000173.1:0-5223 GCA_964399755.1 uncultured Chitinophaga sp. | reverse complement strand
ACCCCGCCGAAAATGATCCGGCCATCCCTTGTTTTTACCACGGCATGCGTGTTAAACTCGTTCGACTGGAGCCCGTCATCTTTGGTGAAATTCCTGAACTGGCCTGATGATACATTTAAATAACTGAGTCCTTTATTGGTGCTCATCCAGAGGTTTTCCTTTTCATCGGGCATAAGGGCATAAACGACATTATTAGCCAGTCCGTCCAGGTCGCTGTACCTTTTTTCCACCCTGAGCGTACGGCTGTTGAAACGGTAAAGCCCGTCGGTAGTGGCCAGCCATAACAGCGTGTCGTTGATTTCGGCGCAATGCTTCAGGGTGATCCTCTTCCCAAGGTCAAAGACTTTGGTGCAGGTGCCGGCCTGCACCCGGTAAACGGAAAGCCCCTCATTCTTTATACCCTTATAAATCTGCCCGTGGCGGTCTACATAACTGAAAACGATGTTCAGCGTTGTATCTGTAATCCCGGGCATGGATTCTATCCGGCCGGTCCGGGTATTTAATTTCCAGAGACCGGCGTAGGTCGCGGCGAGCAGGTTCCCGTCGGGCATCGGGGAAAATTGGTAAACATGATCGGTCATATGCATCCTTGCTTCGGCATGATTTATCTTTTTCAGCGCATGACTTTCCGTATTGTAAATCAACAAGGCCCTTTCTGAAAATAAATCAGAACCGATGAATAGTTGTTTGCCCGACAGGTACATATCCGGCGAATTAAGTTTTGCCGGCATTCCGGGCAGGGTTTCCAGGTATTGCAGGTTGCTGTCCAGTTTAATGATTCCATTGCCACTGACACTGCAGTAAAAATTTCCGCGTTCATCTTCCTGAATATCCCGGATATTGCTGCTGAAGGCCGTACCGGCCTGTTGAGCGGGGGATAAAGCAGAGTTGAATTTAATATCCGTGAGATTGCCGTATTCAACACCAATTCCGAATTCCATCAGCCAGATATTCCCCTTGCTGTCGCAATAGGGAACTGCTCCCTGCGCGGCTATATTGTTAAACCGGCCCTTTTCCTGTGTAAAATGGGCGATTTCCTTCATGGATTGTCCATCCAGTACAAAAACGCCATTATAGTTCGTGCCGACCCAAATGTTTTTCCGGATATCAACGGCCAGCAGAGGTTGGAGCATGTCCGGCTTGTCAAATTTTTCTATCAACCCGGTTTGAATATGATATTTGAACAATTGAAAGTGCGTGGAGAAAACAATGGTATTTTCATCCAGTACGGCAAGCGATACAATGTAAAAACCTTTCCAGTATATTGAAGCGACCTTCTTCCACACCGGGCCTTGCTGGTCAACCCCGTTCAGCCGGAATACCTGGATGCTGTCCTTCAGGTGCACCATCCGGTACAGCCCATGGAATATGTCATCAACCGGCCTGAGCGTGAATATATGCGAATAGAAAAAGGGATCTTTAATGGGCATAGGTAATTCCGTGATGGTTTGTTTCGCGGGATTGAAAATAAAAGCCAGTTCACCGCCGAGGTTTATGACAATATTATTTTCCGTATCCATCGCCACCGGAACAAAAATGCCTTTCCTCGACCCGATCATTTTTTTGAAGGTCCTGGAAATTTGAAACGTATCGAACCTGTTCTTTGAATAGGAATAAAAGATGAGCCCCTCCTCGTACCCGATCCAGATATCCCCGTTTTTATCTTCAATGATGCCTGTCGTTTCGGCAACGCCTGACAGACCCGGGGCGATTTCGCGGTTAGCCAGGCAGCGTAAACCATCAAAGCGGTTGATGCCATCCAGTCCTGTCAGCCACACAAAACCACGGCTGTCCCTGAAAACACTCCGGATCACTCCCTGGGTCAGCCCGTCGTCGGGGGTTAACTTTTTAAATTGCAGGTTTTGGTATTGGGCAAAACAAGGATTGATTCCCGGGCAGCAGTAAAGCATGACCCCGGCTATCATCAATGTCCGGATAATATGCATGGCGGATCCCGGTGGGTATAATGAATGTAATGATAAATTTTCTATACCGCAAGAACCGCAGGGGAATAAAAAAAGGATGCCCGGGCATCCCTTCAATCAGGTATCATGATGCGGTAAATTTTACCCCACCGCGAATTCCGCGACATTCTCCTTTGTCACCGGCAGGAACATATACCAGCAGAGCGCCATCAGCAGCCCGGGGTGGGAGACATCGGCGAGGTTTTTATTTTTTTCAAATTGAACGGAAGGCGCGCCTTCTTTGATGGCAATACTGCAGGAAACGATGGGGTTTTCTTTGCTGTCTTTATATAAAACCAGTTCAGCAAGCGGGTTATTCCTTGTGGTGAAGAAGAATCGTTCGTCGTTCACATCGATGAAGGACTGCCGGTTCTCCTGTCCCAGTTCGCCGATCTTGACGCCGTACTCATTCCGGATCACGGTTTTGTTGCGCAGCAATCCTTCCTTGCGGATCAGGAACAGCCTTTTCTGGTTATCGCACTGCACCCGCGCGGAATGGGAGAAGGCGTTGAGTTCGAGGGTCAGCAGTTTTTTATCGTCCTTATATAAATGGTAGGTTTCGTGCTCCGTCGTCCTGTTGATTAATTCCCATCTCATAGCAAAGGTTTTAAGGTTTATGAAAGGAAAAATTACAACCCTTTCCCGGGGTAACAAGTAGATAACTTAAAATTAATATTAACTTCATATTGCGGCTGATTGCGTGCATATCCTGTGAAAATTTGGCGGTTTATGCACATTTTTGCGCAATACTTTAACTATCAATGATGGAGCATCAAAAGGATCGGGATCAGAAATTTCTGAAAATGGCCATCGCGCTGTCAATCAAGGGAATGAAAGGCGGACAGGGCGGGCCTTTTGGCTGTATCGTGGTGCAGGGTGATGAAGTGATCGGGGAGGGCTGCAATAAAGTTACCTCCTCCAACGACCCTACGGCGCATGCCGAAGTGGTGGCCATCCGCCAGGCCTGTGAAAAACTGGGTACTTACCAGCTCAGCGACTGCGAGATCTACACCAGTTGCGAACCCTGCCCCATGTGCCTGGGCGCTATTTACTGGGCCCGTCCCAAAAGAGTGGTGTATGCCAATACCCGCGAAGAAGCCGCCGCCATCGATTTCGACGATGATTTTATTTATAAGGAGATCAATACGCCGATGAGCGAACGGAAGATTCCTTTTGTGCATCACCCGCTGCCGGAAGCAAAGGCGATTTTTGAGGAATGGAAGAACTGGGAAGGGAAGATTAAGTATTAGTCGGGAGTCGTGAGTTAGGAGTTAGGAGTCGGGATGTACAGGCTATGGGCAATAGGCAATGGGCAATGGGCAATGGGCAATAGGCAATGGGCAATGGGCAATATGCAATGGGCAATTGGCAATGCAAAGCCTTATAATTTTGAAATTTCTTAAGGGGTTGAAGGATTAAATTGGATTTTTGTAAGCTGATACCGGCCAGATCCGGGTAGCATATGTTAATGATAAAATTGATCAGCCATTGAGCAGGCGGCGGATCACAATATAGGCGAGGGCGATCAGGAGGAAGAGGATGAGCATCGATATCCAGAGCCAGGGCTGGTCCTTGATCCGCATTTTTTCCCGGCGCAGTTTCTTTTTGGCGGTTTTCTTTTTCAGGTCGCGGTTCAACATCTCCACCATATATTGCAGCTGCTCCTTGTCCTTAAATTTTTCCAATCCTTCCATCGCGTCTTCATTGAAATCATCCTGCAGCAATTTCTTTTCCACCTCGTGTTTCTGCGATTCGGATAACTTGCCCTGCAGGTATAACAGCAGGGTTTCCTGGTCGATCTCGGTGGACAAATGGGATAATATGTCTTTGTAGTTCTCCGCCATCTTATTTCCGGCCGGCTTCTTCCCGGAGCTTTTTTTCGATCAGTATTTTCAAATTCCTTTTCCCGTTCTGGATATAGCTTTTCACCTGCAATAAACTGTAGCCCGTCGATTCGCTCACTTCCTGGTAGCTTTTCTTCTGCAGGTAAAACAAAGTTACGCATTGCCGCTGCTCGGGATTTAATTCCTGCAGGGCCGATTCCATCAATTCAAGGGTGTGATCCTGCTCCAGCATCTGCTGGCGGTCGGTTTCCTCTTCGGGTCTGGCGCTGAGCCGCTCGCTGATCGACAGGGTGGGCTTGCCCTGTTTGTCCCGGATCCGCATCAGGCAATGGTTTTTGGCCACCATATAGAGCCATGACTTGAAATAATCGACCTTGTATTTGTGCAGCTCCTGTATCACTTTTAAAAAGATCTGCTGCACGCTGTCTTTGGCCTCTTCCTCGTTCTTCAGGTATTTCATGCAAACGCCGAGGAGCAGGAGCGTATAGCGCTGCAATAAAATACCCAGCCATTCATTTTCATGGTCGCTGTAAAACCGCGCCAGCAGTTCCTGGTCGCTCATGTCCTGGTAGTTACCCGCTTTCACAACCGGAAAATTAAACATTTGTTACCCGTAAGATGCAGGGAGCCGGGAAAATGAATAAAAATTCAGGGGCTACCGTTCATTTTTTATATTCGGCAAAATTTTACCCATGGAATATGCCGTTGTTTCGGCGCCCGCCGCGCCGGTGCGCAGAAAACCCGCCCAGCGCCGGGAAATGGTGAGCCAGTTACTGTTCGGCGAAACCGTAAGGATCCTGAAGACCGAAGGCGATCTGTGGGTAAAGATCCGCAGCCTGCACGACGGATACGAAGGCTGGATGACGAATACCCTGCTCAGTCCCGTGGAAAAGGAATTTGCAAATACGCGTAGCCGTTATGTCAGCGCGGATCTCCTGTGCCCGGCAACGGCCGGCGGTCAACAGATCAATATCCCCGTTGGTTCCTCCCTTCCTTTTTTTGAGAACGGGAAAGGAAAACTGGGAACGGCCGATTTCCAGTTCACCGGTAATTATTATAACAGGGATGAACAGGTTCCGGGCCCGGAGCTGGTCAACCAACTGACCCGCCCCTGGCTGAACGCTCCCTATCTCTGGGGCGGGCGTACCCCGCTGGGAGTGGATTGCAGCGGGTTTGTGCAGGTGATCTTTAAGATGATGGGCATTGACCTGCCCCGCGACGCCTGGCAGCAGGCGCAGGAAGGAAAGCCCGTAAAAAATTTCGGGGATGCCCGGCCCGGCGACCTCGCTTTTTTCGACAACAGGGAAGAGATCGTGCACGTGGGCATCCTGCTGGGAGATGATAAAATCATCCATGCTTCGGGCAAAGTGCGGATCGATACGATCACGAAAAAAGGGATCGTGAATACGGAGAGC
>CAYNSL010000172.1:0-5241 GCA_964399755.1 uncultured Chitinophaga sp. | reverse complement strand
ATTTCTTTGCGCCGTTGCGAGAAAAGCGAGATGCGCAGCATCGAACCCTTTGCGTGAAAACCGATGTGGGAACTCCATGAAATTGAGTAAACCGTTGATACAGGGAATAAAATCCTCTGCGAAACCTAAGCGCTCACTGCTTCTCTGCGGTGGATGCTATGTACAAACAGGAGACGACCAGCCAACTCCGCACAACAAGGCCGAATGGGGGTGTATTAAATTATCAAATTAATGTATTGAATATCAATTATATACAAGTATAGAAAGTATATAAAATTATTTCATGATTCGTAAAAATACCCCCTTTGAAACGCCGCTTTAACCACCTCAATCCTTAGGTATTACAGAATTTTCTTTATATTTTGTAATTAGATTTACTTAAAACCATCCCGAAAATTAAGGGACGGGCCATCCTGTCCATTACTTTTTTTACTCCAAATCCTTCGAATTACCTTTAGGTGCCCTGGAAAACACCGGGTGGCCGCTAAACGGTTCTGCCCGGGGGCAGGATAGAATTATTTTGTTCCGATCATCGTACGCAACTGAAAACGAACACAAACAATTAATGTGAAAACCATGAGCAAATTTTACCCGAAACTTTTTAAGAACCCGCTGCTGTTGCTGTTGCCGGCGCTCCTTTTTTCTGCGGGAGCAAGAGCCCAGATCCACGTGGTCGCCGATCCGGCTTACGTTTCCTTTGAAATCACGGACCTGGCCGACAGCCCCATTCCAGCCGGCGCTCTTCACCAGAATTCGATTTATAAACTACGGGTAGGGATTGAGAATTCCAACCAGATCAACGCCATTCCCGCCGGTACGATGTATTTCCAGATCGCGCTGGGCAGCCGCATGATTGTTGACCCCAGTTTCGTACTGGCCAACGCGCCGCTGAATAATTATTTCCAGTTCAGCCAGCAGACCAACTCCGGGCAGGTCAGCATTTACGCCATTCTGATCGCCGATCTCCCGGCCAGTTTCCTGGATGAATTCGTCTTCCGGGTAAAAGCCAATACGCAGGGAACCTCTACGATTCTCGGGAATATCTTTCTGAATTACGATATCAACGCTCCCTATATCCTCGACGATTCCAATACCGGTAATAATTCCATCAGCCTCCAGTACACGATCGGCACGCCCCTGCCCGTGACCATCACCAAATTTACCGCGCTGAACAGGAATTGCATGGTGGGCGTGAACTGGTCGACCGCCGAAGAAATAAATGTTGACCGCTATGAAGTGGAGTGGAGCAAGGACGGGATCAATTTTATCAAGGCGGCCACGGTTCCGGCCCGAAGTGCGGAGAATTACGGAACCTCTTTCGGCCTCACGGAAGCGATGAAATCACCCATGCTCCTTGTCAGGCTGAAAAGTATCGATATCGACGGTCGCTTCAAATATAGCAAAGTGGTGGCCATCACCGGCACCTGCATGGGCGCCACCTCGTCCAGCATCATTGCCTATCCTAATCCCCTAGCCGGCGGTGAAAACATCAATATCGCTTCCCGCGAAGGATTGTTTAACGGTGATTACGCGGTTACACTGTATGATGCGGGGGGCCGGGTATGTGAGCAGAAGCAATTGTCGCTGAACAGCGTGCAGTTGTTCCGGTTTAACACAGGAACCAAAGCAGCCGGCTCTTATTTCCTGAGCATCCGGAAAAAAGACGGCACGGAAAGCGCGGTCATTCCCGTGGAAATTCGCTGATGATGAAAGAAGATTGCAGGTAAATTTCAGGACGGTTTAAGCCATATATCAACGCTGTCCCGTTTCACGACGGGACAGTTTTTTTGCTGTGAGCTGAGAGCTTTGAGCTGCGAGCAGTCCTGAAAAAAAAAAAATTAATTTGGAGAATATCGGTTTCCGTGTGTAACAGAATAATGAAGCTGTTTAGAACAAGCTCACAGCTCGCAGCTCATAGCTCAAAGCTTAATTAACTCTCCGTTTTAATACACCGCTTTTATAACCCCATCCTCCCACTTCAAAAAATACAGTTTCTTGTTCTCGAGGTACTCCAGGCTCATCGTTTGCCTGTTCAGCACGGGCTGGATATCGTAATCGGTAAATACCTTGTATTGCTTGTTGCTGAGACTGGAAGCGATATCGCTGCCGTGTTCCAGCAGGAGTTTAGCGAATTTCCAGATCACTTCATACCCGCGGAATACCATATCGCTGGGCCGGGCATACATCACTTTGTTGAAATAATTGGTGATGCCCAGGCTCACTTTGTCCATCTTGGCGTTATAATAAGGCGTGCTGTAGATGATCTCGATGCCTTTGAACTCCGGTTTGTTGAAGGTGATATTATCCCAGGTGGGCATACCCATCACGGCGGATAAATATTTCTGCCTGTTCAATGCGGCGAGCTGCTGTACCAGTCTTTTGCCGAAATTTTCATCAAGGCTGCCCGCGATGCAGAGGGTCTGGTTCGAAGTGTCGAGCAGGGGCCTGAGCTGGTTTACGGTAAAGCTGTCGCTGAGCTCCACCCATTTCAGCTTTAGCGGAACGCCCAGGGTGTTCTTGCTGTAATCCTCGAAATAGGACCTGATCCGGTCTTCCAGTTGTCCCTTGCGGCGGAAGACCACGACGGGGTTCAGCGAATAATATTTCTGGATATGCCGGTAGATTCCCTCGCATTGGGTGCGGAGGGTGGGGTTGAGGATCACGTAGAAGGGATTACCCGTTACACCGCCGTCGTTGGGCATGTTTACGTTGATCACGGGCACGTTTCTCTTCAAACCCGCGTCGGCAAAGGTTTTCACTTCCGAAGAGCTGCAATGCGCGATGATCAGCGATACGCTGTCCATTTCGGGACGGTTCAGCTGTTTAGTCAGCGATTCGGAGGCGGAGCGGGTATCATAAACAAACACTTCCAGGGGAGCATGTTCCAGGTTCAGTGAATCGAGGGCCAGTTGCGCGCCTTCGTAGAATTCGAGCCCTGGGTTGATGAATTTGGGAAAAACGTTTTTCGCATACCGGTAACCCGCCGTATCGTTAAAAGCGGAATCGAGGTAAAGCGGGGCGAAAATCGCGATCTTCGGTTTGGGCAGGCTGTCCTGCGCATGGGAAGACAGCATTAAGAGTTGAAAGAAGAAAAGAAGGTATGTGAATTTTCTATACATAGAAAGTCAATAGGCAATATTCAATAAGCAATACGCAATGGGCAATGGTCAAAGTTCTCCGATTAATGTAAATTCATCATCTTAAAGGAAAGCTCAACAAAAGGCACTCGCTACATTTCACTCGCCAACCGCCCTACGCTATTTTAAATTAAATAATAAAAACAATATCCTTCTCAGAAACCGCTTTAAGAAACACTGAAACCAATAAAGCCTTCAGTGCTTTAGGACAAATTCCAAAATTTCGAAATTTCGATCCCGATAGCTATCGGGACCAAAATCCTTCTCTCTCCAATAGCAATCAAACCCCCTATCCGCCATAAAAAATTCTTAGTACTTCCCGTCACTCCCACTCAATCGTCGCCGGCGGCTTGCTGCTGATATCATACACTACCCGGTTGATGCCGCGTACGTTGTTGATGATTTCGCCGGAAATATTAGCGAGGAATTCGTAGGGCAGGTGCGCCCAGTCGGCCGTCATCCCGTCCACGCTGGTCACCGCCCTTAGCGCCACGGTGAATTCATAGGTCCTTTCATCGCCCATGACACCCACGGATTTTACCGGCAGTAAGATAGCGCCCGCCTGCCAAACCGTTGCATATAAATTGTTATCCTTAAGCGACTTTATATACAGGTGGTCGGCCTCCTGCAGCAAATGTACTTTTTCGGGGGTGATATCGCCCAGGATGCGGATGGCCAGTCCCGGCCCGGGAAAGGGGTGCCGGTCGATCAGGTCGGCCGGTATACCCAGTTCGCGTCCCACCTGCCGCACTTCATCCTTGAAGAGGTAGCGCAGCGGCTCCACCAGTTCGAGGTGCAGGTGTTCGGGCAGTCCGCCAACATTGTGGTGCGATTTGATCGTTACCGAGGGACCGTGCACCGAAACGCTCTCAATCACATCGGGGTAAATGGTGCCCTGGCCCAGCAGGGCGACGCCCGGTATTTTACTGGATTCTTCCTGGAACACATCAATGAACAGGCTCCCGATCGCCTTGCGTTTGGCTTCGGGATCAGTTTGTCCCGCCAGCGCATCGTAAAACCTTCGTTTCGCGTCGATGCCTTTTACGTTTAGTCCCAGTTGGGCATAGGTTTGCAAAACGTTCTCAAATTCATTTTTGCGCAGCAACCCGTTGTCGACAAAGATCCCGTACAGGTGGTCGCCCACGGCTTTATGAATCAGGGTGGCGGCTACGGTCGAATCCACGCCGCCGCTGAGGGCCATGATGACCTTGCGGCCGCCGATCTGTTTTTTCAGCGCGGCTACTGTATCAGTGATAAAATGCGCGGGGGTCCAGTCCTGCGTGCAACCGCAGATATTGACCAAAAAATTCCGTAATATTTTCTTACCCTCTTTTGAATGGTATACTTCCGGATGAAATTGCACCCCGTAAAGCGGAAATTCCTCCTCCGGCCTCTCATCTCCGGCCTCCGACTTCTGAGCTCCGACCTCTGACCTCAGGCCTCCGATCTCCGACTTCCGACCTCCTCCTTCCAACTTCCTGAAAGCCGCCACCGGGATACTTTCCGTATCCGCCAGTAATTCAAATCCCGCGGGCAGTTCCTTAATGGTATCGCTATGGCTCATCCAGACCTGGCTCTGCGGGGATACGTCATTGAGCAGAACGTCTTCTTTTTTTCTTTGCAGGATGGCGCGACCGTATTCGCGTTTATTGCTTTTGGCCACCATGCCGCCGTATCGTTTGGCGGTGAGCTGGGCCCCGTAACAAACGCCCAATACGGGAACATGGGCCACGAAGTCCTGGATATTCACATCGGGGGCTTTTTCCTCGTTAACCGAAAAGGGCGAACCGGAAAGGATAATGCCTTTCAGTCCGGGTTCAAAATCAAAGGGTTTATGGTAGGGGATGATCTCGCAGTACACATTCGCCTCTCTTACGGCGCGGGCGATCAGTTGGGTATATTGGGAGCCAAAATCGAGGATCAGGATCTTTTCGGTCATGTTGCCGCGAAGATAAGAAAGAGTAGGGAGTCAGGAGCCGGCCCACCCTCCCTGGTTTGTGTCTCCACAAACCAGCATTTCATTATCCCGGTCGCCCTGGTTTGTGTCCCTGGTTTGTGTCTTCACAAACCAGTGCCGGGGTCGGGCCAGTTATTGCCGACTGCC
>CAYNSL010000171.1:0-5246 GCA_964399755.1 uncultured Chitinophaga sp. | reverse complement strand
GGATCAGGTTCCGCACATCGGCGATACCCTGGGGATCGAGCCCGTTGGTGGGTTCGTCGAGGATGATGAGCTGCGGGTCATGCACCAGTGCAACGGCGATGCCTAAGCGCTGTTTCATTCCCTGCGAATAGGTTTTTACGCGGTGATGCGCCCGGGCGGCCAGTCCCACCTGCTCCAGCTGCTCCGCCAGCTTTGTTTCGGGAATTTTCTTTCCGCTCAGCGCGGCAAAGAGACGGAGGTTCTCCAGCGCCGTGAGGTATTTATAGAGATCGGGTTTTTCGATAATGGCTCCCACCTGCCGCAGGATCTCGCGGCGGTGGCGCGCCAGGTTCATTCCGAAAATTTCAATCTCGCCCGCATCCGGCCGGATCAGGCTGAGCAGCATGCGGATCGTAGTAGATTTACCCGCGCCGTTCTGCCCGAGGAAACCGTAAACGGTACCCGCTTCCACCGAAAAAGACAGATCATCAACGGCAATGATTTCCTTAAAGCGTTTGCTGAGATTCTTTACACGTATAACCGGTGATGGCATGTGCATGTTATAACAGGCAAAACTATTCGCGGGTTCGCACGAATAATGAAGCGGCACTTTTTTTATGAAAATATTTTTTTCAAAAGACTTGCATTTCTGCAGGCGGGTCTGTAGGTTTGTTTCCGATTCGGAAAACCACATATACCCGCGTAAAACTACGAGAAAGATCCGTACCTGTTCCACCCTTTTCAACCCAGGTATTGACTGACTGCTTATACAAACGGGTATTTGCCTGATCAAACACAAACATCCAATATTTCTATAGGACCGCAACCAAACCCTTAGAAATGACTCGATTCGCTGCTTGTGTAATTATTGTGTCGCTCCGGCTGATCTATCAGCCCTCGCAGACACCGCAACCTATACCCCCTTTTGCCAGCCCCCTGCCGCCAGCCTCTTCCACTACCGTAGTCACACCCCTGCAATTACTCGAATGCAAGGGCTGGTACCTTCAGAACAGGATGGTACTGATCTGGGCGGTCACTGAAAATGAATCCGCCGACCGATTTGAAGTGGAGAAAAGCACCGACGGAAAAAATTTTCACCTGGCCGGACTTGTTTTTGGAACAGACAGTCCCCGGACAGATCATTATGAGTTTTACGAAAAGTCCGGTCGCCGAAAAACAACTTACCGTATACGGATGATCGGTAAGGACCGGCAGGCCTGCTGGTCGGGTACCGTACAGATCGATCCCAAAAGCTGAATCAATAATAAACCAACTGCTTTCATGCGCCGTCAACAAAAAAATTACTGGAAAGAATTATACAACCGCCTGAAGAAAGCCGTGCAGAAAACGGCCAGGCCGGTGGGAATGAAACAGGAACCGCAATGGGCGCTCCAGCCCGTTCGCCGCCGCCAACCTATTGAGGGGAGCTGATCTTCACGTCATTTTCATACACGGAGTATCAGTACAGAAAGCCCTTTTTTAAGGGCTTTTCCTTTTGTACCACGAACCGGCGCCGCCCCTTTTACGAAATACAGATCAGTCCATTTCACACTATGACTTTCGCAGGTTACGTTACCTGAATACGTATCCTTACGATACACGCATGACCTGTTCAGCGAAAGAAATGTCAACGGGCATACGCGTAAACCTTTATTCGTTGTAACAACATGCGCTGAATTTTATTCGTAGTTCTACGAAAAAAAATAAATTGAAAAAAAATATCACTCCTGAAAATGAAGCGGTTGAAAATATATGAAAAATTTTTTTTAAAAAAGCTTGCATGGGTAAAAACTCGATAGTAGTTTTGGTTCCGAAAGCGAAAGTATCCACGAAAAACTACGAATCGCATCCGTACCGTAAAAACCTTCTTCTCATTTCCCCATCTACCGTACGGCTCAACGCAGACTCGGAGTTTTTAAACGACCGGAGAAACGTTTTTCTGGAACCCGTAATAATCCGTAAGCAGAACTGGTAAGTCTGCTTTGAAAACAGAACGAATTCAACCCTAAGAAAATGAAAACAACTGTACTCGCTGCTTTATGCCTGTCATTCCTGGTTAACCCGGCCAAAGGCCAGGACCTTCCCAACCCCCCCGCCAACCTGCAGACCCTGCCCGCCGGGAGTTATGTGATCCCGATGGACAATACCCTGCAAACGGATGGTAATATCGGTTCGGGTAAATTTAATTTAAAAGCCTACGGACTGATCGTTCACCTGCTCAATAACAATGTAAAACTGAAATGGTCGATCCGCGCCGGCAAGAATAAAGACAGCGTGGATTTTACCGCCATGGCGCAGCAATTCCAGCCCACGCTGAGCGGCACGATCACCAGCCGTAGTTTTGTGTCGGGGCCTTTTGTAATCTTTGCTGCAGACACAACGGGCGTGGCAGCCCTTATCCGGGGATTCTACACCTCCTACAATCTTACCGGCAATGCCAGGCCGAAAGTGTTCCGCACCACCACGGTTACCAATAATGTGGATATCCGCTATAACATGATCAACTTTAAACCCAAAGCGGCCATCCTTACCGACGGCGGAAACCAATCGATTCATATTGATTTCATGGCCGCCGCTTCGATTCCCACTACCAACTACTTTACTTCTACCGGCGTTGACCTGATGACCAGCTGCTATACTTTCGCCTCCGAACCGCATAATGACAAAACCGGCCCCGCCGTTGATTCCGCCGTTGCCAATATCAAACGTTTTGTATTGTCCGGCAGAAATTTCCTGGGCCAGTGTGCCGCGATCAGAACTTATGAAAATAATCCGCTGGGAAGATTTATGACCGTTGACGGGATTACCGATGTTAACGGCGCGATCGGCACCAATCTGGATTATCCTTATCCTGACCTGAGTTATTACCAGTTCCAGGGAACTTATAATGCCAGTTCCGGCGGTAGCCTGAAAAACTGGGAGCCGACTACTGATATGTCTACTGCAGCATTCAGCGACATGACCGGAACAGGAACCTATGATGAAACGCAGGCCGCTGCCGTAGCCAAACTGATCACAGGTCCCGGCGGCATGGTTTTTTACCTCGGCAACCACGATTTTAACCCGACTTCTGAATCCGCCATTAACGGTGTTCGTATGTATATGAACGCATTTTTAACGCCGATTGCTCCCACGGCTTACTGCGGCAATGCGCCCAGTACGCTTCCGGTAAAACTGGTTAATTTCCAGGGCAACCTGAACAATAACAAAGTAACCCTGCAGTGGACGGTGGCCGATAATGAAATCGCCGACCAGTTTGAACTGCAACGCAGTACCAACGGTACGGACTTTTCTGTTGCAGCAGTGGTGATGGGCAGCGAGAAAGTGGGAACTGAATTTTACCAGTACCCCGAAACCATGACAAGCGATAAAGTATTCTATCGCCTGAAGATGACTGACAAGAGCGGCGTGATAAACTATTCAAAGATCCTCGCCTTCCAGGCTACCCGGCTGAACAACGGGCAGGTTAAGATCATCAACAACCCGGTGAATGATAAACTGACGCTGAGCTTTGAATCTTCATCCAGCCAAACCCTGCAGCTCCGCGTCCTTGATATGAGCGGCCGCATTATGCAGGAACAATTACTGATGTGCGCCAAGGGTAATAATGTAATCAGCATATCACTGCCCGACCAACTGAACAGGGGCATGTACCTTGTCAGCTTATCCGACGGTGACGCGCGGATGTCGGCCAAATTTGTAAAACAATAAATTTTTCTAGGGATACTCCAACGGACCACCATTACGGACTGATTATTCAAAACCACCAAACGGCCCTTTACCAGGGCCGTTTTTGTTTTTGCAAAGAGCGGGAACGCGTAGATCTACGAATGTAACAGGTGAATTAGCGATGACGATGTTAAACTTACTTGTCATGAAAAATTACAGGGTAACCATTAAAAAATAATGTTACGCGCACTTGCAAATACAAAAACCGCATCGTATTTTTATTGTCAGAATTCCGAAAGTATCCACGAAAAACTACGATAAACATCCGTATCTGCCCTCCCCTTTCAATTTTCCACCGCAATACGGCGTTTACCCTAGTTGATCAGCGTTGCCAGACAACCGGATACATTGTTGAGCGTCCGTAAACCCTAATCGAATGAAAGCAATTGTACTCTGTGCGCTTGTTATTTTATCCTGCCGTACTGTGCAGTCACAAAACACCGACCTGCCAGCTCCCACGTCGAATAACCAGACCCTTCCCTCCGGCAGTTATGTGATCGCGATGGACAATACCAACCAGGTGAACAATTCCGGTGTATTTAATTATAAAGCCTACGGCCTGATCGTGACGCTGCTGAACAATAATAAAAAAGTGAAATGGGTGATCAAAGCGGGTAAATCAAAAGATGGAATTGATTTCACAGTAAATGCCACGAAAATAAAACCGACAGCAGGTTCTGCCGCCTCTTTTAATTTTAAAGCGGGACCCTTCGTAATTTTCGCTTCGGATACTACCGGAGTCGCCGCAATTGTGGATACCTATAACTCGGCCATTTCAAATGCGAATGATAAAATAAAAATGTACAAAACAAATGCATCGGTTACGGTGGATGTCCGCTACGATCTGACAGGTTTTGTGCCCAAAGCACTGGTGCTGACGGATGGGACAAATGCCCTCATCCACACCACATTCATGACCGCCTGTAATATCCCCTCCGGGAATTATCAAACAGGTCCCGCATCCGACTTGCTGATCAAGTGCTATACTTTTGCTTCTGAACCGCATAACACCAAGACGGGTTCGGCCCAGAATGATGCTGTTGCTGCCGTAAAAAGATTTACACAATATGGCGGCAATTTCCTGGCGCAGTGCGAAGGCGTTCAAACCTATGAGAATAATTCGCTTGGACATTTTCAAACCAGCACCGGTATCACCGATGCCAATTCAACGGCCGGAACCGCCATCAGTTACCCCAACCCCGACCTGAGCTTTTCACAGTTCGAAGGAAATTATGATATTTCTATCACGGGTAGCCTGCAGAACTGGCGGATTAATGCCGCCTGGTCGAACAGCGGCCATAAACATTCCCGGGCCACCGGCGATACCACGGTCATGGGCACCAGCGTATCAAAAATCCGGAGCGGCACCGGCGGCATGATTTTTTATATCGGGAATCACGATTTTAACAGTTATACCACCATCACCGAAGTGAATGGCATTCGTATGTATATGAACGCCTTTTTAACGCCCGCCGCACTGGGCAACAATTGCACCATCGGTTCCGCCTACGCTTATCCCCTGGCCGTAAAGCTGACCA
>CAYNSL010000170.1:0-5356 GCA_964399755.1 uncultured Chitinophaga sp. | reverse complement strand
GGGCCGCCGGGCCGGTTGACCTGTTACCAAGCCCCGCCGCCGACTCAAAAACAAAACGGGTTGCTGCAACCCCAGGCTGTGCCGGTTGCTTAAGACCATACAGCTACGGAATGGATCGGTTGTCCGTTTTCCCGGGGGAAACTCCGGACCAGTTCATTCCCGACAACACAAAACGGAATAAACATGTAGAAAGCTTTTGAAGAATTTGTTTGGACACCGGTTCGATTCCGGTCGCCTCCACGAATCATACCCTGCCGCATCGGCAGGGTTTTTTTGTACATACCCGCCTTAACCGGTCAGGAATAAAGTAAAGGCCCTGTAGTCGTCATTCGACAAATAACAGGATATTTTATGACCCGCGATCAGGACAACAGACTATACCCGGCTTCATCAGCGTTTTATAATTTGAATTTCCGGTAATTAATTTAGCCGGGTCAATAATTGCACCGGTATACCACATGCCGGCAGCAGAAAAAACTTGTTATCCTATTGCCCGAATTGATCGGGAATTCTGGACCGGACTGGCTGCCATGCAGCGCCCGGTTAGTATTTATACGGGTATCTGACAGGTAAATCAAATAAGTGGATTTACTTAAAAAAAATTTTTTTCGTAAAGTTTGGGAAAATGGGAAATTCTTTTAGGTACAAATAATACTTAATACGTAAATTATGCGGGTCAATACATCATATTATAATGAACTTATGCGCACACCCATGGAAAAAATCACGATTCTGCTGGTAGACGACCATAAACTGATCAGGGAGTCGTGGTCATTTATACTCAACAGCGATGCCCGCTTTATGGTAGTGGGAGAAACCAGCAATGCGGAAGAAGCGGTTTCCATCGCGAAACAAAGAAATCCCCGCATCGTATTAATGGATATCAATATGACGCCTGTCAACGGCTTTGAAGGCACGAAGATGATGCGGAAATCGGCTCCTGAATCGCGGGTGATAGGAATTTCCATGCATTCAATGCCCGCATATGCCCGCCGTATGCTGCAGATCGGAGCGATGGGTTATGTAACCAAGAATTCATCCAAGGATGAACTGCTGAACGCGATCCTGGAAGTAAATGACGGGAAAAAATATGTGTGTGACGAAGTCAAAAACATATTGGCCCAACAGGAACTGGACGAAGATAACGGGAGACCTGACCTGAATGCGTTGTCGCGCCGGGAACTGGATATCGTCAAACTCATTAAGGAAGGATTGTCATCCCGCGAGATCGCGCTGCAACTGGACATTTCCCTGAAAACAGTGGAAGTGCACCGGTATAATATTCTTAAAAAACTGAACCTGAAAAATACCGCGGCATTGGTTAATTTTATCAATGCGCAGGGTTTGTAGCCAACGGCCGCTCCCTCCGATCTTCATTCAGATTCAATCCCTGTAAACCTGGGGGAAGTATGCGTCAGTTTTATAACCGCCGGAACATATTAATACTTCTTTCCCTGCTCATCCTGGTTAGCTCGGCATTTATCATCATTACCTACCGCAACATCCGGAAAACGGTAACGGAAACCCGGAACGTAAATAATTCACTGCAATCCCTTCGTGTACTGGAAGACCTGATGGATGATATGCAGGATATCGAATCGGGTCAGCGGGGTTATGTCATTTCCGGTAACCGGCAATTCCTGGCTTCTTATTTCAGTGCAAGACAGAATCTGGAAAAGGACTCCATGGCGGTGCGGGCCCTCCAAACCCTTTACCCGCTGCGCGCACGGGTACTGGAGAGATTATTATATTTCGTACGCCAGAAAGCAAATATGACTGCTGTAACCGTGGATGCCATGGACCGAAACCTGCAGGACTCGGCTGACCAATTGATACGTTCGGGTCGGGGCCGTGAAACCATGGACTCTATCCGGTCGCTTGTCTTTTCCCTCGAAAGCGAGGACCGGCACACCCTCCAATATTCCAATACAGAACGGCAGGATGCGGCCCGTAAAACGGCACGCTTACTGATCATCATGGTCCTGGTGCTGCTGACAGGACTGATTTTCCTGTTTACACGTCTTTACCGGGGATTAAAACTGAGCCGGGAATACGAGAAACAAATACTCTACCTGGCCAGCCTGACCGAAAAGACCAGCGATGCCATCTTCTCGCTGGATATGAAAGGTTATATCATTAGTTGGAACAAAGGCGCTGAAAACATGTACGGTTATTCCAAGGAGGAAGCCATCGGTCGTTTTGCACCCGACATAACGCACAGCGGATATACAAGCGCCGATCATGCAAACATCATTCGCAGGATCCCTGAAAAAGGAAGTATTGAATTGGAGGTGGTGAATTATAACCGTAAAGGGGAGGCCATTCATTGTCTTGCATCTGTAACGGCATTAAAAGACGAAAAAGGAGAGACTACAGGTTTTGTGACGGTTATGCGGGATATCTCCGAACGCAAAAGGGCAGAACAGTTGCTGGCAAAATTCAATGAAGAACTGAACAGGCAGGTAGAAGAAAAAACCGCCGTCATCCAGGAAAGTGAAGAAAGGTACCGGCGGATCGTTGAAACCGCCCAGGAAGGGATCTGGATGATCGATAAGAACAATTGCACTTCCTTCGTAAATGACCGGATGGCCGAAATGCTCGGGTATACCCGGCAGGAGATGATGGGCCGTCAGATTTTTGAATTTATGGATGAACAGGGAATCGCCATCAGCGAAAGGAATATCCAACGCAGGCGGTCAGGGATTTCCGACGATCATGAATTCAAATTTCTGACACGCGACGGCCGCGCTATCTGGACGCTGATGAGCACCAGCCCCCTCGAAATAAACGGTGAAAATACCGGTACGCTTGCCATGGTGATCGACATTACCGAAAGGAAAAAGACGGCGGATGATATCAAAAGATCACAGGAAAGTTTTGAACTGATCAGTCGTACCACCAATGATGCCATCTGGGAATGGAACCTTGAAACCAATCAGCTCTGGGCAAATGAAACCCACCAGCGCCTGTATGGCCTTTCCCTGGCCGACCCGGTACCGACCGAGTCGATGTGGGCGGAACGGATCCATCCTGACGACAGGAACGTCATCATCAAACGGCAGGAAGAAACCCTTGCCTCCGATAAAAACGTTTTTATTTCTGAGTACCGCTTCCGTACGGAAGACAAGGGGTACAGGGATTTGTATGACCGCTGTTATATCGTGCGCAACAAGGAGGGGAAACCCATCCGCATGACCGGCAGCATGATGGATATCACGGAAAGGAAAAAAGCGGAACAGGCGATTAAGGAAAGCGAGGAAAAATACCGCAAAGCACAGTGGATCGGCAAAATGGGTCACTGGGAACTGGACCTGCAAAACAACCGGCTGAGCTGGTCGGATGAGATCTACCGGATATTCGGAATTGAAAAAAGCGAATTCGGCGCCAATTACGAAGCTTTCTTTAATACTATTCACCCCGATGACCGGGAAGCTTTTCAGCAGGCGGAAGATGAAGCCCTGGCTGGGAAGAAGAAATTGGACTACGTTCACCGAATCATCCGGCCCGACGGCGATATCCGTTATGTACACGAGCTGGGAGAATTATTACGAAATGAAAAAGGTGAACCCGTTATCCTCTCGGGTACTGTACAGGATATAACACAGCGCATCAGGGCCGAAGAAGAAGTGCGGAAAAGCGAGGAAACACGCAAGCTCATTATGGATTCCGCGCTCGACGCGATCGTTTGTATCAATAATACCGGCATCATCACGGTATGGACACCGCAGACAGAGAAAATATTCGGATGGAAAGCGGAGGAAGTGCTGGGGAAAAGGTTATCGGAGACCATTATACCCTTACAGTACCGTAGCCTGCATGAAAATGGAATGGAAAAATTCCGTCAAACGGGAGAGGGGCCTGTCCTCAACCGGCTCATCGAAATAACAGCCATCAATAAGGAAGGGAGGGAATTCCCGATCGAACTGTCCGTGATCCCGATCCGCCAGGGGGATGATTTTTTCTTCTGCGCCTTTATCCGTGATATCACAGAACGCAAACTGGCCGAGGAAAGGATATTCCGGGAAAAAGAACTCTCTGATACTGCTGTCAACAGCCTGCCCGGCATATTCTATATGTTTGATATCAACAGGAATTTCCTGCGCTGGAACAAGAACTTCGAACTGGTTTCCGGATACGGGCCGGAAGAATTGAAAACCCTGCCGCCCCTCCGGTTCTTTGCGGAAGATGACCGTGAACTGGCCCGGCAGAAAGTGGAACAGACTTTCCGCGAGGGCGAGGCGGAATTGGAAGCGCGGTTCCTGACGCGCCAGGGGGAAAAGATTCCTTATTTATTCACCGGGCGTGCCATTACTTATAACGGGGTGCTCTGCATGGTGGGTACGGGTATTGATATTTCCGAACTGAAAAAAGCGGAACAGGAACTGGCCGCCACCAACGAGTCGTTACGGAAACTGACCGGGTACCTGCAGCAAATACGGGAAGAAGAGCGTTCGCATATCGCCCGTGAAATTCACGATGAGCTCGGGCAGCAACTTACGGTGCTGAAAATGGATATTTCCTGGCTGAACAAAAAAATTGATACAAAAGAAGAAAAAGTGAAGGAACGGCTCCGCGACCTGGTGGGCATGGTGGATAAGACCGTAAAGTCGGTGCGGAAGATCTCCTCCGAATTAAGACCCAGTATGCTCGATGACCTGGGACTGCCCTCGGCGTTGGAATGGCAGGGGCAGGAATTTGAAAAACGTTCCGGTATAAAAGTGAATTTGCTGAACAGCGCCGGTGATTACAAGCTTCCGAATAATGTGGCCATTACCCTGTTCAGGATTTTCCAGGAAGGACTGACCAATGTAGCGCGGCATGCCGAAGCCAGCGAAGTATGGGTTACGCTTCAGGCGGCGAAGGACTATTTATCCATGGAAATCCGGGACAACGGCAAAGGATTTGTTGTACGCGATATTGAGAATAAAAAAACTTTGGGTATATTGGGGATGCGGGAACGCATCTCTCTTATCAGCGGTACATTTAGTATCGAGAGTTCCCCGGGTAAAGGCACATGTATCAGGGTTAATGTTCCGATTGGAAGTGAAGTTTAAAATTATACCGGAATATGCTGCGGATTATCATTGCCGACGATCATGCTATCGTGCGGAAAGGACTGCGTCAAATCATACTCGAAGAATACCCCAGCGCCGTGATCGGGGAAGTCAGTAATGTGGAAGAACTGGTCGCTTCCGTTATCCGCGAAGAATGGGATCTTGTTATCTGCGATATCAGCATGCCGGGAAGAAGCGGACTGGAAGCGCTTCAGCAGATCCGGGAAATCAACCCGAAAATACCCGTACTGATCATGAGCATGTACCCCGAAGACCAGTATGCCCTTCGTGTTTTCAAGGCA
>CAYNSL010000169.1:1402-5425 GCA_964399755.1 uncultured Chitinophaga sp. | reverse complement strand
CATACATGGGAACGATCATCACCATATTGTATTTCTTCGCGTATTCCTGCATCCGTTCCACGGTGGGACCGGGAACGGTTTCCGCGGATTCATACCAGGCTTTGTCCTGCCCGGGGCAGAAATACGGCGTATTGAAGATCTCCTGCATGCAAAGGATCTGCACGCCTTTTTTCCCGGCTTCTTCGATATACGGGATGTGTTTTTGTACCATGGCTTCCTTGATCTCTTCGATCGTGCCTTCGCCTTCGGTTTTGGGTAAACTTAATTGTATCAATCCTGATTTGATGATCCGTGGCATAGATTCGTTTTTGTGGTCACCCAGCGCCTGCCGAAGGGTGGAGTTAGGAGTTATTATACAGGCCGGCAGGTCCTGCCTGGTGGTAGTTTCAGATTTTCTGTTCCACTTTATTTCGTTTGATGAATTTCCCGTAGCCCTTGTCAATATGACAATGATTATTCTCGATCGCCACTTTACCGCGAAGCAGCACCGTCTTTACTTTACCGGTCAGTTCCCAGCCCTCATAGCCCGAATAATCCACGTTCATGTGATGGGTCTTCGCGGAAATCTTATGATTTTCTTTCGGGTCGAAAATCACGATATCGGCATCGCTGCCTACGGCGATCGTTCCCTTGCGCGGGAACATGCCGAATATCTTTGCCGGGTTGGTGCAGGCCACTTCCACGTATTTGTTCAGCGTGATGCGTCCCTTGTGCACGCCTTCGCTGTATAATAATTCCATCCGGTTCTCGATGGCGGGATGTCCGTTGGGGATTTTCGAAAAATCCTTTTCACCCATTTTTTTCTGCTCCCATTTAAAGGGGCAGTGATCCGTGGCCACCACCTGCACCAGTCCCTGGTTGATCCCCGCCCATAACGTTTCCTGGTCCTTGGGCTGGCGCAGGGGAGGGCTCATCACCCATTTTGCGCCTTCAAAATCCTTTTCATACAGGGAAGCGTCGAGGATCAGGTACTGGATACAGGTCTCGACAAAAACTTTCTGGTTGCGCCGGGTGGCATTGCGTACCGCATTCAACGCGCCTTCACAGGTGAGGTGCACGATATAACCCGGGCAACCGGTATAAAAAGTCATATCCGTAAATCGTTCGCTGGCTTCGGCTTCCGTTATTTCGGGTTGGGAGAGATAATGATAAAGCGGCGAAAGTTTTCCCTCGCCCCGGTGTTTGGCTACAAGGTAATCGATCATATCCCCGTTGGTGGCATGCACGTTGATCAGTCCGCCGCATTTTTTCACTTCTTCCATCAGCCCTACCATCTGCCGGTCGTCGATCATCAGCGCGCCCTTATAGGCCATAAAGGTTTTGAAAGACGTGATGCCTTCTTTCTCAATAAAATCCCTGATCTCTGTTTTTGTCTGGTCGTTGAAATCGGTCACCGCCATGTGGAAACTGTAATCACCCACGCAGTTGCCGTCTGACCTTCCGCGCCATTCTTCCAGCGCCGACCGCAGGGAATGACCCTGTTTCTGCAGGATGAAATCGATCACCATCGTCGTGCCGCCAAACAAAGCGGCACGGGTACCCGTTTCGTAATTATCGCTGCTGTAGGTGCCCATAAAGGGCATGTCGAGGTGTACGTGCGGGTCGATACCTCCGGGAAAAACCAGTTTCCCCGCAGCGTCAATTTCTTTATCCGCCTTCATGCCGAGATCCCGGCCGATAGCCCTCACCGTTTCCCCTTCTATGAATATATCCGCCATATAGTCATCCGTGGCGGTGATGATTCTTCCGTTTTTAATAAGGATACTCATAATTTTTTATTTATGATGACCAGCGCCTACACGCGTCATCCGGTTCCTCCTTGTTTCTTTTCACGCATCAACAACCAATATACTAAACCGCTGACAAAAAATCCAACAAACCAGGCATAATGATAGAGGTTATTGATCCAGGCTGGCATATCCCCGGAGGGCATGACCTTAATGGTGACCAGGAACCCGGGTACATTGGGCAGGATGCCTGCCAGCAGGGCAATCACGGCGCGGCCATTGATGCCCCCCGTATAACTGTAGCGGCCGCGGCGACTGTACAGTTCATCCACCTGCAATTGCTGCCGGCGGATAAAATAATAATCCGCGATCAGGATACCGCCCACCGGTCCCAGCAGGCTTGAATAGGCCACCAGCCAGGTAAAAATATAACCGTCGGGTGTGGCGATCAGTTTCCACGGAAAGATAAGGATGCCGATGATCCCCGTGATATAGCCGCCCATTCTGAAGTTGATCTTTTTCGGCGCGAGGTTGGAAAAATCATTGGCAGGACTCACGATATTGGCCGCAATATTGGTGGCCAGCGTGGAGATCACGATCCCGATCATCGCGAATGTGACCATTAGTTTGCTGTCGAATCTGCCGGCCAGCTTCACAATATCCCATTCGGTGCTCCCGTAAATAATGGCGGTGGCTGAAGTAACCACCACGCCGATAAAGGCGAACAGGGTCATCGAGGGTGGCAATCCGATCGCCTGTCCGCGGATCTGCGCACGCTGGCTTTTTGCATACCGGGTGAAATCGGGAATGTTCAAAGAGAGCGTTGCCCAGAATCCCACCATGCCCGTGAGCGCCGGAAAAAAATAATTCCAGAAGGCAGCGCCTTTCAGGTGCGAAGGTTGTTCCAGGATCGGGCCCAGACCATGTGCCGCGCTGATGGCCCAGAACAATAATGCCAGCGCGGCCACCGGCAGGAATATGGCTTTAAAGACCAGTAATTTTTTAATGCTTTCCACGCCGAGGTAAACAATAAACATATTGAGCAGCCAGAAGGCGAAGAAACAGATCATCGGGATGGCCTGGGGAAAAAGGGAACTATTGTCGATCCCGGGCAGCGAAGGGTTCCATGCCCTTGCGATATTGTAGATGGATGCGCCTCCGATCCAGGTTTGAATACCAAACCAGCCGCAGGCTACGATGGCACGCAGCATGGCGGGAATATTAGCCCCGGTCGTTCCGAAACTCGCCCGCGCAAAAACGGGGAAAGGAATCCCGTATTTGGCGCCGGCATGTCCGTTCAGGATCATCGGGATGAGCACGATACTGTTTCCGATAAAAATGGTGAGGATGGCCTGCCACCAGTTCATTCCGCCGCCGATCAGCGAACTGGCCAGCATATAAGTGGGGATGCAAAGACTCATGCTGATCCAGAGCGCCGCGTAGTTCCAGGTGCCCCATTTTCTTTTCTCCGCGGGTACCGGGGCGAGGTCATCGTTGATGAGGGAGGAATCGTATAGGTCCTGGTTGTGAGTCATATTACTTTACATAATGCAAAATGAGCAGTCTCCGTAGGAGACAAATCCTTATGGCAAAAAATCGGTTACGGATCGTTCAACTCCGTAGGAGTTGAATATATGTCATCAAAAAATTCGAATAAATATTTATCGTCATAGGTGATATCAAAATCCCGTAAAAATTTCCGGTATTCTTCCCGGAATGATATTTTCCGGTGATGATCTTCCTGGTTTTGGATGTATTTGCAAATTTCATCGAGGTCTCTTAACCGGTAGGAAAAAGCACCATATCCTTCCTGCCAGTTGAAATTTTCCTTTGACAACCTGTTTTCTTTTATCCAGAACGTGCTGGCCACTTTGATGTCTTTTACCAGGTCGGGTATCGGGACGGATGGTTTATAGCCAATAAATAAATGTATGTGATCGGGCATTGCATTTATGCATAACATTTTGCTTTTATTATTCTGAACAATACCCGTAATATACTTGCATAATTCATCCTTCCATTCCTTTCGGATCAGGCTTTGCCGGTATTTTACCGCGAATACGAACTGGATATATAATTGTGTATATGTATTGGGCATTCCGGTTTTTCCTTTTCGACCTTTACGGGTTTGTTTATATATATATATTCAACTCCTACGGAGTTGCGGTGCTATGAATTAAAAATCGTTTCTATAAATATTTAACTCCTACGGAGTTTCCATAAATATTCAACTCCTGCGGAGTTGTGGGTTTTGGGATTAAAAATCGTTTTATAAATATTTAACTCCTACGGAGTT
>CAYNSL010000169.1:0-1302 GCA_964399755.1 uncultured Chitinophaga sp. | reverse complement strand
TGGGTTTTGGGATTAAAAATCGTTTTATAAATATTTAACTCCTACGGAGTTTCCAAGAATATTCAACTCCTACGGAGTTGTGACGGTGTCTGCAATCTTGATAGCTTCACTGATGATCGCCAGCCCTTCATCAATCTGTTCTTTCGTAACGATCAGGGGAGGGGCGATGAATATATAGCTCCAGCGGACAAACGTGTACATTCCCAGTTCTTTAATTTTCGCCGCCACCTTGTTCATTACCGCCATCTCATCGGGTTTGGCATTGAAGGGAGCCATCGGTTCTTTGGTTTTCCTGTTCTTCACCAGTTCGATGCAGCCCAGTAAGCCCGTGTTCCGGAAATCGCCGATGCTGGGATGTTTTTGCTTCAGTTTCTCCACCTGTTCATTGATATAAAGTCCCATGGCAGCGGCATTTTCAATCAGGTTATCGTCTTCATAGATCTTCAATGTTTCCAGCGCGGCTGCACAACTTACCGGGTGAGCGGAATAGGTGAGACCCAGCGGCAGCACCGCATCGTCGTATTTGGCGGCGATCCTGTCGCTGACCATCAGGCAGCCAAAAGGAAGATAACCGCAGGTGAGTCCCTTGGCCATGCAAATCATATCCGGGATGATGCCATGGTTTTCAAATCCGAACCATTTGCCCGTCCGGCCGAACCCGCTCATCACTTCGTCGATGATCAGCAGGATGCCATTTTTATTGCAGATTTCCCTGACCGCTTTCAGATAACCAACGGGGTATTTCAAACAACCTGATGAACCCGATTCCCCTTCCAGCAGTATCGCGGCGATATTCACAGGCCCTTCATAGGCGATCACCCTTTCCAGGCTGGCTACGGATTCTTTCAGCAGGGTTTCTTCGCCATATTCCCAGCGATAGAGATAGGGGAGGTCGAAGTGCACGAAATTGGGCGCCTGCTGTACATCCACGGGGATCCGCCTCGGGTCGCCACCGGCGGAGATCGCACCGATGGAAGCGCCATGGTAGGATTGGTACCGTGACAATATTTTATGCCTGCCGGTATACAGGCGGGCCAGCTTGATCGCGTTTTCGATCGATGTGGCGCCGCATAAGGTGAAGAAGGCCTTGTTCAGATCGCCGGGACATATTTCCGCGAGTTTTTTCCCGAGTTCGCCCCGCACTTTCGTCACACAACTCGGGGTAACATAAGCTACTTCCTGCATTTGTTTCACTACGGCCTCGGTTACACGCTGGTTGCCGTGGCCAATATTGACATTCATCAGGCCGGAGGAAAAATCAATGTGACGGCGGCCGTCATAATCGTACAGGTAAACACCTTC
>CAYNSL010000168.1:0-5426 GCA_964399755.1 uncultured Chitinophaga sp. | reverse complement strand
CACTTTTTCGCTGTTCTCGTTGCAGCAGAAAAAGGGATCCTGGCTCCTGCGAAAACGCTGTTGGGCGATGGCAGGCACATTTTTGTCGACGTATTGCTGTATCTCTGAAAAAGTGACTTTATTATCGGGTCCTCCCGATGAATCGGCCAGCCCGCTGAGCCCGTCAACAAGGTACCATGTAAACAGGCCATGCCCGTTGCCGATGGATGCGTCCTCGAGGGATTCCTGCCCCGCCGCCGCGGCCAGCATCATGATCTCGCCGGCGCGTTTCTGCGATACGGCGGTATTGAGAAAGCTTTGCCCCGCCGTGCCCCCCGGCAGTTCGTTGCTGCGGCAGGCATCCATGATAAAGAACACTTCCACGCCGCGGGCGGTTTCATTGGCGATCTTTTTCTTCAGGTTGTAGAGTTGGATGGCCCCGCCTACGAGATAATTGTTTTTGTCGCCATGCGGGTTGCAGTCGTAACCGAGAAAGAAGAACTGGTCTTCGTCGATCGCGTCGCCATGTCCGGCCAGGTAAATAAAGAGCCGGTCGCCTTTCTGCAGTTGTTTGGCGCCAAGCCACTGGAATCCCTTGCTCCAGAAATTGCCGGAAGTGGCCTGTTCGTTCATCAGTAAAAAAATATTCTCGTCTTTCAGGCTGCCGCCCCCCGGTGATTTGAGGTAATCACGGAAAAGCTGGGCGTCCTTATCGGCATAGGTAAGGGGGCGGATGAACCGGTATTTCGAGATCCCGATCACCATCGCGAAGGTCTGCGGGCCCTTGATGGAATTATCCCGGAAGGGAAGGGGTGTCTGCGCCCGAAGGGGAGTCCGGGCTGCGGCCAGTACAAAGAGTAAAAATACCGGGAGTAAATTTTTCATAATGCAGGTTTAAAGGGAGCGGAGGGGTTTTGATTAGTAAAGTACTGAATTTTTTAAATTCTTCCTAAAGGAGGTAATGAGGGATTCACCGCGGAGAACAGGAGGACGCAGGGTTTACGCAGAGACGTAAGTCAGGTATCTTTGTGCAGTCACCGTATTCTCCTGGTTTCTTCGTTGAAAAATTACAGTGTGCCACCACCAGCCTTAACAGGGTTCGCGGATCTATAAATAAAATATCTCTGCGCAGCCTCTGCGCTCTCCTGTTCTCCGCGGTAAAAAAATCTCATACCGGCACAACCAACCGGAACAGCGTGCTGCTCCCGTCGTCATTATCCGCCACGAGCAGCAGGTATAAAAACTTCCGGGTTTCCTTCCATACGCAGGCCGATTCGATCTTTTGTCCGCGGAACCGGGCATCAATCTTCTCCAGGTCGATCACCCGGTCGGGGTTGATGGCCTTCCAGCGCGTTTTGGAAGAAATGCTTTTCACGATCCAGAGATAGCTTTTTCCGATCGCGCCGTCATCGGTATTGTTGCGCGTGTCTTCGGTGGAGACGGTTATAATCAACTGGTCGTGTTTGGGAGCGTAGGCCAGCCCGGAAACCCCGTTGAAAAAGGAAGTATCGGTATTAAACCCGATCAGTACGGGGTTGATGGGCGCCTGGGAGGGGTTTTCCCAGAAACGGTCTTTCGTGAACAGCAGGTGGTTTTTCGGGAAACCCTTGCTGCCCCGGTTGGAGAGGACCAGCGCGCCGGGTATCATGGCGGCTCCTTCGATATTGATTTCGGTTATTCCTCTCCGTGAGATCCGCCGGTAAAAGGTGTCGAGGCGGAGGCTGTCTTTTTGTTTGGTGACCGGATCAATCAGCCAGCCGGCATCTCGTTGCGGTGATGCGGAGCCCGAACCGGTGACCAGCAAATGCTGATCCGGCAGCAGGGCTACGGCTTCAAGATCAGGTTTAATGTCTTTCGGGATCCGGTAATCCGGGAAATGGTATAAAGGAATGGAATCGGTTACCGCGAGGCTGCTGTCGAGCACGAGCAGTTGCCGGGCGTCGTCGCCGATTATATAGAAATGACCATTTACAAATTCAACGCCGGAAGCAGAGGGATAATGCGGTAGTTTTTTTACTTCCTGCAGCACTTCTTCATGCCGGCATGAAAAGAGCGGGATGGCAAAGAACAAAAGTATGATCCTGTGGCGCATGTAGTTAATCAAACTTTGTATTTCACCATCTTTTTCATTAGCCCGGTAACCTGCGTAACCCGGGTTATTAAATAGTTTGTGTAGGAAACAGCGGTTCTTCAATACCGTCATTGAAATTTTTCCGTCTTCCCGGCTTACCGGCCAACACAAAAAAAGATTTCCTTTAATCGAACTTGTTTTCCCAGCCTTCCTTCTTCAGTTTCTCCACTTTCTCGATCACTTCGTTGTTCAGGGAGTTTTTGTATTGCGACACTTTTTCCGAGATCGCCCCGTCAGAGGTACCGAGGATCTCCGCCGCGAGGATGCCCGCGTTTTTGGCGGCATTCAGGGCCACCGTGGCCACGGGCACGCCGTTGGGCATCTGGAGAATGGATAGCACCGAATCCCAGCCGTCGATGGAATTGGAGGATTTGATGGGTACGCCGATTACCGGCAGGGTTGTCACCGAAGCGACCATCCCCGGCAGGTGCGCCGCGCCGCCGGCCCCGGCGATGATGACCTTCAACCCGCGTTCCCGGGCTTTCTCCGCGTATTCGATCATGCGGTGCGGGGTGCGGTGGGCCGACACGACCGTGACTTCATGCGGGATGCCGAATTCCTTGAGGATATCCGAAGCGGATTGCATGACGTGAAGATCGCTGTCGGATCCCATTATTATTCCAACCAGGGGATTCATTGGGGTTTATGGTTTTTTGTTTATGGTTTATGGTTGTCGTGATTTGCGGGAAGTCTCATTATTTCATGGCCTCTTTTATTTCAGGTTCCCTTTATGGTTTTTATTATTTCCTGTCCTTGAATTTCAACCCTTTAATGGAGGTTTTATTCAGGTATATGATAAAGTTGGCGATTTTTTTTGAAAGGATCTCAGTTTCCACATAAAGCTCATTAAATTCTTTTTTGTCGATATATTTATCCAATTCGCATCTGTAGTACTGGGATTTGAGTTCACCGCATTCTCCCTTCGAAATACTGAGGGAATTCAGGAATTCCAACCGGCTATTCCGTTCAAACCCTTCCGCAATATTATCCATAACAGACCCTGCAGCGGCTTTGAATTGTTCGGCAAACCGATAGTCATGCTGCTTTCTCATTTTATTTGAAATCACCTGGATTTTCTGGTATAGTTTCCAGGCCAATTGCCAGATTTCGAGGTCTTCGAAACGTGTAATAGTAGCCATATAGAAATGTATAGTAATGGTTGCTATTTGGAATAGCAAATTTTAGAAAGCCCGGTTTTATTTTTGATTTCACTTAGTTATGAAGTTAAATTTAGCAAAACAAAGAGAAATGGAAATGGATTGAAATGGAAGCTGAATACCCGGAAATTTGAAAGCCTGTAAGAAAACTTTAATAATGAGAAATTCGGAACCTGTAATAAAAGGATACCAGAAATTGCAGTGAAATGTAGGATGTAAAGAACCATAAACAATAAACCACAAACCATAAATCACTTTACCAATTCACCTTTCAGGCGCAACAATTCCGTCTCCGCCAGTTTCGTACTATACCGGGCGTTGATCAGGCGGGTGCGCGCGTCCTGCAGACTTTTCTGGGCATCCTTTAATTGCAGCAGGGTGGTGGAATTGAGTTTGTATACCTGGAAAACGATATCCACGTTTTCGCGCGCGAGGATGATACTTTCCTCTTCGAGGTCCAGCGCTTTTTTCTGCCATTCGTAATTTTTAAAGGCGTTCAGCACGGCGAGGTCAACAACGGATCGCTGGTTCTCGAAGACCAGTTGGTTATACTGTATATCCAGTTGCGCCTGGCGGATCAGCCGCTTTACATTGTAATTATTGAAGATCGGGATGCTGGCCGACAACCCGTAATTGAAACCGTGGTTACGGCTGAACAGCGGCGAATACGGATTCACCGTTTCCTTGTTGTCGGTCCGGTTGAAATTATAATTGGTCGTAAAATTAAACGTCGGGAAACGGTCGGCCTTCCGCTCTTTCAGCGTGAGTCGGGCGATGTCGATATTCTTCCCCGCAATCAAAAGGGCGGGATTGGTCTTGTCGATCCCGTTCTGAATCTCGCCCAAAGAAAGTGATTTATTGATGGGGATGGAATCGCTGACTTCGTAGGGAGTGTTATTACTGACGTTCATCAACTGGTTCAGCTGGTCTTTGAGCTGCGCGATCAGCGTCAGTTGTTCCAGTTGCGCGGCCTTCTGCGCATTCAGGTCCACTTTGCTCTGCAGCACATCGGGTTTGGCGCCTACGCCGATATCCAGTTTGTACTGCGCCAGCTTCACGCGCTCTTCGCTGATCGACATCTGCTCTTCTACCGCCCTGAGCTGCTGTTTCTGCCGCACGATATCATAATAGGTGTTGATCACCGTGGCCACGGTATTGATCACCTGGTTCTTGATCCCCAGTTCGCCCAGTTTCACGAATTCGGCCACTTTATCCCGCGTGGCGAACATCCGCAGTCCGTCGAAAAGTGTCCAGTTCAGTGATACCGAAGCCGTGAGATTATTCGAATTGATCCCGCTTTTCTCGCGCACGGAGCCGTCGGCGAGTTTCTGGCGTTGCGATACATTATTCAGCACATATCCGGCATTGGCGTTCACCTGCGGGTAAAATGCCGCATTGCGGTAGGAATAATCCAGCGCGGCCACCATCGAATCGTTCCTGGACAGTTGAATATCGTAATTGTGCTGCAGGGCCGTCGCGATGGCTTCCTCCACGCTCAGGACTTTCTGCGCCTGCGCGGTTAAGGATGACACTGCCAGTATGAATAAAAGTACTCTTCTCATGGGTCATGATGCCGTTTGAACCTTCCCTCCCGCGGCGCCGCTTTGCTGCGTTTCAGGATGAAATAATTTATCGATCTCGCTTTTTTTCTTTTTGCTGGATAACACGGAATACATGGCCGGGATCACAAACAGGGTGAGCACCAGCGAGAAAAGGATTCCGCCCACGATCACGATCCCCAGCGGGATGCGGCTGGTGGCCGAAGCGCCCAGCGACAGCGCCAGCGGTAATGCGCCCAGCGACATGGCGAGGCTGGTCATGAGAATGGGGCGCAGCCTTTGCGTGGCCGCATGAACAACGGCCTGTGTCTTTGGCATGCCTTTCATCTGGCTCTGGTTGGCGAATTCCACGATCAGGATCCCGTTCTTGGTAACGAGACCGATCAGCATGATCATCCCGATCTGCGAAAAAATATTCAGTGTTTGCCCGAAGGCCCATAATGACAGGGAGGCGCCAGCAATGGCCAGCGGCACGGTAAGCATGATGATAAACGGGTCGATGAAACTTTCGAACTGCGCCGCGAGGATCAGGAAGATCAGTACCAGCGCCAGGATAAAGGCGAAACTGGTATTGCTGCTGCTTTCCTTAAAATCGCGCGA